>NZ_JBBLZC010000018.1:0-98333 GCF_037908215.1 Benzoatithermus flavus | reverse complement strand
CGGTGCGACGGGCGACGCCCTCCCGCCGTCAGATCTCGCGCACGCCGTGGACGCCGAAGTCCGCCCCCCGGACCCGGTGGACGTGCCCGCCGAGGATCTGGTCTCGCCGCATACGTGCCGACGCCTTGGCGGGATCGGCGCGCCGGGCGACATGGGCGTGGTAGGTCGACGGGGCGATCGGCAGCACCCTGCAGACCGGCGCGACCCCGTACGTCCCCCGGTGCGCGTCGATGAACGCGACCATGGCTCGGGCGGCAGTCGAGCGCCGCCGCCGCAAAATACGCCGATGCCTTCCTGAGGATCTCGTTGGCCCGGCGCAGCTCGCGGTTCTCGCGCGCGAGCGTCTTCGGGCGCTCGCGCTCGTCGGTGGTCAGGCCGGCGCGTGGCCCCTGATCGCGCTCGGCCCGGCGCACCCGCCGCCCGTGGCGCGATCGACCGCAGCGTCTGCCGGTCCATTCCGGCAGAGCGGGCCGCATCCTCCCGCGAGGCGCCCGCCACGACCAGCGCCAAGGCGAGCATGCGGCGTGCTGCCTCGGCAGCACGCCGCCTTCCGGCACGGATCATCCGCGCCCGGCACCTGCCGTGTCACCGCCACTGCCATCGGCTCTCCCCTTGCGAGAAGACGGCAGAGAGCCATAGCCACGGCGTCAGGGGAAGAGCGATGAGCCCCGGCGGTCGAGATCCAGAGCCGTTGGCATCATTCCTCCAGCCGCTCGGTCCAGCGCACATAAGCCTCGATGTCGAACTTCCGCTGCAGTCCCCTGTCGTTCATGTAGCGGACCTGGCCGAAGATCGGCCGTTCCATCCAGGGGCGGTCGTGGCGACCGAAGAGCCAGGCCACGTTCGCGAACGCGTTGGGACCGCGGCCGCACAGGAAATGCCGGTTGTTGAGCGTCAGCGCCGTGGCATAGGCCTCTTCGGGCGTGCGCGTGAACTCGATGATCCTTTTTCCCCAATACATGCGCATGTAGTTGTGCATGTAGCCCGTGATGCGCATCTCGCGCGCGGCGGCGTTGAAGTAGCGATCGTGCGTCCGGCCGGCCTCGAGTTCCTCGATGCCGTAGGTGCGCGGGCGCGGGTCGTTCCGATGCAGGTCGAGCGAGCGCCGTGCCCAGGCCGGCAGGCCCTCGTAGCGGTCGTAGTCGTCCGGGCGGTGCCAGACGAGGTTGTGGGCGAGCTCGCGGCGGACGATCAGCTCCTCCAGGAAAGCGGCGCGGTCGGGATCAGCCGCCGGGGTCGCCGCCACGACCCGCAGCGCCACCTCGACGGGCGAGATCTGGCCGAACTGGAAATAGGGGCTGAGCGCCGAGCTCTGCCGGAGCGAGGGATCGCTGCGCGCATCGCGATAGCCGCGGAGCTTGCGGGCGAGGAATCGGTCGAGCCGGGCCCTGGCCTCAGCCGTGCCGCCCTTGAAACGGCATGTCGGCGGCACGGAGCGGTCGAGCCCGAGTGCTGCGAGGTTCCCTTCCACGTCCACGGGATCGAGGTCGCCGCGGACCGGCAGGTCGAGGCTCGGCACGGCCGGACGGCTCTCCGCGAGCGGCTGCAGGAAATGCTCGCGCAGGCGGAGGATCTTCGGGCGGAGCGTGCGGGCGGCGATCTCGGCCTTCGCGGAGGCGGTCTCGACCGGCACCACGACCTCGCCCTCGACCTCGATCACCTGCCTGCCGGCCTCGGTCGCCACCTGCCGGCGCCAGGCGCGCTGGTGGCGGGTATAGCCCCGGTCGCAGACCACGAGCGAGGCGTCCTGCGCCAGCGCGAGCGCCACCTCGGCCGGGTGGCCCTTGCGGAGCACGAAGCGGATGCCGCGGCCCGCGAGGCTCGCCGCGGTCTCCGCGAGGCCTTCGAGCATGAAGCGGTAGTGGCGCAGATTGGCCTCGGGATAGTCGTCCATGAGCCCGAAGGCCACGAGCAGCGGCTCGCGGCGGCGGTCGGCCAGCGCGATCGCGTGCTCGAGGGCGTGGTTGCAGGCGGCGCGCTGGGCGGCCTGCATCCAGTAGAGGACATAGCGCCTGCCCTCGGCCGGCGGCTCATCGTTCAGAAGCGCGATCCGTTCCGGCTCCATCGTTCCCCCCCGCGTCTCATGATCGGGCAGCCACTTCATACGTGACATGACCCGAGCCGGATCTCTCGCTCGCCGGGGAGCTCGGCCGCCTCGCCGAAAAACAGGCGCCGCGGCCGGAGCCGCGGCGCCCGTGCATTCGCTCGCAGGCGATCAGGTGCGGGCGGCAGCGCCCTTGCCGCTCTTGCCGCCGGCCTGGTCGGGATCGCGCATCCGGCCTTCTCTGGCAGACGGGTTCGCGACCCGGAGCGCCACCTCGTTCAGCTTCCTGTCGGCCTCCTTCTCCTCGCTCAGCGTCTGCTCGAGGAGCTGGGCCGCGTCCTTGAGGCCGAGCTGGTTCGCGAGCGCCACGAGGCTGCCGTAGCCCGCGATCTCGTAGTGCTCGACCTTCTGGGCGTTGATGATCATGCCGACATCGAGGACGCTGTTGTCCTCGATCTCCTCCATGGTCGAGCGCGCCTCCTCGAGCAGCCCCTCCATGGCCTCGCAGCGCTTGCCGCGCTTGGCGACGTCGAGCTGGTCGAACACCTGCTCGAGCCGCTCGACTTGGCCTCTGGTCTGCTCCAGATGCTGCTCGAAGGCCTGCCTCAGCTCGGGATGCTGCGCCGATTTCGCCATCTTCGGCAGAGCCTTCAGGATCTGCTTCTCGGCATGGTAGATGTCGCGCAGCTCGTCGACGAAGAGATCCTGCACGGTCTTGACGGGCATCGATTGCCTCCTCTCGGTGATGAAGGTGAGCGGCCGGCGTCCGCGAACTCCGGTGCTGCAGCGCCGGAACGAGCCGTCGGCCGCGCCGGTTCCCCACCCGCGCTGCGGGCGGGCTCGCTACCGGGTCTCGTCCTGGATCTTCTCGCCGGCACGCTCGATGGCCTCGCCGGCGTTCCCGGCGGCATCGTCGACGGCCTTGCCGGCCCGCTCGGCCGGGCCTTCCTGCTCGCAGGCGGCAAGGCTCATGGTGCCGGTGGCCAGCACGAGGGCCAGGGTCAGCTTGCGCATCCAGGTCATTCGCGGGCGATTCCTCTCTTGGTGGACGGAGCCGGCGGGCGGACATCGCCGCCGGCCCATCTCAACGGCACGGCCGTGGGCGGGTTCCGCGCCTGCTCAGCCGCCCACGATCTCGCCGCCGTTCGGGTGCAGCACCTGGCCGGTCATGTAGGAACTGTCGTCGCAGGCGAGGAACAGATGGCAGCTCGCCACCTCGTTGGGCTGACCCGGCCGCTTCAGGGGCACGTCGGCGCCGAACTGCTTCACCCTGTCCGGCGGGAAGGTCGAGGGGATGAGCGGCGTCCAGATCGGTCCTGGCGCCACGGCGTTCACCCGGATCTTCTTCTCGGCGAGGTTCTGGGCGAGCGAGCGGGTGAAGGCGACGATCGCACCCTTGGTCGAGGCGTAGTCGAGGAGATGGCTGCTGCCGCGATACGCCGTCACCGAGGTGGTGTTGACGATGGCGCCTCCCTCCCCGAGGTGCGGCATGGCCGCCTTGGTCAGGAAGAAGTAGCCGAAGATGTTGGTCTGGAAGGTGCGGGTGAGCTGGGCCGCGCCGATCTCCTCGAGGCTCTCCTTGGGGTGCTGCTCGGCGGCGTTGTTGACGAGCACGTCGAGCCGGCCGAAGCGGCGGACGGTCTCCTCCGCCACCTTCTGGCAGAAGCTCTCGTCGCCGACATCGCCGGCCATGGTCAGGCACTCGCTGCCCTCGCGCCGCACGGCCTCGGCCGTGGCCTTCGCGTCCTCGTTCTCCTCGAGATAGACGATGACGACCTTGGCCCCCTCGCGGGCGAACAGGACCGAGACGGCGCGGCCGATGCCGCTGTCGCCGCCCGTCACGATCGCCACCTTGCCCTCGAGGCGGCCGGAGCCCGGAAAACGCGGCTCGTATCGGGGCTGGGGGTGCATCGGGCCTTCGCGGCCGGGCTGCTGCGACTGGCCTTGCGGCGGAAGGGTCTCTTGGCCGGGCATGGCTCGCTCCTTCGATCGGCGGTCTCGCGAAGCAACACGGCACACGGCCGGAGGTTCGCCTCAGGCCGCGGCTTTCTCGGCCTTGCCTGCATTGTGCGCGAGCCGCTGCTGCAGGAAGACCAGGACCGCCACCTCCTCGGGTACCAGCCCTTCGAGCTCCTGGCGGAGCTCCTCCTCGATCTCGGCCCTCAGGCTCTCGATCAAGGAGCCGTCGAGATAAGCACCCACGATCTCGGGATGGACGTAGGACTTGCGGCAGATCGCGGGCGTGTTGCCGAGGCGGCTCGCGACGCGCTCGATCGCCTGGGTCACGTTGCGCTTGGCCGCGGCCTGGCTGTCGAAGGCCTCGAACTCGCTGAGCGCCCAGGCCGCCAGCACCGTGCCGGCCCAGGTGCGGAAATCCTTGGCCGTGAAGTCGCTGCCGCCGACCTCGCGCAGATAGGCGTTGACGTCCGAGGAATCGATCGGCTGCGGCCTGCCCTCCTCGTCCACGTACTGGAACAGCTCCTGCCCCGGCAGCTCCTGCATCCGGCGCACGAGCTGGGCGAGCCGCCGGCTCTTCAGCGTGATCACGTGCCGCTTGCCGCCCTTGCCGCGGAAGCTGAAGCGGAGCCGGCTGCCTTCGGCCTTGAAGTGCCGGTCGCGCATGGTGGTGAGGCCGAAGGTCCTGTTGGCCTTGGCATACTCGTCGTTGCCGACCCGGATCAATGTCGTCTCGAGGAGATGGACGACGGTCGCCACCACCTTGCGCTTGCCGAGACCGGGACGCTTCATCTCGGCCTCGACCTCGGCGCGGATGCGCGGCAGCGCCCGGCCGAACGCCAGCATGCGGTCGAACTTGGCCTCGTCGCGGATGGCGCGCCAGCGCGGATGGTAGCGGTACTGCTTCCTGCCCTTGGCGTCGCGGCCGGTGGCGAGGAGATGGCCGTCCCTGAACGGCGAGATCCAGACCTGCCGCCAAGCCGGGGGAAGCGCGAGCCGCCTGATCCAGCGCAGCGTGTCCTCGTCCTTGAGCGGCCGGCCGTCCGGCTGCCGGTAGGCGAAGCCGCTGCCGGCACGGCGGCGGGTGATGCCGGGCATCGCGTCGGAGACGTAGCGCAGGCCCAGCTCGCGCAGCTCCTCCCTGGCCACGTCGCTCGCCGCCGCCAGGGGCTCGTCGGCGGCCGGCGGCGGCACGACCGGCCGATCCGGGCCCGCTCGGGTCGTGGCTTCCATGATCGTCGCCCATACGGCTCTGTGGCGGTCGCAACGGATATGGGGCCGATCGGGTTCCGCGGGCCGGCCGGAACCTCCGGTCGCATCGGCCGGTTTGCTCGTCATCAGCGAGCCCCTTCGGCTGCCGCTCACGACGACGGAGACCGGGCATGGCCCAGCGCAGCTTCGCCGGCAGCCCGGCGTCTTCGATCGAGCACACGCTCCGCAGGCTCGACCTCCTCGCCTTCCTCCTCGACGAGGCCGTCCGGATTCCGGGCACGCGCTGGCGGATCGGCCTCGACGGCCTGATCGGGATCGTCCCCGGCATCGGCGACGCCGTGACGGGCCTTCTTGCCCTCTACCCGGTGCTGGAGGCCTGGCGATACGGCGCCCCGGCCCACCTGATCGCCCGGATGCTCGCCAATCTCGGGGTGGACGTGGCCGTGGGCGCCGTCCCGGTGCTGGGCGACATCTTCGACGTCGGCTTCAAGGCCAACCGGCGCAACGTCGAGCTCCTGCGCCGGCACCTCGCCGCGCGCTGACCCCGTCACGGCGCCCAATTGCGTCATCGCCATACCGTGACACGTTGTCGATCGGCTCGCGCGGCGTCATCCGCTCGGCGCATGGCCCAGCGCGATCCGCCGCGAGCACGAACGGAGCACCGCCCCCGCGGGAGGACATCCCGTCCCGGCGATGCGGGGCGGGCTTCAGGCCGGGAGCGCCTCCCGGCCGGCGCGCTGCTCGGCGGGCTTCGCCGCCCGGCTCAGGTTGTAGGCGGTATCGACCAGCGCCACGTGCGAGAAGGCTTGCGGGAAGTTGCCGACGAGGCGCCGTGCGTCGGTGTCGTACTCCTCGGCGAGCAGGCCGACGTCGTTGCGTAAACCCAGCAGGCGCTCGAACAGGGTCCGCGCCTCCTCGACCCGGCCCATGAGCACGTAGGCGTCGGCGAGCCAGAAGCTGCAGGCGAGGAACGCCCCCTCGCCCGGCGGCAGGCCGTCCTCGGTCTCGGTGGTGTCGTAGCGCAGCACGAAGCCGTCCTTGACCAGCTTGCGCTCGATAGCGGCGACGGTGCCCCGGATGCGCGGGTCGTCCGGCGGCAGGAAGCCCACCTGCGGCAGGAGGAGAAGGCTCGCATCCAAAGCCTTCGAGCCGTAGGCCTGGACGAACGAGCCCTGCTCGGGATCGAAGCCGCGCTCGCAGACCTCGGCGTGGATGGCGGTGCGGGCGGCGCGCCAGCGGTCGAGCTCGCCGTCGAGCCCGAAGCTCTCGGCGATACGGAGCGCGCGATCGAAGGCGACCCAGGCCATCGCCTTGGAATAGGTGAAGTGCTGGCGGCCGCCACGCACCTCCCAGATCCCCTCGTCGGGCTCGTGCCAGATCTTCTCGAGGTGCGCCAACAGCGCTCTGACCAGCCCCCAGCCGGCTTCGGTGCCGGGCAGGCCCATGCGCCGCGCTTGGTGCAACCCGTCCATGAGCTCGCCGAACACGTCGAGCTGGAGCTGGTTGTGGGCGGCGTTGCCGATGCGCACCGGCCTCGAGCCCTCGTAGCCCGGCAGCCACGGCAGCTCGAGCTCGGGCAGGCGGCGCTCGCCGGCGAGCCCGTAGAGGATCTGGATCTGCGCCGGGCTCCCGGCCACCGCGCGGACCAGCCAGTCGCGAAAGGCCTTGGCCTCCTCCTGGTAGCCCGCTCCCATGAGGGCGAGGAGGGTAAGCGTGGCATCGCGCAGCCAGCACAGGCGATAGTCCCAGTTGCGGGGACCGCCGAGCTGCTCGGGCAGCGAGGTGGTCGGGGCCGCCACGATCCCGCCCGTGGGCGCATAGGTCAGCGCCTTCAGCGTGATCAGCGACCGGCGCACGGCTTCGGTCCAGAGGCCCGCCGGTGCGCAGCGCCCGGACCATTCGCGCCAGAATTCCTCGGTGTCGGCGAGTGCCTGCTCGGGGTCGATGGCACCGGGCGGCGGCAGGTGCGAGGGCGCCCAGGTCAGGACGAAAGGAATCCGCTCGCCCTCGGCGACGGTGAAGCTGCCGCGCGTGGTCAGATCCTCGCCACGAAGCGGCACCGGCGTCCGCAGCACCGTCATGTCCGGGCCGGCGACGGCGCGCAGCGCCCCGTCCTCGAGCCGGCTCACCCAGGGCACGATCGAGCCGTAATCGAAGCGCAGGATCAGCTCGGTCCGCATCTCGACCTTGCCGCGCCGCCCGATCACGAGCCGGATCAGGTCGGAGACCCTGCTCCTGAGCGGCATGAAGTCGACGACCGCGACGGAGCCGTCCTCGGTCGTGAACTCGGTCTCGAGCACGAGCGTGCCCGGAAGGTAGCGGCGGCTCGCCCCGGCGTCCGGGTCAGCGGGCGCCACAAGCCAGCGGCCGTGCTCCGGCCGACCGAGAAGGGCCGCGAAGCAGGCGCCGGAGTCGAAGCGCGGCCAGCACAGCCAGTCGATCGAGCCGTCGCGGCCGACGAGGGCCGCCGTCTCGCAGTCACCGATCAGCGCGTAGTCCTCGATCCTGAGAGGCATCCTTCGTCTTCCCTCCGCATGCCGCCTTTTCCGGCCGGCCAAGACGACATCCGAGCATGGATGCTCGAGGAAAGCCACGACGGCAGCGTCGCCGTCGCATCACCGCGCAGCGATTTCGGCCGGCGCTTGCGCCTAGCGCAGCCTCTTCTCCATGAAGATGCTCAAGGGATCGTCGGGATAGTCGCCGAACGGCCCGCGCTCGGCGAAGCCCGCAGCACGGTAGAGCCCGAGCGCCTCGGGCTGGCGGCCGCCGGTCTCGAGGCGGAGGATCCCGAGCCCGTGGGCGAGCAGCTCCGCCTCGATGCGCGCCAGAAGCCGCCGGCCCACCTGCCGTCCGCGCGCCTCGGGCAGGACGAACATCCGCTTGAGCTCGCCGTAGTCGGCCGCCAGACGAAGCGCCGCGCAGCCGACGGCTCTGCCCGCGATCCGGGCCACGAAGAAGCGGACGTCCGGCGCCGCCAGGGCGTCGAGGTCGAGCAGGTGGTTGGATTCGGCCGGATAGAGGCTGCCCAGATAATCGTCCAGTGCCTCGATCAGACGGGCGACCTCGGGCTGGTGTGGCGGCTCGACGGCGATGACGGGCTCGGACAACGGGCAGCTCCGGAGATCAGGTTGCCTCGAGCGCCGCCGCCGTGCGGGCGAGCCAGCGGAAGGGCGACACGGAGGGATCGGCCGTGATGCCCGGCAGGACGGCAGCAGCACGGGCAGCTCCACGGCGGCCGAACTCCTCGCGCACCCAGCGCTCGAGCCAGAGGCGCGCTTGCGCTCTCCGCTTGGCTTCGCGCCGTCCCTCCCCGGCCAGGAACGCGGCATGGCGGCTCGCGGCGTCGACAAGGGCGTCGATCCCCTGCCCGTCCTGTGCCGCGACCATGAGCACGGGCGGCCGCCAGCCCGGATCGAGGCCGAGCGTCAGCCTGAGCGCTCCCTCGAGGTCGCGCCGCGTGCGCGCCGCGAGCTCGCCGAGATCGGCCTTGGTGACGACGGCGATGTCGGGGATCTCGACGATGCCGGCCTTCATGTACTGCAGGCTGTCGCCGGAGCCGGGCTGGACGGCGAGCAGCACCGTGTCGACCAGCTCCGCGATCTCGGTCTCGGACTGGCCGACACCCACGGTCTCGACGAGAACGACGTCGAAAACCGAGCGCATCAGCACCATGGCGGCAGCGCAGAGATCGGCGAGGCCGCCCAGCCGATCGCGCGCGGCCATCGAGCGGACGAAGACACCCTGGTCGAGAGGATCGACGTCGATCCGGGTCCGGTCGCCCAAAAGCGCCCCCTTCGTACGCTTCGAAGACGGGTCGACCGCGACGACGCCGACCGTCCGCCCACGGGCCCGCCAGGCGCGGACCAGCGCCGAGACCAGGGTCGACTTGCCGACCCCCGGCGGCCCGGTGAGGCCGATGACCTCCGCGCGCGACGCCCCCCAGGCGGCATCGAGGAGCTCGAGCGTCGCTTCGGCGCCGGGTGCCGCCTCGATCAGCGCCAGCGCGCGCGCGAGGGCGGCCTTACCACCCGCGCGCAAGGATGCCAGGGGTGCGCTCAATGCGTTTTCTTGGCCTTGAGCGCGGCCTGGGCGGCGGCGAGCCGGGCGATCGGCACGCGGTAGGGCGAGCACGAGACGTAGTCGAGCCCGACCCGTTCGCAGAACGCCACCGAAGCGGGATCGCCGCCGTGCTCGCCGCAGATGCCGAGCTTGATGTCGGGCCGGACCGCCCGGCCGCGCTCGGTCGCGATTTTGATGAGCTCGCCCACACCGTCCTGATCGAGGGTCTGGAACGGATCGCCCTTGAAGATGTCGGCGCGGAGATAAGGCTCGAGGAACTTGCCGGAATCGTCGCGCGAGAGGCCGAACGTCATCTGGGTGAGATCGTTGGTGCCGAAGCTGAAGAAGGCGGCGTGCTTCGCGATCTCGCCCGCACGGAGCGCCGCTCGCGGCAGCTCGATCATCGTGCCGACGAGATAATTCAGCTCGCCGCCCCGCTCCCGGCCGACCTCGGCCGCGACGGCGTCGATCCGCTCCTTCAGGATCTGCAGCTCGCGCTCCGCACCCACGAGCGGGATCATCACCTCGGGCACCACGGTCCGGCCTTTCCGGGCCTCGACCTCGAACGCGGCCTCGAAGATGGCGCGCGCCTGCATCTCGTAGATCTCGGGGAACAGGATGCCGAGCCGGCAGCCGCGCAGGCCCAGCATCGGGTTCGCTTCCTTGAGCTCGGCGAGCCGGCGGCGCACGACCTTGACGTCGACCCCGGCCTCCTTCGCCACGATGCCGAGCTCCTCCTCGTCGTGCGGCAGGAACTCGTGGAGCGGCGGGTCGAGGAGCCGGATGGTCACGGGCAGGTCGCCCATGATCAGGAACAGCTCGACGAAGTCGGCACGCTGCATCGGCAGGAGCTTGGCGAGCGCCTTCTTCCGCCCTTCGGCATCGTCCGAGAGGATCATCTCCTGCATGGCGACGATCCGCTCGGGCTGGAAGAACATGTGCTCGGTGCGGCAGAGGCCGATGCCTTCCGCCCCGAACCTGATCGCCGTCCTGGCGTCGAGCGGCGTCTCGGCGTTGGTGCGCACCTTGAGCCGGCGGCAGGCGTCGGCCCACTCCATCAGGGTCGCGAAGTCGCCCGAGAGCTGCGGATCGACGGTCGGCACCTTGCCCAGCATGACCGTGCCCTGCCCGCCATCGATCGTGATCGTGTCGCCCTCGGCGACCCTTACCCCTTTCGCGGTGAAAGCCTTCTCGGCGTAGGAGATGGTGATGTCGCCGGCACCGCACACGCAGGCCTTGCCCATGCCGCGCGCCACCACGGCCGCATGGCTCGTCATCCCGCCGCGCGAGGTCAGGATGCCCTTCGCGGCATGCATACCGTGGATGTCGTCGGGCGAAGTCTCGATCCGAACCAGGATCACGGGCTCGCCCGCGGCCGCCATCCTCTCGGCGTGGTCGGCGCTGAACACGACCTTGCCCGAGACGGCACCGGGCGAGGCCGGCAGGCCCTTCGCGATCACCTGGCGCTCGGCCTTGGGGTCGAGCGTGGGATGGAGGAGCTGGTCGAGCGAGGCCGGATCGACCCGCAACACCGCCTCCTCCTTGGTGATCAGCCCCTCGTTCGCCATGTCGACCGCGATCTTGAGCGCCGCCGGGGCGGTACGCTTGCCGGTCCGGGTCTGCAGGATGTAGAGCTTGCCGCGCTGGATCGTGAACTCGATGTCCTGCATCTCGCGATAGTGCCGCTCGAGCCGCTCGAACACGGCGACGAGCTCGGCGAAGGCCTGCGGCAGCGCGTCTTCCATCGCCCGGCCGGCGGCACCGCTCGCTGCCCCCATGGCGCGGGTCAGAGGCTGCGGCGTCCTGATGCCGGCCACCACGTCCTCGCCCTGGGCGTTGATCAGGAACTCGCCGTAATAGGCCTTCTCGCCGGTCGAGGGATTGCGGGTGAAGGCCACACCGGTGGCACAGTCGTCGCCCATGTTGCCGAACACCATCGCCTGCACGTTCACGGCCGTGCCCATGTCGTGCGGGATGTTGTGCAGCCGGCGGTAGGTCACGGCGCGCTGGGTCTGCCAGGAGCCGAACACGGCCCCGATCGCCCCCCAGAGCTGGTCGTTCGGGTCCTGCGGGAACGGCCTGCCGGTCTCCTTCTCGACGATCCCCTTGTAGGTCCGCACCAGCTCGGCGAGCGCCGCCGCGTCGAGCTCGGTGTCGAAGCGCACGCCGCGCGCCTGCTTCGCCTCCTCGAGCGCCTCCTCGAACAGATAGTGATCCACGCCCAGGACGACGTCGCCGTACATCTGGATGAAGCGGCGATAGCTGTCGTAGGCGAAGCGCGCATCGCCGCTCGCGGCCGCGAGGCCCTCGACCGTCCGGTCGTTGAGGCCGAGATTGAGCACCGTGTCCATCATGCCCGGCATGGACACCGGAGCGCCCGAGCGGACCGAGACCAGAAGCGGGCTCGACGGATCGCCGAAGCGGCTGCCGAGTTCGCGCTCGATCGTGCTCAGCGCCGCCGCGACCTGCTCCGCGAGGTCCGCCGGATAGGAGCGGTCGTGGGCGTAGAACCAGGTGCAGACCTCGGTGCTGATCGTGAAGCCCGGCGGGACCGGCAGACCGAGATTGCTCATCTCGGCGAGATTGGCCCCCTTGCCGCCGAGGAGCGCCTTCATCGAGGCGTCACCCTCGGCGCGACCGCCGCCGAACCCGTAGACCCACTTCGTCATCGGTCCTCACCCATCCGCGCTGGCGGGGCTCTGCCACCGGCAGAGCCCACGGTCGATCCGTCCCCACTTCGTCGTACCCGGCCTCGCGTGGGGAGCAAGAGGCGGGCCCTTCGGTGAAAGGCTCGGTCCGTCCGCCTCAGCCGCCCGCCCGACCGGTATCCTCGATCAGGGAGAAACCGGCCACGCGCTCAAGCGCCGAGCGGATCTGGCCGAGCAGCAGCAAACGATTGGTCCGCAGATCGGGTTCCGCGACGTTGACCATCACCTGGTCGAAGAAGCGGTCCACCGGGCCGCGCAGGGCCGCGAGCGCTGCCATCGCACCGGCGAAATCCTCGGCGGCCAGTGAGCGGTCGATCGCGGCCCGCGCCGCCTCGAGCGTCGCATGGAGCGCCTCCTCGGCCGGCTCTACGAGAGCGCCCGCGACGGCGTGGCCGACATAGCGCCGCCCGTCCTTCTTCTCCTCGATCGAGACGATCGAGCTCGCGCGCCTGTAGGCGGTGAGCAGGTTCCGGCCGTCGTCGGTGTCGAGGAAGGACTGCAGCGCATCCACGCGGGCCAGCAGGCGGACGAGATCGTCGTCTTCGGCCACGGCGAACGCCGCCGAGATCAGGTCGTGCCGCACACCGCGCTCGCGCAGATGCACCTTCAGCCGGTCGGCGAAGAAGGCCATGAGCTCCTGCGCGAGTGCTTGGCCGTCCACGGTCTCGAGCCTGGCACCGTAGCCCGCGCGCGCCGCCGCGAACGCCTCGCGCAACGGCAGGCGCAGCCGGTTCTCGAGGATGAGGCGGATGACACCCAAGGCTGCCCGGCGCAGTGCGAACGGATCCTTGGAGCCGGTCGGCCTGATGCCGACGCCGAAGAAGCCCACGAGCGTGTCGAGCTTGTCGGCGAGCGCCACGACGACGCTCTCGGGTGCGGTCGGGCAGCGGTCCTCCGGGCCCTTCGGCGCGTAGTGGTCGCGGATCGCGGCCACGACCGCCTCGGGTTCGTTCTGCACGCGGGCGTAGTGGGCGCCCATGATGCCCTGGAGCTCGGGGAACTCGCCCACCATGCCGGTGACGAGGTCGGCCTTGGCGAGGAGCGCCGCCCGCTCGGCGAGCAGCCGGTCGGCGCCCGGCACGTGCGGCACCAGGACGCCTGCGAGCGCCACGAGCCGCTCGACACGCTGGCCGAGCGAGCCCAGCTCGGCGTGGAACACCATCTTGTCCAGGGCCGGCAGCCGGCTCTCGAGCGGGACCTTCCGGTCCTGCTCCCAGAAGAAGCGGGCATCCCAGAGGCGTGCCCGCAGGACGCGCTCGTTGCCGGCGACGATGGCGGCCCCGCCGTCTCTGGCCAGCATGTTGGCGACGACGACGAAGCGGGGCGCCAAAGCACCCTCCTTCGTCCTGAGCGCCAGATATTTCTGGTTCGCCCGCATGGTGCTCACCAGCACCTCGGACGGTACGCTCATGAAGGCCTCGTCGATCGAGCCCTCGAGCGGCACCGGCCACTCGACGAGCCCCTTGATCTCGTCGAGGAGCGCCGGGTCGTCCTCGACGACATAGCCCTCGGCGGCGGCCAGCTCGTGCGCGGCCTTCTCGATCAGGGCCCGACGCTCGGCCCCGTCCAGCATCACCTTCGCCTCGCGCAGCTTCACGACATAGTCGGCGAAGTCGCGCACCGCGAACGGCTCGGGCGCCATGAAGCGGTGGCCGCGGGTCGTATCGCCGCTCTCGATGCCGCCCACCGCGAACGGCACGACCTTGCCGTCGAACAGGCACAGGATGCCATGGAGCGGGCGGACCCAGCGGAAATCACCGGAGCCCCAGCGCATCGACTTGGGCCAGGGCAGGCGCTGGACCGCCTGCGGCACGAGCTCGGCGAGCAGCTCTCCGACCTTCCGCCCGCGCTCGCGGACGATCGCGAAGACGACGCGGCTCTTCTTCTCCTCGCGCTCTTCCAGCGTGTAGTCGAGGCCGGCGAGCCCGCGCAGGAAGCCGGCCTTCGCCTGCTCCGGCGCGTCCGCGCGCGGACCTTTGCGCTCGATCACCCGATCGGCCTGCTGCAGCGGTAGGCCGTCCACCACCACGGCGAGGCGCCGCGGCGTCGCGAAGCTCCGGATCGGCCGCTCGAAGGCGATGCCCGACTCGGTGAGCAGCTCGCCCAGGATGCGCGCCAGGTCCTCGCGCGCCCGGTCCTGCATGCGAGCCGGGATCTCTTCCGAGAACAGCTCCAAAAGCAGCTCGGCCATATTTCAGCCCTCGCCCGCGAGATGGCCGCGGGAACGGAGCCAGGCCTCGGCGCACGCCTTGGCCAGCGCCCTGACCCGGCCGATATAGGCCTGCCGCTCGGTGACGCTGATCACACCGCGCGCGTCCAGAAGATTGAACAGATGGCTCGCCTTCAGGCACTGATCATAGGCCGGCAGCGCCAGGCCACGCTCGAGAATGAGCTGGCAGTGGCGCTCGGCGTCGGCGAAGTGCCGGAACAGGAGCTCGGTGTCGGCGACCTCGAAGTTGAACGCCGAATATTCCCGCTCGGCCTGCAGGAACACCTCGCCGTAGGTCTGCCCCTTGCCGTTGAAGTCGAGATCGTAGACGTTCTCGACGCCCTGCACGTACATGGCGAGCCGCTCGAGGCCATAGGTGAGCTCGCCCGAGACCGGCCGGCAGTCGATCCCGCCCACCTGCTGGAAGTAGGTGAACTGCGAGACCTCCATTCCGTCGCACCAGACCTCCCAGCCGAGGCCCCAGGCGCCGAGCGTGGGGCTCTCCCAGTCGTCCTCGACGAAGCGCAGATCGTGCAAGCTCGGATCGATCCCGAGCGCATAGAGGCTCTCGAGATAGAGCTCCTGGAGATCGGGCGGCGAGGGCTTCAGGATCACCTGGAACTGGTAGTAGTGCTGCAGCCGGTTCGGGTTCTCGCCGTAGCGCCCGTCGGTCGGTCGGCGCGAGGGCTGCACGTAGGCGGCGTTCCAAGGCTCGGGTCCCAGCGCCCGCAAGGTGGTGGCGGGATGAAAGGTGCCCGCCCCCACCTCCATGTCATAAGGCTGGAGGATGACGCAGCCCCGCTCGGCCCAGTAGCTCTGGAGCCGAAGAATCAGGTCCTGGAAGCTCAGAGGATGTTCGGATGCCACGAGCGCGCGTTCTCGGCCGGTTTTGCTGCGGCGCAACTTAAAGAGCCGCACCTTGAGGGTCAAGGCGACCAGGGCCGGATCAGGTCCGGCGGTAGCGGCACTCCTCGCGGCTCCGGCAGAACGTGCCGTTGGGCACGAAGGTGCCGCAGCGCGGGCACTCGACGAGATCGGTCGCCTGTGCCGCCGCGCGGCCCGCAGGCTTCGCCGCCGGCGTCGCGCGGTTGCCGGTATTGGCGAGCCGGCTCTGTAACTGGTGATAGAGACGCAGACCGCGCCAGACCGCGACGATCACCAGAATCGTCAGGAGAATCTTGCTGAAACTCAACTCGAACACGGCTCCTACCGGAGGTTCAGAGACCGAAGCGCGCCCAGAGCGCACGCGCTTCCAGCGTCGCGAACGCTTCCTCGAGCATATGCGCAGGCTCGGAGCGGAAACGCAACCGCCGCCACAGCCAGCCCGGCCGCGGGTTGACCGGCACGAGGCGCACCTCCTTGCCGAAACGGGCGCGCAGAGTAGCCCGCGCCTCGCCGAGACCGTCGATCAGCCCCTGCTCCAGCGCCGCCGCGCCGGTCCAGATCCGCCCGTCGAACAGTTCCTCGTCCGTGCCCTTGAGCCGGTCGCCGCGGCGCTCGCGGACCTGGGCGATGAAGCGCTGGTGGATGTCGCGCTGGATCGCCTGCAGAAGCGCCAGATCCTCGGGCCGCTCGGGCTGGAACGGATCGAGCAGCGCCTTGCGCTTGCCCGCCGTGTGCACGCGGCGCTCGATTCCGAGTCGCCGGATCGCGTCCTGAAAGCCGAAGCCGGCGCTGACCACGCCGATCGAGCCCACGATCGAGGAAGCGTCGGTGAAGATCTCGTCGGCGGCGCAGGCGAGCCAGTAGCCGCCCGAAGCCGCCACGTCCTCGACGAAGGCGATGACGTGGCGCTTCTTCTCGTCAGCCAGATCCCTGATCCGGCCCGCGATCTGCGCCGCCTGCACCGGCGAGCCGCCGGGGCTGTTGACGAGAAGCGCCACTGCCGGCGCCCGCTTCACGGCGAACGCGGCATCGATCGCGCGCTCGAGGCTCCCGAGCGTCATCCCCCGCCCGACGAGGCCGATCTGCCCGATGACACCCGAGAGCCGGAGGACCGGGATGACGGGCTTACGACGCCAAAAGGCGGCAAGACGTAGAAAAGGAGTCATCGGCAAACGCTCACGAAGAGAAGGGACGAAAACGGATCACAGCGGCAGCGCGCATCCTTCGCGCAGGATGGCGTCGGCCTCGGGCGTGAACCGCCCGCCGGGCTCGTGCAGAACGAGGCCGCGCGCGAGGCGCATCGGCGCCCGACTGCCCTTGCGGGCGACGACGATCACCCGCTTCGCCGCCCGCGCCCCGGCATCGGGCCACAGCGGGCAGATCGTGACGTCGCCCGCACGGCCGGCGAGCGCGGCGAGGATCGCGTCGAGCTGATCCGCGCGGTGGACGAGCGTCAAGCGCCCCCCGGACCGCAGGCGGGCGAGGCAGGCGCGCAGCCAGGTGCCGATCCCGACCTCGGCGAGATGGGCTCCGTGCCGGGTCGCCTCCTGCGGTATGCTCGAGCGGCCGGCCGGATGGAACGGCGGGTTGGTCATGACCTGATCGAAGCCGCGCGCTTTCAGCACCGGCGGGGGGGCCAGGAGATCGCCCGCCACGAACCGCACGCGCTCGTCGAGACCGTTGAGGGCGGCGTTGCGGACCGCGAGCGAGAGCAGCTCCGGCTGACGCTCGAGGCCGGTGACGCGGACCGCGGGCGCACGCGCCGCGAGGCACAAGGCGGCGGCGCCGGTGCCGGCTCCGGCATCGAGCACCTCCTCCGGCCCGCCGCCGACCGGAACCGCGGCGGCGAGCAGCACCGGGTCGATGGCTACCCGATAGCCCCGCACCGGCTGGAGGAAGCGCAGGCGGCCGCCGAGCAGCGAGTCCTCGCTGTACCTCTCTTCATCCGGGTCATTCGGGCAGATGATCATCGAGCTCGGCCTCGGCGGCTCGCGCCAGAATCTGTCGGGCGTGCTCCAGATCCCGCGCGCGCACGAGGAGCCGCCGCGGGAAGGCGCCGATACTGCCCTCGATGGCGCTGATGTGCGCATCGACGAGAAGGCAATCGATGCCCTCGGCCTCGAGCATGGCCATCGCCCAGGAGAGGTGGACGGGATCGTTGCTGCGAAACAGTTCGACCAAAGCCTTGTGCCTGCGTGCTAGGATGGCCACGGGCGCAGGTTTGCCTTAGCCCGGAGCGCGTGATAGCTACGCCTTAACCCAAGACGCCACCGGGCGGTACCGCTCGTTGAGAGGAGGACGCTGCTTGACCGCTCTGCCCGCCCGTCACGTCGCCGCGGAGAGCTCGGCCGACAAGCTCGAGGAGATCCGAGCGCTCGTGGATGGCGAGCTCCACGAGGTCAACCGCATCATCCTGGAGATGATGCAGAGCGAGATCAGCCTCATCCCCGAGCTTGCCCGGCACATCGTCGCCGCCGGCGGCAAGCGGGTACGGCCGATCCTCACCCTCCTCGCCGCGAGGCTCTGCGGCTATCGCGGCACGCGCCAGATCGGGCTCGCCGCCTGCGTCGAGTTCATCCACACCGCGACATTGCTTCACGACGACGTCGTCGACGAGAGTGACCTCAGGCGCGGCAATCCTACCGCGAATGCGGTTTGGGGCAACAAGGCGCCCGTGCTGGTCGGCGACTTCCTGTTCTCCCGCGCCTTCCAGCTCATGGTGGCCGACGGCAGCCTCAAGGTGCTGGCGATCCTCTCCAACGCCTCGGCCGTGATCGCCGAGGGCGAGGTGCATCAGCTCGTCACCGCGAACGACACCGCCACGACCGAGGCGGCCTATCTCCAGGTCATCGCAGCCAAGACCGCGGCGTTGTTCAAGGCGGCCTGCCAGATCGGCGCTGTCGTCGCCGACCGGCCCGAGATCGAGGAGATGGCGCTCGCGGCCTACGGCGACAATCTCGGCATCGCCTTCCAGCTCGTCGACGACGCGCTCGACTACCATGCGAAGCAGGCACTCTTGGGCAAGTCGGTGGGCGACGATTTCCGCGAGGGCAAGATCACGCTGCCGGTCCTCCTCGCCTTCGCGCGCGGCGACGAGGAGGAGCGCGCCTTCTGGCGGCGCACGCTCGAGAACCTCGACCAGACGCCCGAGGATCTCGAGCGGGCGCAGGCACTCCTCGCCCGTCACGGCGCCATCGAGGCCACGATCGCACGCGCCGAGGAATACGGCGAGCGCGCGCGTCAGGCGCTCGCCATCTTCCCCTACAGCCGGGCGAAGCAGGCCATGCTCGATCTGCTCGATTTCTGCATAGCACGGGCGTATTGAGCGAAAATAAGGGCTTGCCGAAGGTCCTTCGCCCCACTAAACACACGGCCACGCGATCGGAGTGTAGCTCAGCCTGGTAGAGCACAGCGTTCGGGACGCTGGGGTCGCGTGTTCGAATCACGCCACTCCGACCATTCTCCCCTTCATCGTCGATCCCGAGCGCCCTCGAACGAGGGCAGCGCCACGGCGGTGATATCCCTCCCTCTTCTTCTCGATACGCCCCCCGGCGCCGGTTCTGGCCGGGGTCGCGCTGCATGGCCGCGAGCACGTCGCCGCGGCGCTTCACCAGGTCGACCCCACCTATAGCATGACATATACAAGCTTTCATGCAACCATTACGAACGTCAATGGCGATGGGCGTGCAGGAGTGGCAAGGAAGCGGATGACCGGCCGGATGCCGCGGGCTGGGGACGGCAGGACCGCCCGGCGCGCAATGCCGGACCTCGCGAGGCTGGCGGCATAACCTCCGTTTGGGCCGAGGCTCCTCGAGGCTCGTTCACCTTTGCCACAGCCAAGAGAGCGTACAAAGGGACCGGTCACGGTGGAACAGGCGAACAGCCCGAGGAGGAGGGTGGCTCGGCGCTGGAAGGGCCCGAGCCGAGCCCTTATGCTCCGAGCATGGACACCCTCGCTGGTGCGGGCGATCGGCGCCCTTCCCTGACTGCCGCGCGTCACCCTTCCGCCAGCCGCTCGAACGCCTCGCCGAACAGCGCGTGTGCCCGAACCTCCTCCTCGATCCCGCCGAGCGTGCGGTAGAAGGCCCGCGCCTCCTCGTTCCAGGCCTTGGAGTTCCACCAGAGGAAGGTGCGCCCCTCCTCCTTCGCGGCGCGGGCGAGTGCCCGCATCAGCGCCCGCCCGACGCCGTGGCCGCGGGCGCTGTCCCGCACATAGAGATCGTAGAGATAGAAGCCGCGCTCGCCGACCTCGGTCGACCAGGTCGGATGAAACAGGGCGTAGCCGGCGGGCTTTCCATCGAGTTCGGCGATCAGCACCCCGAACTCGGGCCGCGCACCGAACCCGTCACGGCGCACGGCCTCGGCCGTGACGTGGCCGGTCTCCTCGCCCTGGTGCCGGTTGAGCTCGTCGATCATCTGGGCGATCAGCGGCGCATCCGCCTCGACCGCCCGGCGCACGACGAGCCCTGCCGTCATCGCAGCTCCTCCTTCCCGCTCACAGGGGCAGCGTGTAGCTGGTCTTGACGGTGGTGTAGAACTCGACCGCGTAGCGCCCCTGCTCGCGCGTGCCGTAGGAGCTGCCCTTCCGGCCGCCGAACGGCACGTGGTAGTCCACCCCCGCCGTCGGCAGGTTCACCATCGTCATGCCGGTCTCGACGTTCTGCTTGAAGTGCTGCGCGTGCTTCAGGGAGGTCGTGCAGATACCCGACGTCAGGCCGAATGGGGTATCGTTGGCGACGGCGAGCGCCTCCTCGTAGTCCTCGACCCGGATCACGGTCGCGACCGGCCCGAACACCTCCTCCCGGTTGATCCGCATGTCGTTCCGGGTCTCGGTGAACAGCGCCGGCTGCAGGTAGAAACCCGGCGTCTCACGGTTCAGCCGCTCGCCGCCCCAAGCGAGCTTCGCCCCCTCGTCCTTGGCCAAACCGATATAATAGAGGTCCTGGTCGAGCTGCTTCTGGTCGACCACGGGGCCGATCTGCGTGCCGGGCTTCAAGGCGTCGTCCACCACGAGCTGCTTCAGCTCCGCCGTGACCGCGTCCACGAACCGGTCGTGGATGCCTTGGGTCACGATCAGGCGCGAACTCGCCGTGCAGCGCTGCCCGGTCGAGTAGTAGGCCCCCTGGACGGCGCAGTTCACCGCCACCTTGAGGTCGGCGTCGTCCAGCACCACGAGCGGGTTCTTGCCACCCATCTCGAGCTGGAACTTCTTCATTCCCGCCCCGCAGGCGGCCGCGATCCTCTTTCCGGTATCGACCGAGCCCGTGAAGCTGATCGCCGCCACGTCCGGCGACTGGATGAAGGTCTCGCCCACGACCGAGCCCCGGCCCATGACGAGGTTGAAGACACCCTCGGGCAGGCCCGCGCGCGCGATGATCTCGGCCAAAGCCCAGGCCGAGCCCGGCACGAGGTCCGCGGGCTTGAACACGACGCAGTTGCCATACGCCAGGGCCGGCGCGATCTTCCAGGCGGGGATCGCGATCGGGAAGTTCCAGGGCGTGATCAGGCCCACGACACCCAAAGGATCGCGCGTGATCTCGACCGTGATCCCCGGCCGCACGGACGGCAGGATCTCGCCCGCCTGCATCAGCGCCTCGCCCGCGAAGAACTTGAAGATCTGCCCGGCACGGGCCACCTCGCCGATGCCCTCGGGCAGGGTCTTGCCTTCCTCGCGCGAGAGCAGGCGGCCGAGCTCCTCCTTCCGTGCCAGGATCTCGGTGCCGATCCGGTCCAGGATCTCGGCGCGCTGTTGGATGCCGCTTTTCCGCCAGGCCGGGAAGGCGGCCTTGGCCGCGGCGATCGCCTGCTCGGCTTGCGCCCGGTCGGCCTGGGTGTACTCGCCGATCACGTCGTCGGTGTTGGAAGGATTGATGTTGCGGGTCGTGGAGCTGCCCTCGACCCAGCTCCCGGCGATGAAGTTCTTGTGCAGCATGGCCTTCCCTTCCCCTTTCGCGCGCGACGCGCCCCGTGCCGGACCATAATGCCGAAACCCCTTCCGGCAAGCCGGGAGATGCGCGATCCGGCCCCGCGCATCTCCCGGCTTGCCGCCGCCCGGCCGCTCCGCCTAGCCTCGCGTCTCGGCAGCACGACACGCCAAAGCCAGGGAGGCTTCCGCCATGAGCGAGATCGTAGGCGAATACCTGATCGCGGACCCGATCTTCACCCACCTCGTGAGCCTGAACGCGCGGCTCGTGAAGCTCTGGACCGGCGCTGCCTGGGCCGAAGGCCCGGTCTATTTCCGCGACGGCGACTATCTCCTCTTCAGCGACATCCCGAACAACCGGATCATGCGCTTCGTTCCCGACCTCAGCGGGCTCGGCGGCACGGTCTCGGTCTATCGCCAGCCCTCGAACAACACGAACGGTCATACCCGCGACCGCGAGGGCCGGCTCGTCTCCTGCGAGCACGGCGCACGGCGCGTGACCCGCACCGAGCTCGACGGCAGGATCACCGTCCTCGCCGACCGCTGGCAGGGCAAGCGTCTCAACTCGCCCAACGACGTCGTGGTCAAGTCCGACGGCACGGTCTGGTTCACCGACCCGCCTTACGGCATCCTCTCCGACCTCGAGGGCTGGCGCGGCGAGCTCGAGTACGGCGGCTGCCACGTCTTCCGCTTCGATCCCAAGACCGACCGGCTCGACGTCGTCTGCGACGACTTCGTCAAGCCCAACGGTCTCGCCTTCTCGCCCGACGAGCGGCGGCTCTACATCGTCGACACCGGCGCCTCGCACGACCCCGAAGGCCCGCGCCACATCCGCGTGTTCGAGGTCGACGAGGACAACCGGCTCTCGGGCGGTGCCGTGCTCTGCACCTGCGACGTCGGCCTCTACGACGGCCTGCGCGTCGACACCGAGGGCCGGATCTGGACCAGCGCCGGGGACGGCGTCCACTGCTACACCCCCGACGGCCAGCTCCTCGGCAAGATCCTGGTCCCCGAGGTGGTCGCCAACGTCTGCTTCGGCGGCCTCAAGCGCAACCGCCTCTACGTCTGCGGCACGACCTCGCTCTATGCCGTCTACACCCACGTCAACGGCGCGCAGCTTCCCTGAAGCCGCACCGATGCGAGCCATCGCCGCCTTCGTCCGGATCGCCGACGGCATCACCCGCATCGTCGGGCGCAGCGCCGCCTGGCTGATGCTCGCGACCGTCCTGATCTGCGCCGGCGTGGCGCTGGCCCGCTATCTTCTGGGTTTCGGCCGGATCTGGCTGCAAGAGCTCTACGTCGTCTGCTTCGCGGTCGGCTTCATGCTGACCGCACCCTATGCCTACGCCAACGACGACCATATCCGCATCGAGATCCTGCACCGGCGCTTCGGCCCGAAGACCAGGGCCTGGATCGAGATCCTGGGCTGCCTCCTCTTCCTCCTGCCCTGGCTCGGGCTCGTCGCCTGGTCGAGCCTGCCGTTCGTGCGCCTCTCCTGGCGGGTCCGCGAGCCCTCGGCCCAGCCCGGCGGCCTGCCGGGCCTCTACCTCGTGAAATCCGTCCTCCTCGTGTTCGCCGCCCTCATGGCGCTGCAGGCCCTCGCCGTGATCGGCCGCAGGGCACTGCTCCTTCTGGGCCGCGCCGACCTTCTGCCCGCGCCCGAGCACGTCCCGCCTGCCCCCGCCGACTGAGGCCCTTTCCGGAGCATCCTCTTGATCGACACCACCGGCGAGCTCCTGGCCCTCGGCCTCTTCGCGAGCTTATGCGGCACCTTGATGCTGGGCTTCCCGGTCGCCTTCACGCTCGCCGGTACCTCGCTCCTGTTCGCCGCGATCGGTTATCTTCTCGGCCATTTCGATCCTGCCTTCTTCCTGAGCCTCGCCCCACGCTATTTCGGCGTGATGACGAGCGAGACCCTGGTCGCCGTGCCGCTCTTCGTCTTCATGGGCTTCGTCCTCGAGCGCTCGCGGATCGCCGAGGAGCTGCTGCAGACCCTGGGCGTCCTCTTCGGAAACCTGCGCGGCGGCCTCGGCTACGCCGTCGTGCTCGTGGGCGCGGTCTTGGCCGCCTCCACCGGCGTGGTGGGTGCCGTCGTCGTCACCATGAGCCTGATCAGCCTGCCGACCATGCTCCGGGCCGGCTACGATCCCAAGCTCGCTACCGGCATCATCTGCGCCTCGGCCACGCTCGCCCAGATCATCCCGCCCTCGACCGTGCTCGTCTTCGTGGCCGACATCCTCCAGGGCGTGAACCAGGCCGCCCAGCTCCGGCTCGGCAACCAGGCGCCCGAGCCGGTCTCGGTCGGCGATCTTTTCGCCGGCGCCTTTCTCCCCGGCTTCGTCCTCGTCGCCCTCCTCCTGCTCTGGGTGGCCTTTCACGCTTTGGTGGATCCTGCGAGCTGCCCGCCCCTGGCCCTGCCCGACGCCGAGCGCTGGGCGCTGCGCCGCCGCGTCGTGGTGGCTCTCGTCTTCCCCTCGCTCCTGATCGTGAGCGTGCTCGGTTCGATCCTGGCCGGCATCGCCACCGCCACCGAATCCGCCTCGCTCGGCGCCTCGGGGGCCCTGCTCTTCGCCGCCCTGCGCGGCCGCCTGAGTCTCGGTCTCGTGCGCGAGGCCTCTTTGCGCACGGCACTCACGACCTCGATGATCTTCGTGATCCTCCTCGGTGCTTCCGTCTTCTCCCTGGTCTTTCGCGGCCTCGGCGGCGAGGCCCTGGTCGAGGAGAGCTTGCGCGCCATGCCGGGCGGCCGCATCGGTGCGATGGCCGTCTTCATGGCCGTGATGTTCGTCTTGGGCTTCTTCCTCGACACGTTCGAGATCGTCTTCGTCATGGTGCCGATCTTCGGCCCGCCGCTCCTCGTCATGGGCTGCGATCCGCTCTGGCTCGGTGTGATGATCGGCCTCAACCTGCAGACGAGCTTCTTGACGCCGCCCTTCGGCGCCACTCTGTTCTACATGCGCAGTGCGGCCCCGCCCGCGATCCCGACCGGCACCCTCTGGCGCGGCGTCGTCGTTCCGGTGGCCCTCCAACTCCTGACCCTGCTCCTGGTCTGGCTCTTCCCGGCGCTGGCGACCTGGCTGCCGAAGGTGGTATTCGGATAGGCCTGCCTCTCCGCAGAGCCCGGCACCGGGCATGCCGATGCTGGCGGCAGCGTATGTCACGGCGTATTATACTCGGCCGAGGTCGGCCTGGTCCGACCGCTGGTCAGAGAGGCGAGGACGATGAGCGGCATCGACTGGGAGCTCGAGGGCGTCGAGATCGTCACCTGCAACTGCGACTGGGGCTGCCCTTGCCAGTTCAACGCCCGTCCGACCCGGGGCAACTGCCACGCCACCGCGGCCTTCGCGATCGAGAAGGGCCGGTTCGGCGACACCCCGCTCGACGGCATCCGCTTCGTCGCCCTGTTCGCCTTTCCGGGCGCCATCCACGAAGGGCACGGGCAGGCCGCCCTGATCGTCGACGAGCGCGCCGACGAGGCGCAGCGCGCCGCGGTCCATGCCATCTTCCGCGGCGAGGAGACCGATCCCGGCGCCATCATCTTCAACGTGTTCTCGAACGTGGTCGAGACCTATCACGAGCCCATGCGCGGCCGGATCGAGTTCGCAGCCGACATCGCCAGGCGCGAAGGCCGTTTCAGCGTCGCGGGGCTCGTCGCGGCCGAGGTGGCGCCCATCCGCAATCCCGTCACCGGCGAGCCGCACCAGGCCCGGGTCATCCTGCCCCACGGCTTCGAGTACCACGAGGCCGAGTACGCGAGCAGCGAAGTCCGCACCGATGCCGCCGCCCCGATCGCCCTCGCCTGGTCCGGCCGGCACGCCCATTTCGCCCGCCTGCACTGGACCCGCCACGGCCCGGCCCACGCCTGAAGGCCGCCGTCGTGACCACCGCTGCCCTGATCGAGGCGGCCGTGCGCCGCGACCGCCTCTTCGCCACGCTCGGGCTCGCTGCCGTCGCCACCCTGGCCTGGGTCTGGCTGCTCACGGCCGGCCGGGTGGCGGACGACGACATGCCCATGCCGATGTTCATGGCCTGGACGCCCGGCCACGCCATGATGATGCTGCTGATGTGGTGGATCATGATGGCGGCCATGATGCTCCCCGCCGCCGCCCCGATCCTGCTTCTGCAGGCTGCCACGCAGCGCCGCCGCCAGCCCGCGGCCTGGCCCTACCCGGCGCTCGTGCTCGCCACGGCGGGCTATCTCGGCATCTGGGGCCTGTTCAGCCTCGCCGCCACCGCGGCGCAGTGGGCGCTCGAGCGCACGGGCCTCGTCGATTCCATGAGCATGACGGCGGGCGACGCTTTGGCCGGCGCGCTCCTGCTCGGCGCCGGCTTCTACCAGTTCACCCCGCTGAAGCAGGCCTGCCTGCGCCACTGCCGTTCCCCGCTCGCCTTCGTCGCGACGCACTGGCGTCCCGGTGCCATGGGCGCGCTTCGCATGGGCGTCGTGCACGGCGCCTGGTGCCTCGGCTGCTGCTGGCTGCTCATGGCGCTCCTGTTCGTGGGCGGCGTCATGAGCCCGTTCTGGATCGGCGCTCTCGCCCTCTACGTCCTGCTCGAGAAGCTCGGCCCCCACGGCGACCGGCTCGGCCGCGCCGCCGGCCTCCTCCTGCTGGCCGCCGGCTGCCTGCTCCTCTGGCAGGCAGCGTGAGCCCGTCCCTTTGCCCGATTGCCCGCGGGCAGTCCCCTGGCCGGCTGCCCGAGCGGGCGATGCAGGTCTCCGGCGTCACGACGGCGGGAAATCCGGCGGTGGCCTCTACGCCGCGCCCCCGTCGGCTGCCCTGGCCAAACTGGACAGCGCCCTGAAAAAGGCCGGTGACTGACCCTTGAACAGATTCGAGGCGGTGAGCCCTCTGGCTACGGCCTGCGCCCCGGCCTTCTCCTGCGAGGAGGGGCGGATCACCGAGCAGGTCGGAAAACGCCGGTCGAGGAAGTCGCAGCGTTTGGGCATGACGTGCGCCGAGCCGTGCCCGCCCTCGGTCAGGTCGGGGACGATCAGCTTGCCGTCGCCGCTTCGGAACGCCGAGACGCCGGTGAGCGAGTCGCGGAAGATGGCATAATGGATGGCCTCGGTCGCGTAGATCGAGCTCACGATCCGCAGCACGTCGCGATTGGCGACGAACGGAACGAACTGGTCGTAGAGGCTGGTGCCGGCCACCTCGATCGAAGGGAAATGGAACGCCGCCACGCGAGCGATGCCGGCGAGTATCCGGTCGCTGAGCCCATCCGCGGTCGGAATCGCGGGCTGGTCGCGGATCGTCGCGATCTGCGGAAAGGTCGCGCCGAAGTCCGGGTTCCGCATGCTCTGGTAGCGGGTGTAATAGCTCGTGTCGATCGTGAGCGCCGTGAGGTTCGTGAGGCGTCGCGTCGGCCGCAACCCCTGGACGCGGGGCGGCTCGATCGTCCGGAACGGGTCGAGGTTCACGGGCTCCGCACCCACCGAGCGGAGAAAGGCGTTGATGAACTCGGCGTGGCTGAGCTCGTCCTCGGTGATATCGACGGTATAGACCGGCAGATCGTCGTCGATCGCTTCCAGCGCCTCACGATAAGCGGGATTGCCGACCGCGAGCTCGGCATATTGCTGCCAGAGGTCGGTCTCGACCAGCTCCGCAGCGGCGAGGAACCGCAGGATCGCGATGTCGCGCCGGGTCGGATGCCCGGACCGCACGACTTCCTCCGCGGCCTGTGATGCGCCAGGCAGCGCCATCAGGCCGGTCGCGGCGAGCCCGGCCAGGCCCAGGACACGGCGGCGACGAGCGGTGCTGCCGGCCGCGGTCGTCCGTGCTGTCAAATCCTTCATGATCCTTCTCCCACGATCTCAATGAAATAACAGGACAAATCAGCCGCCTCGGCCAGCCCTGCGCAGGCGGTTCACAAGCATATCGCCGAGGATCGGTCACTGACATCAACACCGTTCCGGCTGCTTTATTCCGAGCATCCTGGGCGTTTCGTTCTTCTCACCGAGATGACCGGCGCGAATCTTCGAATCATCGGCTGCATCGAAATGGAAAGGAGCGGGAAGGCCGCTCCTTGCTGTCGCCGATCGATGGGGCTGTGGAGATGGCGCGCTCGCTGACACCGCTAGGGAGAGGATCGTCGAGGACCCGTCGCTGACGGATGCTCTTGATAAGCGATCTCGCCTCGGGCGCCATCATAGGATTATAATTCTTGAAAGTTCGAGTTCCGCCCCGAACGAACCCGATCGCAATCTTCGCTCGAAAATTCCACGAACGAATTCGCGTGAAGACTCGAGGCCGTCCGTGCCCGCCCCCACTGTGAGTCGCCGCGCATGGCTGCTATGCTCGCCTCGCCAGCCTCGGAGCGGCCCGTGCGCAAGGGGCCCGGGAACCACAGCAGGGGAGAATGCGCCTTTGGATGCGGCACTGCGCTTCAGCGCCGGCATCGACCGGCTCAACGAGACCATCGGCAGGACCGTCTACTGGCTGGTGCTCGCCGCGGTCCTGATTTCGGCCGTCAACGCCGTGATCAGGAAGCTCTTCGACGTCAGCTCGAACGCCTGGCTCGAGCTGCAATGGCAGCTGTTCGGCGCCGTGTTCATGCTGGGCGCCGCCTACACCTTCCTGAAGAACGAGCACATCCGCATCGACATCGTGAGCAACCTCCTGCCCAAGCGGGTGCGCGACTGGATCGACCTTCTGGGCCACGTCCTGTTCCTGATGCCGTTCGTCGTCATCATGATCTTCGACGGCATCCCGTTCTTCCTCGGCTCCTACCGCATCAACGAACAGTCCCTGAACGCCGGCGGCCTGCCGCAGTGGCCGGCCAAGCTCCTCATCCCTCTGGGCTTCTTCTTCCTCTTCCTCCAGGGCGTCTCCGAGATCATCAAGCGCATCGCCGTCATGCAGGGAGCGATCCCGGACCCGCACGGCGAATCGGGCCATGGCCACGACATGATCGCCGACGAGCACGCGGGCTGAGCACGGGACCCGGAGCCGGACATGGAATTCCTCATCCACAACATGGCGCCGATCATGTTCGCGGCGCTGGTCGTGCTGCTGCTCTTGGGCTACCCGGTAGCGTTCGCGCTCGCCGCCAACGGCCTCGCCTTCGCCTTTCTCGGCATCGAGCTCGGCCTGTTCCCGACCGACTTCCTGCAAGCGCTCCCTGAGCGCGTCTACGGGGTGATGACCAACGACACGCTCCTGGCCATCCCCTTCTTCACCTTCATGGGCCTGATCCTCGAGCGCTCCGGCATGGCCGAGGACCTGCTCGACACGATCGGCCAGCTCTTCGGGCCGGTGCGCGGCGGCCTCGCCTATGCCGTGATCTTCGTCGGTGCGCTGCTCGCCGCCACCACGGGCGTCGTCGCCGCCTCCGTCATCTCGATGGGCCTGATCTCGCTGCCCATCATGCTGCGCTACGGCTACGACCGCCGGCTCGCCACCGGCGTCATCGCCGCCTCGGGCACGCTCGCCCAGATCATCCCGCCGTCCCTGGTCCTCATCGTGCTCGCCGATCAGCTCGGCCGCTCGGTGGGCGACATGTACACCGGCGCCTTCATCCCCGGCATCGTGCTCACGGGACTCTATGCCTGCTACGTCCTGCTCGCGACGATCCTCGCACCCAAGGCGGCTCCGGCCCTGCCGCTCGAGGCACAGAGCCTGCGCGAGCCCGAGACGCTGAAGAGCCGGGCGATCCTGCCCGTGGCGGTCCTGGTCGCGGCCGGATTCGCCTGGCTGCTCGCCGGCACCGCGGACTGGCCGGCCGCCGCTCTGGCCTGGGCCGGGGTCGGTCCCGATGCGGCCAGAATTCTGTGCTTCCTGATTCTCATCGTCCTGCTCGCGGCGCCGATGCGGGCCGTAGTCGCGACGCTTACGGTCTCGCTCGTGCTCGTGATCGCGATCGCGACCGTCCTCGCCGGCTGGGCCATGCGCTACGTCGCGGTGAAGGCGGGTGCGGATTACGTCGTCATCATGATGTCGATCGGGGTCGCGATCGCGTTCGGGATCGCGGCGCTGAACCACCTTTCGCGCCTGCACCTGCTCTCGCGCCTGGCCGAGCAGGCCGTGTTCGTGATGGTGCCGCCGCTAGCACTGATCTTCCTCGTGCTCGGCACCATCTTCATCGGTGTCGCGACCCCGACCGAAGGCGGAGCCATGGGAGCGACCGGGGCGCTGCTGCTCGCCCTGTTCAAGCGCCGCCTCTCCTGGAGCCTCCTGCGCCAGGCCATGGATTCGACCGCGAAGCTCTCGGCCTTCGTCGTCTTCATCCTGATCGGGGCACGCGTCTTCTCGCTCACCTTCTACGGCGTCAACGGCCACAAATGGGTCGAGGAGCTCCTGGTCTCCCTGCCGGGCGGCGAGATCGGCTTTCTTCTGTTCGTGAACGTGCTCGTGTTCGTCCTCGCTTTCTTCCTCGACTTCTTCGAGCTCGCCTTCATCATCGTGCCGCTCCTCGGCCCGGCGGCCGACCGGCTCGGCATCGATCTCATCTGGTTCGGCGTGATCCTGGGCGTGAACATGCAGACCTCGTTCATGCACCCGCCCTTCGGCTTCGCGCTATTCTATCTCCGCTCGGTGGCGCCCAGGGCGCCTTATCTCGACAAGATCACCGGCCGACGCATGGAGCCCGTGACCACGGGCCAGATCTACTGGGGCGCGGTGCCGTTCGTGGTGATCCAGGTCGTCATGGTGGGCCTCGTGATCGCGTTCCCCGGCATGGTGATGCACTACAAAGGGGCCGGCACCGGCATCAACCCGGAGGAGATCAAGCAGCTCGACATCCCGCAGATCGAGGGCCTGCCGCCGCTCGACCTCGGGCCCGGCAGCAGCGGCCTGCCCGGCCTGACCCCGCCCGCCGATCTCGCACCCCCGCCGGGCCTGGCACCGCCGGCGGAGCCCGCGCCACCGCAGCAGGACGGAGGCACCCCGCCCGCGACCGGCCAGTAGGCCGGCCGCGGGTGTCGGGTCCGGCTCAGGCCTTGGCGCGCAGTCGGATCGAGTAGCTGTCGAAGCTGTACTCGGCCACCTGCCACCAGAGATACTCGTCGCTCCTGAAGGCGGCCATGCTCTCGAAGAGCGTCTTGAAGTCGGGGTTCTGGGCCGCGGTCTCGGCATAGACCTCCTGCGCCGCCTTGAAGGCGGCTTCCAGGATCTCGGGCGAGAACGGCCGGAGCTGGGCGCCGCTGGCGACGAGCCGCTTGAGCGCCGCCGGGTTCAGCCGGTCGTAGCGCGCCTGCATGATCGTGTTGGCCTGATGCGCGGCATTGACCAGGATCGCCTGATAGCTCTTCGGCAGCTCGGCCCACTTGCCGGCGTTGATGAACAGATGGAGCGTCGGGCCGCCCTCCCAGAAGCCGGGGTAGTAGTAGTTGGGCGCCACCTTGTAGAAGCCGAGCTTCTCGTCGTCGTAGGGCCCGACCCATTCCGCGGCGTCGATCGTGCCCTTCTCGAGCGCAGGATAGATGTCGCCGGCCGCGATCTGCTGCGGCACCAGCCCCAGCCTTTGCAGCACCCGGCCGGCAAAGCCGCCGATGCGCATCTTGAGGCCGTCGAGGTCGGCGGGGGTGCGGATCTCCTTACGGAACCAGCCGCCCATCTGGCAGCCGGTGTTACCGCAAGGGATGCTGTGGATGTTGTACTTCTGGTAGAATTTGTTGAGCAGTTCCTGCCCACCGCCCTCGAGCAGCCAAGCGTTGCGCATCCGGCTGTTGAGCCCGAACGGCACGTCGGTGCCGAACGCGAAGGCCGGGTCCTTGCCGACATAGTAGTAGGAGGCAGTGTGGCACATCTCGACCGTGCCGTTGGTGACGGCATCCGCCGCCTGCAGGCCCGGCACGATCTCGCCCGCGGCGAAGACCTGGATCTGGAACCGGTTGTCGGTCATGTCGGCGACCGCCTTCGCGAGCACCTCGGCCGCACCGTAGATGGTGTCGAGCGACTTCGGGAAGCTCGAGGTGAGCCGCCACTTCAGCTCGGGCGCGTTCTGCGCGATCGCCGGCTTGGGAAAAGCCGATGCCGTGGCGGCAACCGCCACGGCCGCGCCCGCCCCGCCGAGCACGTTTCTTCTTCTTGCCATATTCCTCTCCTGCCTCGCGTGACAGGCGGCATCATTGCGCATTCCCCTCATGCGCACAATGCAAGCCTTATGCGAGGGGAGAGGAAAAGAAAGGGCCTCGGGGCTGCCGCCCCGAGGCGGGCGCGGCAAGGCGCGATGGTGTCCGCTCAGCCCTTGGCGCGGGCGCGGATCATGAAGCTGTCGAAGGTGTACTCGGCCACCTGCCACCAGAGATACTGATCGTTGCGGAAGGCGATCTGGTGGTCGTAGATCTTCTTGAAGTCGGCGTTCTTGGCCGAGATCTCGGCATAGACCTCCTGCGCCGCCTTGTAGGCCGCCTCCAGGATCTCGGCCGAGAACGGCCGGAGCTGAGCACCCTGCGCCACCAGCTTCTTGAGCGCTTGCGGGTTCAGGAGGTCGTACTTGCCCTGCATCGAGAGCGTGGCGAGATCGCCCGCGGCCTTGAGCGCCGCCTTGTAGCTCGCCGGCAGCTCCTCGTACTTCTGCTTGTTGACGAAGACGTGGAGGCAGGGGCCCCCTTCCCAGAAGCCGGGATAGTAGTAGTAGGGGGCCACCTTGACGAAGCCGAGCTTCTCGTCGTCGTAGGGCCCGACCCATTCCGCGGCGTCGATCGTGCCCTTCTCGAGCGCGGGATAGATGTCGCCGCCCGCGATCTGCTGCGGCACGACCCCGATCTTCTGCATCACCTGCCCGGCGATGCCGGCGATGCGCATCTTGAGGCCCTTGAGGTCGGCGAGGGTCTTGATCTCCTTGCGGAACCAGCCCCCCATCTGAGCGCCGGTGTTGCCGCAGGTGATGCCGTGGAGGTTGAACTTCGCCAGGAACTCGTTGACGAGATCCATGCCGCCCGTCGTGAGCCAGCCGACCTGGCCGCGTGCGTTCAGCCCGAAGGGAATGTTGGCGGGCAGCGCGAAAGTCGGGTCCTTGCCAACGAAGTAGTAGGAGGCGGTGTGGCACATCTCGACCGTGCCGTTGGTGACGGCATCCGCCGCCTGCAGGCCCGGCACGATCTCGCCCGCGGCGAAGACCTGGATCTGGAACTTGCCGTCGGTGAGGTCGGAGACGGCCTTTGCGAAGGTCTCGCCCGTGCCGTAGATGGTGTCGAGCGACTTCGGGAAGCTCGAGGTGAGCCGCCACTTCAGCTCGGGCGTGCTCTGCGCGATCGCGGGCTTCGGGAAGCTCGATGCGGCGGTGACGGCAGCCGCGGCCACGCCCGCGGACGTGGCCGCGGCACCGCTCAGGAACTTGCGACGGTCGGTCATCTTCGTTGCCTCCAGCAGATCGGATTCGCGGAACGGGGCCCAGCTTCCCGCTTCGAGCCGGCGAAAATCGCCGGGAAACTTAGAGTTCCGGTCCGATCCTGGCAACCGGCCGTAGCACCTATTCCGCCGCCAGCGGCAGAGGCGCCGGCGCATGCCATTCGGCGAGCAGCGCCGCGCGCTCGCTCTCGTAGCGCTCGACGCTTTGCCGCTTCACGTGGCCGAAGCCGCGCACCAGGTCGGGCAGGCTCGCGATCCGCACCGCCACCCCGTGGTTCTCGGGCGCGAGGCCCGGCAGCAGCGAGGCGATCGTGGCCCGATACTCGTCGCGCAGACGCCGCTCCAGCCGGCGCTCCTCGGTCCAGCCGAACGGATCGAGCACGGTCCCGCGCAGAGCCTTGCCGCGGGCCAGGACCGCCATCGCGCGCAGCATCCAGGGCCCGAACGTGCTCTTCCGCGGCTCGCCGGTGACGGGATCACGCCTTGCGAGGAGCGGCGGGGCCAGATGGAACCTGAGCCGCACGTCACCCTCGAAGGTCTCGGCGATCCGGCGCTGGAACGTGCCCTCGGTGTAGAGCCGGGCGACCTCGTACTCGTCCTTGTAGGCCATGAGCTTGAACAGGTTCCGCGCCACCGCCTCGGCCAGCGGCAGCCGGTCGCTAGCACCTAGCGCCCGCTCGGCCTCGGCGACGCGGCGTACGAACGCGGCGTAGTCGGCGGCATAGGCCTCGTTCTGGTAGGAGGCCAGGAACGCGCGCCGGCGCTCGACCAGGGTCTCGAGGTCGGGCTCGGGCCGGGGCACCCTGCCGGTCAGCCGCGCCACGAGATCGGGATCGTGCGCGGCGAGCCGGCCGAAAGCGAAGGCCCGGCGGTTGGCCTCGACCGCGACACCGTTGAGCTCGATCGCGCGCGTGATCGCCTCCAGGCTCACCGGCAGCAGTCCTTTCTGCCAAGCATAGCCCATGAGCAGCAGGTTGGCACCGATCGCGTCACCCGTGACCGCGAGCGCGAGGTCGTGCGCATCGAGGCTCTCGACCCGGTTCTGCCCGACGGCCTGCGCCAGGCGCCGCAGGAGCAGGCCCGCGTCGATGCGCGCGCGCGGATCGCGGATGAGATCGGCCGTGGGCAGGACGTGCTCGTTCGCGACCACGCGCGTGGTCCCCTGCCGCATGGTGCCGAGCGCTTCGCTGCCCACGGCGACGACGAGATCGCAGGCGAGCACGGCATCGGCCTCGCCGGGCTCGATCCGGCCCTGGTTGAGCCCAGTTCCGGGGGCTGCGAGCCGGACGTGCGCCAGCACCGCCCCGCCTTTCTGGGCAAGACCCGTGAAGTCGAGCACGGTGGCATTCCGCCCCTCGAGATGGGCCGCCATGCCGAGGAGTGCTCCCAGCGTCAGGACCCCGGTGCCGCCGACACCGGTGACCAGGATCTCGTAAGTGTCGCGGATCGCGGGCAGGGTCGGCAGCGGCAGGGCCGCCAGCGCCGCCTCCACCTCGGAACCGGCGAGGCCGGCCGGCCGGCGCAAGCGCCCGCCCTCGACCGTCACGAACGAAGGGCAGAAGCCCTCGATGCACGAGAAATCCTTGTTGCAGGAGGACTGGTCGATGGCGCGTTTGGTACCGAACTCGGTCTGAAGCGGTACCACCGAGAGGCAGTTCGACTTCTTCGAGCAGTCGCCGCAGGCCTCGCAGACCAGCTCGTTGATGAAGGCGCGCTTCGGCGGATCGGGATACTCGTTCCGCTTGCGGCGGCGGCGTTTCTCGGCGGCACAGGTTTGATCGTAGAGCAGGACCGAGACACCCTTGTACTCGCGAAGCTCGCGCTGCACGGCGTCGAGCTCGCGGCGGTGATGGATCGTGGTCCCCTCGGCGAGGCCCGTGATACCGCGATATTTCTCGGGCTCGTCGGTGACGACCGCGATCCGCCTCACGCCTTCATCGAAGACCTGCCGGCTGATCTGCGGAACGGTGAGCCCCTTCGTCTCCATCTTCTGGCCGCCGGTCATGGCGACGGCATCGTTGAACAGGATCTTGTAGGTCATGCTGACTCCGGCCGCGACCGCCTGGCGGATCGCGAGCTGGCCGGAGTGGAAGAAGGTGCCGTCGCCCAGGTTCTGGAAGGCGTGCGGCGTGTCGGTGAAGGGGGCGAGCCCGACCCAGGTGGCGCCTTCGCCGCCCATCTGCGTCACACCCGCCGTGTTCCGCCCCGGCATCCAGGTCGCCATGATGTGGCAGCCGATGCCGGCGAAGGCGCGGCTGCCTTCGGGCACCCGCGTGCTGGTGTTGTGCGGGCAGCCCGAGCAGAAGTAAGGCGTGCGGCGGACGAGCGGGGCCTCGGCGAGCGGGGTCGCGATCCGCTTCAGCCGCAGGCCGAGGTCGAGGCCCGGCACGTTGGCCTCGAGCCGCTCGGCCAGGAGTGGTGCGAGCTTATGGGGGCGCAGCTCGCCGGTCTCGGGCAGAAGCGGCCGACCTTCGCGGTCGCGCTTGCCGAGCACGGCCGGTCGGTCGGCTTCGGGGAGACCATAGAGCAGATCCTTGATCTGCCCCTCGACCAGAGGCCGCTTCTCCTCGATCACCAGGATCTCGCGCAGGCCTCGTGCGAAGCGGCGGATCCCGTCGCCCTCGAGCGGGAAGCTCAGGCCCACCTTCAGGATACGGACACCCATGGCAGCGAGGTCGCGCTCGGCGAAGCCCAGCTCGCGCAGGGCCTCCATCGCGTCGCCGTGCGCCTTGCCGACGGTGACGATGCCGAGCCGCGCCGAAGATGCCGGCACCACGAGCCGGTCGAGCGGGTTGGCGCGGGCGAAGGCGCGGATCGCCTCCAGCTTCGCCGCCAGGCGCTCCTCGATCGCGACCGAGGGCGGATCGACCCAGCGGAAATGCAGCCCGCCCGGTGGCGGGGTGAAGTCGGTCGGCGTCACGAACACGGGCAGGCGGTCGGACAGCTCGACCGTGGCCGCCGATTCCACCGTCTCCGAAATCGCCTTGAACCCGACCCAGGCACCGGAGAAGCGCGACGCGGCCCAGCCCCACAAGCCGAAGTCGAGATAGTCGGCGATCCCGGCCGGGTTCAGGACCGGCATCCACCAGGCGACGAAGGCCTGATCGCTCTGGTGCGACATGGTCGAGGACACCGCGCCATGATCGTCGCCGGCGACGACGAGGACACCGCCGTGCGGCGAGCTGCCATAGGCGTGGCCGTGCTTGATGGCATCGCCGGCCCAGTCCACGCCGGGGCCCTTGCCGTACCAGAGCGCGAACACGCCGTCGACCTTGCGCCGCGGCTCGCTCTCGACCTGCTGCGTGCCCAGGATCGCGGTGGCGGCGAGCGCCTCGTTGATCGCGGGCTCGAAGCGCACGTTCTCCTCCGCGAGGAGCTTCTCGGCCTGGACCAGCGCCTCGTCGAGTCCGGCCACGGGCGAGCCGCGATAGCCGGTGACGAAGCCCGCCGTGTTCAGACCCTGGAGCCGGTCGAGCCGGCGCTGCATCAAGGGCAATCGCACCAGGGCCTGGATGCCGGTGAGAAAAATCCGGCCGGAAGTGCGGCGGTAGCGGTCGTCGAGGGTATAGTGCCGATCGATGGTCGGGGCTGCGAGCATGTCGATCCGTTAGCCTGCCTGCGGCGCGAAGGGCGCGCCGGTACCTGCCTTGCGCGGAAGTCTATGACCGACGGGCGGAAATGTTCTTGCAAAGCTTGCTTAGGATACCATGAAATAAGCAAGATCCTTTCGGAACCTTGCATCTTTGAGAAAGGAACTTGCGATGTCGGCGGTGAGCGATGCGATCGGACGGCGAATCCTGCAGACGCTGCAACGCCATGGACGGCTCACCAACCAGGAGCTCGCCGAGCGGGTCGGGCTCTCGCCCTCACCCTGCTGGCGGCGGGTGAAGGAGTTCGAGGAGGAGGGCGTGATCCGGCGCTATGCCGCGATCCTCGACCCGGAGAAGGTGGGGGTATCCGAGTGCGTGTTCACGCTGATCAATCTCGAGATGCACAACCGCGATTCGCTCGCCGCTTTCGAGCAGGCGGTGAAGGACCGGCCGGAGATCCTGGAGTGCTACGCGATCACGGGCGACGCCGACTTCATCCTGAAGGTCCACGTCCCCAACATCCGCGCCTACGACCGGCTGCTCAACGAGGTGATCTTCCGCATACCCGGCGTGAAGCACGTCAAGTCGAGCTTCACCTTGCGCGAGGTCAAGTACGACACCGCCCTGCCCTTGCCCGAGTCGGAGCAGCGCTGATCAGAGGCGGGCATCGAGGCGCCGGGGCGGGCCGGGCCAGGCGAGGATATGCTCGTCGGCAGTGAGCAGCGTGGCATCGAGCGAGAGCGCCGTGGCGACGATGAGGCGGTCGGCGGGGTCCTTATGCAGGCCATCTGGTTGGATCGCAGCGATTGCGAGCGCGCCGTCGATCATGCGCTCGCGAATCCCATTCTGCATCGGGTCCGTGCGCCATCGCTCGACAGGTAGACGAACGCGGAGATTGCCCTGTGCGACAAACAGGGCGACCTCACGGTAGCCGATGGCCGATACCCGAAGACGGCTGTTCGTCAACGCGTCGGCAGCGGCGGTGCGCGCCTTCCTGCCCAAAGAAGAGTCCCCACGGTCGAGCCAGATCAGCGCATGCGTGTCGATGAGGATCACCGCGGCGCCTCGAACTCCTCCAGGACCGGACCGATGCTATCCCCTAGGATCTCCACCTCACCGGCATGCAGACTCCAGAGAGTACGCGGGCGAGGTTGAACGGAGAGTAACACCGCCACGGCTTGCCGTTCTTCGTGATGGTGATGGAGCCACCATGCTCGTTCAGTTCGTCCATCAGCTCCAAGCATTTGGCCTTGAATTCCAAGGCCTTCATGACGCGGTTTTCCATCATGCCTTCCATGGTCAACGCATTCGGTTTTTACGAGCGCGCCAACGGCTGCGCCGCACGCCGCCCCGGCCTCGCCCAAAGCAGGGCATTGAGGAGAAGCCCTACCAACGCCCCGAGCGCGGCGAAGCCGACGTCGAGGGTGAGCGTGTACTCGTACTTGGCCCAGGTCGCGGCCAGGAGTTCCGTGTCGTGGTGCCGGAGGAGGACGAGGGGCTTCAGGAACCGGCTCGCCCCACCCAGCGCCTCCGCCTGCCGGGTCAGGCTCTCGACACGCCCGGCCTGCTCGGCCACGACCCGCCCCATTCCGGCCACGGCCGGGTCGGCGCTCCGCTCGAGCCTCCGCCCCAGCGCCTCCAGCGGCAGGCCCTCGCCTTGGGCGAGCGCATCGAAGCGGCCGAGCTGCCGCCGTGCCTCCTGCAGCGCGCCGCCCAGCCGCTGCTCGTACTCCTGCACGAAGCGCGGTACCTGGCTGAAGCCGATGGCCCCGCCGAGGGCGAGGACGAGCAGCGTGAGGTCGCGGAAGAAGCGCATCCGGCTGACCCTCCCTTCTCGAGTGGCCGCCTCGTCATCCTGCCGAGACGGCGCTGCATCACGACAATCCCGTATGGGTGTGTCGAAGCCTCGCCTGCATCCATGATGATACGCGGCACCAGAAGCGGATGCCGGCTATTCGGGCCGCTGCGCTTCGGTGAGCGCCGTGCGGATGGCGCGCAAGTTGCCGTTGATCTCCAGCAGGAGGAACAGCGTCCCGAACATTATCATGACGACGACAAAGCTGATGAGGAACCCCGCCACGGCCCGACGATCGCAGCCCCTTCTACCGCTCCAGCGCGGCCACCGATCACGGTGCCTGCCAGCAGCATCAGGACGGCGAGGAGACTGCTCAGCACGTCCAAGGCGCCGATGATCGAACGCTTCACGTCCGGATCCCACACCATGCGCGCGGCGACCGATTGCCCGCTGACCTCCAGACTGTCGTCCTGAATGAGAACCGGCAAGTCGGAATCAACAGGGCGTTGTAGCCATCATGCCGCCCGTCCCTCCTCGACGGCATGGCAGGCCACGAGCCGGCCGTTCAGCATCTGCAGCCGCGGCACCTCGGCCCGGCAGCGGGCGTTGGCGAGCGGGCAGCGCGGGTGGAAGACGCAGCCGGGCGGCGGGTTCAAGGGCGAGGGCAGCTCGCCCGAGAGCTTCGTGCGCTCGCCGCGCCGCGACGGGTCGGCCACCGGGCTCGCGGCCAGGAGCGCTCGTGTATAGGGATGCTGCGGTGCCTCGAATACCGCATCGCGGCTGCCCTGCTCCACCGCCCGGCCGAGATACATCACCATGACCTCATCGGCGAAATGGCGCACGACCGAGAGGTTGTGGGCGATGAAGAGATAGGCGAGCCGGAATTCGTCCTGGAGCTCGACCAGAAGGTTCAGAACCTGCGCCTGGATCGAGAGGTCGAGGGCCGAGACCGGCTCGTCCAGCACCACGATCTTGGGCCGGAGCATCAGCGCCCGGGCGATGGCGATACGCTGGCGCTGGCCGCCCGAGAACATGTGCGGATAGCGTCGCGCCTGCTCGGGGCGCAGGCCTACCCGCCGCATCATCTCGCGCACGGCCTCGGCCCGCGCCGTCCGGTCCGCGTCGCTGTTGATGACCAGAGGCTCCTCGAGGATGTCGCCGATCTTCCGGCGCGGGTTGAGCGAGCCATAAGGATTCTGGAACACGATCTGCACGGTGCGGCGCAGCCGCCGGCGCCCGGCCTCGTCGGCCTTCTGCGGATCGGTACCGTCGATCTCGAGCCGGCCGGCACTCGGCGGCTCGATCATCGTGACGACGCGGGCGAGCGTGCTCTTGCCACAGCCGGATTCGCCGACCACGGCGAGCGTGCGGCCGCGGTCCAGGCCGAAGCTCACCCCGCGCAGGGCCTGCACCTCGCCGGACTTGCGGAACAGGCCGCCGCCCACCGTGTAGCGCCGCTCCAGCCCTTCGGCCGCGAGGACCCGCTCCGATGCGACCGTCATGCCGCGGCCTCCGCACGGCCGGGATGATTCTCCGGGATACCGCGGGTCAGAGGATAGTGGCAACGCACCCGCCCGCGCGGCCCGTGCCCGAACACGGGCTGGATGCGCCGGCAATGCTCGGTGGCGTTGGGGCAGCGCGGGCTGAACAGGCAGCCCTTCGGGCGGTCGAGCACGCCCGGCACGACGCCGGGGATGGTCGGCAGGAAACGCCCGACCGAGCGCTCGGGCAGCGCCGCGAGGAGGGCTGCCGTGTAGGGATGCATGGGATCGGCGAACAGGCCGTTCACGTCCTGCGCTTCGGCCTGCTGGCCGGCATACTGCACGATGACGCGGTCGACGGTCTCGGCGACGACACCCATGTCGTGGGTGATCAGGATCAGCGCCATGCCGCGCTCGCGCTGGAGCTCGAGGAGGAGATCCAAGATCTGGGCCTGGATGGTGACATCGAGCGCCGTGGTCGGCTCGTCGGCGATCAGGAGCTTCGGGTTGCAAGCGATCGCGATCGCGATCATCACGCGCTGGTTCATGCCGCCCGAGAGCTGATGCGGGAAGGCCTCGAGCCGGTCCGCGGGCGACGGGATGCCGACCTTGGCGAGGAGCTCGACCGCCCTTGCCCGCGCCGCCCTGCGGCTCAGGCCCTCGTGCACCCGCAAGGATTCGGTGAGCTGGAAGCCCACGGTGAAGCAAGGGTTCAAGGAGCTCATCGGCTCCTGGAAGATCATCGCCATATCCTTGCCGATCAGGCGGCGGCGCTGGCGCGGGGCGAGGCGCAGGAGGTCCTGCCCCTGAAAGGCGAGCCGGTCGGCGGTGATCTTGGCCGTCCAGGGCAGAAGGCCCATCACGGCCAGCATGGAGACGCTCTTACCGGAGCCGCTCTCGCCGACGATGCCGACCACGTCGCCGGCCTCGACCGTGAGATCGACCCCGTCCACGGCGTAGAGCGGTCCGAGCGCCGTGCGGAACTCGACCGACAGGTTCCTGATCTCGAGAAGAGGTGTCGCCGGCATGGCCTCAGCTCCGCTTGAGCTTGGGGTCGAGCGCGTCGCGCAGACCGTCGCCCATGAGGTTGAAGGCCAGCACCGTGATCAGGATGGCGAGGCCCGGGAAGGTCACGACCCACCAGGCGCGTAAGACGAACTCGCGCGCGTCCGCCAGCATGGTGCCCCATTCGGGCGTGGGCGGCTGGGCGCCGAGGCCGAGGAAGCCCAGCGCCGCGGCATCGAGGATGGCGTTCGAGAATCCCAGCGTCGCCTGCACGATCAAAGGCGCCCAGCAGTTCGGGAGCACGGTCTTGAACATCAGCCGCGCCGTGCCGGCACCGGCGACCCGGCTCGCGATCACGTACTCCTTGGAGAGCTCGGTGATGACCGAGGCGCGGGCAAGCCGCGTGAACTGCGGGAGATAGGTGACGGCGACGGCGATCATGGCGTTGACGAGGCCGGGGCCCAGGATCGCGACGATGACGATGGCGAGAAGCAGGCTCGGCAGCGCCAGGACGATGTCCATGAGCCGCATGATCAAGGTCTCGACCCAGCCGCGGGCGAAGCCGGCGACGAGGCCCAGGACCACGCCCAGGCTCAAGGAGAGGACGACGACCACGGCACCGATCAGGAGCGAGAAGCGCGAGCCGTGGATGATGCGGGAGAGGATGTCGCGGCCGACCGCATCCGTGCCGAGCGGGTGGGTCCAGGAGCCGTCCGCGGCCCAGGCGGGCGGCTTCAGAAAGGCCTCGCGGTACTGCATGGTCGGATCGTGCGGGGCGAGGACGGGTGCGAGAAGGGCCGCCAGCACCACGAGCACGACGATGACGAGCCCCGCGACCGCGCCGCCGTTCTCGCGGAAATAGTGCCAGAACTCGGCCAGGGGCGACGGGGGGGCCGCAATCGCCAGAGGCTCGGCCAGGGCTTCGGCGCGCTCGCTCATGGCTCACCTCGCGTGGCGGATGCGGGGATTGATCAGGCCGTAGAGCAGATCGACCCCGAGATTGACCAGCATGACGATGCTCGCGATCAGGACCACCCCGCCCTGGACCGAGGGATAGTCGCGCCGCGCGATGGAATCGACCAGCCATTTGCCGATGCCGGGCCAGGCGAAGATGGTCTCGGTCAGGATGGCGCCGCCGAAGAGCGTGCCGATCAGAAGGCCGATCACCGTCACGACCGGGATGAGTGCGTTCCGGAGCGCATGGAGGCCGATGACGCGGCGCGGCGGCAGGCCCTTGGCACGGGCGGTGCGGACGTAATCCTCGCTCAGGACCTCGAGCATGGCCGAGCGGGTCTGGCGCGCGATCACCGCGAGCGGCACGGTGCCGAGCACGATCGCCGGCAGGACGAGGTGCGAGAGCGCGGAGAGGAAAACCCCCTCGTCCGCGCTCAGGAGGCTGTCGATCAGCATGAAGCCGGTCACCGGCTCGACATAGTAGAGGAGCGAGATCCGCCCCGAGACCGGCGTCCATTGCAGGATGCCGGAGAACAGGATGATGAGGAGCAGGCCCCACCAGAAGATCGGCATCGAGAAGCCGGTGAGCGAGATGCCCATGACGGTGTGGTCGAACACCGAGCCGCGCTTGACGGCGGCGACGATCCCGGCGGGCAGGCCGATCACGACGGCGAGCAGCATGGCGGCGAGCGAGAGCTCGACCGTGGCCGGGAACAGGTTCAGGAACTCGCGCAGGACCGGCTCGCGGGTGACGATCGAGCGGCCGAGATCGCCCTGCAGCAGATGGCCGAGGAAGAGAAGGTACTGGACGACGAGCGGCCGGTCGAAGCCGTATTGCGTCATCAGCTCGGCATGGCGCTCGGGCGAGAGGCCGCGCTCGCCCACCATCATCATGATGGGATCGCCCGGTACCAGCCGGATCAGGATGAAGGCGACGAAGGTGACGCCGAGGAAGGTCGGGATCAGCACGCCGAGCCGTGCCGCGAGGAAGCGCAGCATGGCTCAGCTCCTGCCCTCACACCGGCCCGCCGGGACCGTCCCGGCCCGTCCGCGATGGTTCCGCCGCTCGTCCATGCCCCAGCCTGCCGTCCACGAGTCCGGATTTCACGTCGGGCAAGGTAGTGGCTCGGCCGCCGCGGTGCCAGCACGAACCGCGGGCGGCCTCCGATCCGGGAGTGGACGATGCGTCAGGCGGCGAGATCGCGCTCGGACGCGCTCCGGACGGGCGAGCTGGCAGCCGCCTCGTCCGACGACGGCACGTGGCCGAGAAGATCGAGGCCGGCATCCGGCAGGGGATCGACGGGCAGCCAGAGATCGCCGCCGATGATGGGGTGATCGGGCAGAGCCGCCGGCAGCAGCCCTTGCCCCTGCCGTTGCAGCGTGTCGATCGGCTGCGAGATGGCCGCCCCCATATCCACGTCCGGCACGGTTCCACTCGGTCCCTCGGGGCTGGAATCGTCCGCGGCTTCCGCAGCCAGGGTCCAAGGATCGGGCAACGGGACCGTACCGGCCCGGTCGGGCAGGAAACCGGCGAGCCAGTCACCCGTCTCCGCGGCACCCGTGGTCGAAGCGCCCGTCGTCGCGGGGCTCGTCATGAAATCCTCGAGCGGCTGCACGCCATCGCCGAGATCGATTCCGGCGAAATGCCCGGCATCGGCCGCGTAGTCGCGCAACGTGGCCACCGTCTGCTCGCCGTAGCTCAGCACGAGATCGCTCCCCGACATCGCGGCGTGGAGCAGGCCCGGATCGGCGCCCTCGAGGCGGAGCGTGTTGACGCCCTCCTGGTCGAAGATCGTATCCGGCGCGGCCTCGCGGAGGCCCAGCACGTAGACGTCGTCGCCGGCACCGCCATCGAGTGTATCCGCGCCACCGCCGCCCTCGAGCCGGTCGTCGCCGCCACCGCCATAGAGCCAGTCGTCGCCACCGCCGCCCAGGAGATGGTCGTCGCCGCCACCGCCATAGAGGTGGTTGGCGGCGTCGTTGCCTGCGATCACGTTGGCTCCGTCGCCGGCGAGGACATCGTGCGCGACACCGCCTTCGAGCCGGATGTTCTCGATGTCCCCGTCGACCAGCTGGCGGTAGCCGGCGAGACCCGCCGGCACCGAGGCGGCGTCGATGCTGCCGAGCACGAAGGTGGCCCGCCCGTCCGGCGCCAGGCCCAGCGACGAGCCGACGAGCCCCTTCGCGTAGCCGTCCGTGACCACCAGGGTATCGTTCCCGCCGCCGCCGGCCTCCGGTGGCAGCTCGCTCGCCGTGTCGAACGGATCGTCCATGACGAGCATGTCGTCGCCGGGCCCGCCCTCGAGCCGGTCGTAGCCCGGTCCGCCCTCGAGCCAGTCGTTCCCGGGACCACCGAGCAGATGATCGGCGCCGGCGCCGCCGAGCAGGCGGTCATCGCCGCTGCCGCCTTCGAGCCGGTCGTCGCCGTCGCCGCCCTCGAGCCGGTCGGCGCCGCCCCCCCCGAGAAGGGTGTCGTTCCCTGCTCCGCCCTCGAGCCAGTCGTCGCCATCGCCACCGTCGAGCCGGTCGGCGCCGCCCAGTCCCCGGACATGCTCGTTGCCGGCGCCACCGACGAACGTATCGTCCGCGTCGGTCAGATCGACGGTCTGGTCACTGCTGCCGCCCTGGTAGTAGCGGCCGATCGGGTCGATCGACGGCTCGTCGCTGCCGGCCGTCGTGTCCGATACCCCCAAGGACGGCGCGGCGAAGATCACGCTCCCGCCGCCGAGCGAGAGATCGGCCGCAGTCGGCGGCGCCGGGTCGTCGGGAAGCGCAGGCGCCGCCGGCGCGGCACCTGCGGGATGCGGCAAAGCGAGATCGGCCAGGCGCGCCTCACCGGAAAGACGAGTGAGCGCTGCGGGATCGATCAGCCCGCCCAAAGACAGCACCGAGCCCGGCGCCATCGTCGGCGCTGCCGTCGGCATCGCGATCACGGTCGGAGCGGCCGGCGGAAGCGCACTCGCATGGTCGTGGTCCGTACCCGCCGCGGTATCGGCCGGCACCGGTACACTTCCGGCCGGCTCGGCGGCCACGGCGGACCGCATGCCGTGGACGAGCAGCAGGCCCAGGAAGCTCGCGGCGAGCGGAGTCGCGAACTCCTGCCGCTCCCGCCGCCGCAGCCGCGCGGGCCAGGCGCCCTGCCCTTCGGCAAGGTCGCCCGGCTCGCGGGAGGCGGTGGGTGCTTGCCGCCTCCCGAGCGCAGTCTCAGCCTGCATGGTGTCGTGCCTCCTGTGGAGCGGTCCGTTGGCGGCCGCCCTCTCCCTCACACGCCATGCTGACGTCTGCGATGGGACCCCAGAGATCTTCATCCTCTGATTGAAATGAACGTTATACAAATAAGACGGTAAATTCAAACGAATTTTTCTATCTTAGGTTATATATCGTTAAAGCTAGATATTACTTCAACTTGATTGCACATTCGCAAGCAGCTACACAGGATAACCGTATAAGCTATTGCCCCAAAATAATTTTCTTGCATCGAAGCAAAACCCGCCCTGCAAGGGCGGGTTCGCATCGCAAGCTTTTGCGCGGTCAGGCGGAGCGTCGGCGGAGCCCTTCCAGAAGCTCGTCGATGCCGACGACGCCGAGCACGCGGTGCATCTCGTCGACGACGAGAACCGGCCAGCCGCTCATGCGCACCGCATCGATGGCAAGCCGCATCGGCGCTTCGGGCGATGCCACCAGGAGCCAGTCGGTGGGCTTGGTGCCGTCGGTGAACGGCTCGATCTCCGGCAGCGGGCGCAAGGGCAGACCGGCCCCGTCGACGGATGCGAGCGCACCCGATCCGTCGAGACGCGCGGTCAGATGGATGCGCGGATCGATCCGGACCATCCCGTCCCCGTCGCGCCCGAGGCTCGTCACGGGCCGCATCAGCGTACCGAGCCGCAGGACGTTGAGCGGATTGACGTTGGCGACGAAGCTCCGGACGTATTCGGTCGCGGGCTGAGTGACGATCACCTCGGGCGGCCCGGCCTGGACGATCCGGCCGCCTTCCATGATCGCGACCGTGTTGCCGAGCTTGAGTGCCTCGTCGAGGTCGTGGCTCACGAAGACGATCGTCTTGTGCAGCTTCGCCTGCAGCTCGAGCAGCTCGTCCTGGAGCCGGTCGCGGATCAAGGGATCGAGCGCCGAGAACGGCTCGTCCATGAGCAGGATGTCGGCATCGGTCGCGAAGGCGCGGGCGAGGCCCACGCGCTGCTGCATGCCGCCCGAGAGCTCGTGGGCATGCTTGCCGGCCCAGCGCTCGAGATGGACGAGGGCCAGCTTCTCCTGGACGATGCGTTCGCGCTCGGCGCGCGGCACGCCGCGCAGCTCGAGCCCGAACGCCACGTTCTCGGCCACGGTGCGCCAGGGCAGAAGCGCGAACTGCTGGAACACCATGGCGATACGCTGGCTGCGCAGGCGCCGCAGTGTGCGGCCGTCACAGCGCGCCATGTCGACGGCCCTGCCGTCGTCCTCGACCAGGACCGAGCCGCGCACGACCTTGTTGAGCCGGTTCACGGCGCGCAGCAGCGTGGACTTGCCGGAGCCCGAAAGACCCATGAGTACGCAGATCTGTCCGCGCTCGACCGCGAGCGTGCAGCCCGCGACGCCCAGCACCTGGCCGGTCTCGGCCAGGATCTGCTCGCGGCTGAGACCGCGATCGATCAGGGGCAGCGCCAGCTCCGGCTTGTCGCCGAAGACGATGTCGACGTTCTGGAAGGCGACCGCGGGCATCGGCTCAGGCCCCCTCGCCCGCGGAGCCCGGCCGTCGGCACAGGCGGTCCAGAAGGATGGCGAGCAGGACGATGGCGAGCCCCGCCTCGAAGCCGCGCGCGACGTTGACCGTGTTCAGCGCCCGCACGACCGGCTTGCCGAGCCCGTCCGCACCCACGAGAGCGGCGATCACCACCATCGAGAGCGAGAGCATGATGCACTGGGTGAGGCCGGCCATGATGGTCGGCAGCGCGGCTGGCAGCTCGACCTTCCACAGGAGCTGCCAGCGGCTGGCGCCGAACGCCTCGCCCGCCTCGATCAGAGGCTGCGGGACGCGGCTCACGCCGAGATAGGTGAGCCGGATGGGAGCGGGAATCGCGAAGACGACGGTCGAGATCAGGCCAGGCACGACTCCGAGACCGAAAAGGATAAGTGTAGGAATGAGATAGACGAAGGTCGGGATCGTCTGCATGAGGTCGAGGATGGGCCGCAGCACGGTGTAGAAGCGCGGTCGGTGCGCCGCGACGATGCCGAGCGGCACACCGAGCAGCATGCACAGGACGGTCGCGGTCACGACGAGCGACAGGGTCTCGAGCGTCTCCTGCCAGTAGCCCAGGTTCGCGATCAGCAGGAGCGCGGCTGCGACGAAGGCGGCGAGTTTCCACGAGCGGTGCAGGAGCCAGGCGAGGCCGGCGAGGAGCGCCACGAGCAGGAGCGGCGGAATCGCGACCAGAAGGGCGGTGAAGCCGTTGATCAGACTGCCCAGTGCCCAGGAGACGAGATCGAAGAAGCCGGCCGCGTGGGCGTTCAGGAGATCGACCAGCGATTTCATCCACGTCCCCAACGGGATCTTGTAGGCCGTGAGCCAGTCCATCCCTCACCTCCCGTCCGCTGCCGGACTTCTTGGCGCGGGCCGGCGGGGGACGGCCGGCCCGCGCGTCGCGTGATCAGAGACCCAGATGCTTCCTCACGGCGGCGAGCCCGTCGCCGCCGTCGATGGTGGTCACACCGGCGAGCCAGTCATCGAGGATCGCCGGGTTGGCCTTGAGCCAGGCCGTGGCGGCCTCCGCCGGCTCCTTGCCGCCGTCGAGAATGCTACCCATCACCTCGTTCTCCATCGGCAGGGTGAAGGCGAGGTTCTGCAGGAGCTTGCCGACATTGGGGCACGCCTGGAGGTAGCCCTTGCGCACGTTGGTGTAGACCGTGGCGCCGCCGAAGTTGGGCCCGAACACCTCGTCGCCACCCGTGAGATAGGTGATCTTGAAGCGCACGTTCATCGGGTGCGGCTCCCAGGCCAGGAACACGATCGGCTCCTTGCTGCGCGAGGCGCGCTCGACCTGGGAGAGCATGCCCTGCTCGGAGCTCTCGACGAGCTCGAAGCCGCCGAGGCCGAACTTGTTCTCGTCGATCATCTTCTGGATCAGCCGGTTGCCGTCGTTGCCGGGCTCGATGCCGTAGATCTTGCCCTTGAGCTGATCCTTGAACTTCGCGATGTCGGCGAAGTCCTTGAGACCCTTCTCGGCCTCGTAGCTCAGGGTCGCGAGCGTGTACTTCGCACCCTCGAGGTTGGCGCGCACCACCTCGACGCTGCCATCCTTCTTGTAGGGAGCGATATCGGCCTCCATCGTCGGCATCCAGTTGCCGAGGAAGATGTCGATGTCGCCGTTCTTGAGGCTCTGATAGGTGACCGGCACGGAAAGGATCTCGGACTTGGGCTGATAGCCCAGCCCTTCGAGCACGACCGAGGTCAGCGCCGTCGTGGCGGTGATGTCGGTCCAGCCGACGTCCGAGAACCGCACGGCCTTGCAGCTCGCCGGATCGGCCGCAAGAGCAGCGGAGCTGATCAGCACGGCGCTGAGCGCGCCCAAGAGGGCTTTTCCTAGCATCCCTGTTTCCTTTTCGGGCTCGAGGCTGAGTTCGGAGCACGTACGACGGACGACCACGCCGGGGAACGCATGCGCTGGAAAGGCCGGATGATGCCGTCCGCGCCGCAGGTACCGAGGCGGTGGCGTTCAGGCAAGCTCGCCATCGACCTTCTCTGCGAGCTGACGATGCAGATAGTCCTTGGCGAGCTTGCGCGCAGCCTCGGCGCCGAGGCCGGGATGCCCGAGCGCGCAGCTCAGCCACAACCCGTCGATCAGCGCGGCGAGCCCCAAGGTGGCGCCATCCACCCGCGAGGGAGCCACGAGGCGGCGCAGATCGTAGCGCAGGTTGCTCTTCAGACGATTGGCATAGAGTCGTTGCAGCCGCATCAGCATGGCATCGTGAGGTGCCTGGCCCCAGAAGGCGAGCCAGGTCACGATCACCTGCGGCTGGAACTGCCGCTCGGCGAAGCTCGCGTCGATGATCGCCTCGATGCGCGCCTTCGGGCCGTCGGCCGCCCGGAGCGCCGCGACGACGTAGCTGCGCCACTCGATCAGAAGGGCCTGCATGGTGGCGGCGAGCAGAGCGCCTTTGCCGCCGAAATAATGATGGATGATGCCCGGCGAGACGCCGGCCTCGCGGCTGATCGTGGCGATCGTCGTGTCGGCGAAGCCATAGGCGTGAATCGAGGCGATGGTCGCCTCGATGAGCTGTCGCTTGCGGATCGGCTCCATGCCGATCTTGGGCATCCGCCACTCTCCTCCCTGCCGTACGCACCCATTATGCGGATTCTTGATTGGTCGAGCAATCAAAAATCAGCAGGGGCAGCGAAAGAGGAGAGACGGGCCGCGTCGCCCGCTGGCTCGGCGCTTCCTCGCTCAGCCGGTGAGCGCAAGATGCCCGGCGTCGATCCGACCGCGGAGCTCGGCCAGGAGAGCCGAGACCTTGCCGCCGCCCCGCTCGATCACGGCTGCGAACTCGTTCCGATAGGTCACGAGCAGGCTCACCCCCTCGACCACGACGTCGAGGATGCGCCAGCTTCCGCCGGCCGGCGTCAGCCGCCAGTCGAGGCGGACGGGACTGCCGCCGCCTTCGAGATAGCTCTCGACCATGGCGTCGCTCTCTCCGGCCGGGGTGGCGCCGGCGACCCGCAAGCGCCGGTCGGCATAGGCATCGAAGCGGCGGCTGTAGCTCGCGAGCATGGCGGCCTTGAACAGCGCCGCGAACTCCCGGCGCTCCGACTCGGCGGCACTCCGCCAGTAGCGGCCGAGTGCCAAGCGTGCGACGCGGTCGAGGTCGACCCCGCCGCTCACGAGCGCGTCGACCTTGTGCACGCGCTCCTCAAGGGGCCGCGCGCGATCACGCAGCACGGTCAGCACGTTGGCCGCGAAGCTCTGCACGAACGTCTCGGGCGCTTCTGCCGGAGCCGCCTCGACACTGCCCGCCCCGAGTCCGGTCGCGATGGCCATACCCGCGAGCGACATCCCTGCCAAGGCGGCGCGCCGCGTTCTCCCGATGCTCACGATCGAACCTCCATCATCCCGACGGGACCCACCGATCGTCTCTGGGGTCTTGTCGCATCCTGCCCCTGAAGATCGGGTTAAGGCTGTGACGGTGCGCACAGTCATGTGATGCTCCCGCGACAGCACGTGTCTCGCCAGCCGGCGGCTTTGCCCTCAAATGAGCCCTCGAAAGGGCGGTTCTTGGCGAGCAGATCGAGCGATGGGCGCTAGGGGGCGGATGGCGGCGATCAGGACGGGCGCGCTCGCAGCGCTGGCGCTGCTGGCGATGCCCGGTGTCGTGGAGCATGCCGCGCGGGCGGCGGAGCACGTGGTGCATCTGATCACCGAGGACGATGCGGGGCGGTTCCGGTTCGAACCGCCCCTGCTGCTCGTCCAGCCCGGCGACGATGTGCGGTTCGAGCCCGACAGCCGGCAGCATGCCGTCAAGTCCGTGCCCGGCATGCTGCCCGAAGGCGTGAAGCCGTGGCGCAGCCAGATGGGCGAGCCGATGGTGCTCCATCTGGAGCGGCCGGGCGTCTACGGCCTGAAATGCCCGGCCCACTACCAGGTCGGGATGGTGGCGCTGATCCTGGTCGGCGACCGGCTGGCGAACTGGCGATCGGCACGGGCGGTGCGCCATCCGCCGATGACGACCGAGGTGTTCGAGCGGCTGTTCGCGCAAGCCGCCTGCCGGCTCGGACCGGACTACCGGGACGACTGTCACGAGTGAGGCCGTCGCCGGTCAGGGCACGACGTAGATCTCGACCCGGCGATTGGCGCGGCGGCCGGCGGCGGTGTCGTTGGATGCGATCGGCTGGTCCTCGCCGGCCCCTTCCACCCTGATCCGCGCGGCATCGAAACCGAGCTCGGCGGCGAGATAGTCCCGTACCTTCTCGGCCCGCCGCAGCGACAGGGTCCGGTTGGCCTCGTGATCGCCGTTGGAATCGGTATGGCCGACGATTCGGATCGCCCTGCCGGGGTGGGCGCTCAGGAACGTCGCCACCGCCTGCAGCATCGGCGCCGCCTCGGGGCGGATCTCGGCGCCGCCGCTGACGAAAGCGCTGCCGTCGAGCCTGGTCATGGCAGCCTCGGTCGTGACCGGCCCGGCTGCGGGCTCGAGTGTCACGGCGGGGACATCGGAGGCCTCGAGCTTGGTCAAAGGCGCGGCTGCCGCGGCCGGCGCGGCCATGGCTTCGCCGCGAGCCGGCTCGGTCCGGGCGCCGTCGGCCTGCGCGCCGGCGTGGGCCGTCTGCAGCTCCTTGTCGAGCAGATCCTTGCTCGCGTGCAGCTCGCGGACCGCCGCCGTCAGCGCCTTGTTCTCGCCGAGGGCGGTGATGAGCTGCTCGCCCAGGCTCTTGACCTCCTCCACCGAGGCGGCCGCCACGCTGCGCAGATCGTCCGCCTCTCTGGCGAGGGCCGCGAGCTTGGCCTTGGTGGCATCGAGCTCGCTCTTGAGCGTCGCCTCCCGCTGCCCAAGCAGCGCATCGGCCGCCTGCTTCTCCTGCGCCAGCCGCTCGGTGAGCCGTGCGCTCTCCGCCCGGACCCGGTCCAGCTCGGTCTCCGCCTTTTTCAGGCCCTCCTCCTTCTCGAGGAGCTCCTTTTGGGCTGCGGCGAGCCGGCCTTCGAGCGCCTGCTGCTCGCCACGCGCGTCGGCGAGCTGGCTGCGGAGCGCATCGCGCTCGCCGCGCAGCTCGGCCATGGTCTGCGTCAGCCGCTCGATCTGCAGCCGGGCCGCCTTCAGTTCCTCGGCGAGGTCGGCCGCGGGGCGCTCGGTGGCGGCCGCCTGACGCTGCTCCGCGAGCCGCCGCTTGATCTCGGCGATCGCTGCCTTCAGCTCGTCGGCGCTCTGGCCGAGCGAGGCTGCAGGCTCCTGCTCGGCGGCGAGAAGCGGCCCGGCGCCCACGACCGGACGAAGGAGGAGCGGCAGCGCCGCCATCGGCAGCGGAACGAGCGCGATGACGAGGACGACACCGGCGAGCGGTGCTCGGAACCGCAGCCATGCGCTGCTCCGTGTCCCGTCAGCGTTCCGATCGACCATCGGGCGTTCCTCGTGCTTCCGTCGCGCAAGCAGCGCTGCGCGGACACCTTCTTGTAAAACCGACCTGCCTTGCGTTCAACTCTCGATCCAAGGCGTTCGCGCATCAGCCGCGATAGCGGCTGCTGTCGCCGATCGCTGCCGTCAGGAGGCCGAGCATCCTCTCGTGCAAGCGCTGCTGCTCGGCCGCGGCGAGCTCGCCGCGGCTGGAGCACGGAACGAGACAACCGAAGAGCGGGCCGCCGACCCGGACGATGGCGGCGAGCGCATGCCGCACCACGGCGAGGCTCATGACGTTGCTGCGTTCGGCAGGCCGGGAAGGGCGGGCCGGCGCTGCTCAGTTCGCCATGATGACGGGAAGTTCGGCCTCGGCCAGGATGTGGCTCGTAGCACCGCCGAAGATCATCTGCCGCAGCCGGCTCTGGGTGTAGGCACCCTTGATCAGGAGATCGGCGCCGAGCCCGGCCGCCTCCTCCAGGATCGCTTCCCCTACGCTGCGCGTGCCCGGCGGCACCTCGCGCCAGTCGACATTGAGCCCGTGCCGCTGCAGGTTGTGGGCGAGCTCGGCAGCGCTCGGGCCCGGTACGGTGCCGCGCTGGACCGTGAGCACCGTGATCCGCTGCGCCTGGGTCAGGATCGGCATGGCGAAGGCCACCGTGCGCGCGGTCTCGGTGCTGCAGTTCCAGGCGACGACGACGTTGTCGCCCATCGTGCGCGGCGGCTGCGGCGGGGCGATCAGGAGCGGGCGGCCGGCCTCGAACAGCGCCGTCTCGAGAGCGGCCATGCTGGGCGAGACCGAATCCTGGAGCGGGCGGCCGAGCACGATGAGATCGAACACCCGGCCGATGCTGCCGATCGCGGCGTGCCCGCTCGAGCTCTCGATCCGCCAGTCGGCGCAAATGCCGCCGGCAGGAGCGCCCGTCCCGCGCGCCAGGCCGTGCCGGTCCATGAACGCCTCGAAGATCTGCCGTGCTCGCTCGGCGCGCTCGCGCGCCTCGCGCTCGAAACTCGCGACCAGATCGGGCGCTGCCGCCACGAAGCCGTCGGCGCCAGCGGCGATGATGTCGGGCTGGCCCGGGCGCATGTGCAGCCCTTCGATGTAGCTGCCGAAGCGCTTCGCGACGAGAAGAGCGCTCTCGAGCACCGAATCGAGCACCGGGCTGATCTCGAGATTGACCAGGATGGTGCGCATGGGTCCCCTTCCATGCTGAGTGAGCCGCGTCCACCCTCTGGGGCTCGCGTCCGACTATCGCCCCGCCCCGCCACGATGCCAATGAAATCTCGGTGCCGAGTCGGTCAGACCCTAGGCCCGTCCTCGCTCGGGATCGCGGCCGCGAGCTTCTGGTAGAGGCGCGGGCGCCGGCGCGGCCGCGATGCCGGAGGCGCCGCTGCGACCGGCAAGTCGGCGACGACGAGCCCGGCGGCCTCCGCTTCGGCCAGGACGCTTCCGTCCTGGCCCAGAAGGCAGCTCCGCGGCGCTCCCGCCGCCGTGCTGCCGTTGGCGTAGACGAGCGGGCAGGCGTTCTCGAAAGCGCGCGTCCGCAGCAGCGCCGAGCCGACGATCGCGGCCTCCGGCCCGTGCGCCGCGAGCACGACCAGGATCCGGCTGCCGGCGAGGGCGAGCGCTCGCGCGGGCTCCGGCGCCTCGATGTCGGCACCGATCAGGATGCCGAGCTTCTCCTGGCCGAGCGGCGCCACCGAGAGCCAGTGGCCGCGGGTGAGTCCTGCCGCCTCCTCCGCCGGGCGGAGATGGGTGCGGCGATAGTTGGCGCGAGCACAGCCGGCAGCGTCCACGAGCAGCGCGGAATCGTAGAGGCGCCCGGTGCAGAGCTCCAGATAACCGCACAAGATCGCCACGGCACGCGCCCGAGCGATCGCGGCGAGGGCTCGGGCGCCCGGCCCGTCCGAGGTCTGGGCGAGCTGCGATGCCGAAGGCCCCTCGCTCGGAGCGCCGGCGAGGAAGAACTGCGGCAAGACCAGAAGCTCCGCCCCTCGTGCCGCCGCGGCCGCGGCCGAACCGTCGATCCGGGCGAGGTTCGCGGCGACGTCACCGGAATGCGGCGCGCCGTGGAGGGCGGCGATGCGCATGCGTTTCAAATCTCCAGTTCACGTTCGACTCACGTGCATGGGATCGGACTTGTTCTTTTATAACAATTACGTAATCTAACGGATATGATCGAGTAATTTTGTTAATCTATATGACATCCAGCAAGAACCACTTCACCACGCACCGACAGCGTAACTTGCAGCGCAACTGGAGCTCGCCATGTCTACCTTTCGCCGACTTGACGGCTCGAGCCGTATGTTGAAACTCGTCCGTGCAAAGACTTTGGCTTCGGCTGCGATCGTGGCCGTACTCGCTAGCGGCATGGCTCTCGCAGACACGGCGCAGATGCCGCCACCGGCCAACGCCAACCTGACGACCACCTACGCCAACAGCGGCTACGCCGACCTCGTGGCGGCAGTCAAGCCGGCGGTGGTCAACGTCCGCATCGATCGCGTCGCGACCGTCGAGGAGATGGGTGGGCCGCAGATCCCGAACATGGACCCCGAGCTGCGCCGGTTCTTCGAGCGCTTCTTCGGCGAGCCCGTCGTGCCGATGCCCCGCCAGCAGCCCCGCCAGCACATCCGCGGCGAAGGCTCGGGCTTCATCATCAGCCCCGACGGCTACATCGTGACCAATGCGCACGTCGCGGGCGGGGCCGACAAGATCATCGTCTCGCTCGACGACGGCACCGAGCTGCCGGCGAAGCTCAAGGGCATCGACGAGAAGACCGACCTGGCACTCCTCAAGGTCGACGCCGGGAGAAACCTGCCCTACGTGACCTTCGGCGACAGCAGCAAGGTACGGGTCGGCGACACGGTCATCGCGGTCGGCAACCCGTTCGGCCTCGGCGGCACGGTCACCGCGGGCATCGTCTCGGCCACCGGGCGCGAGATCGGCAGCGGCCCCTACGACGACTTCCTGCAGATCGACGCGCCCATCAACCGCGGCAACTCGGGCGGGCCCACCTTCAACCTCAAGGGCGAGGTCGTGGGCGTGAACACCGCGATCTTCTCGCCTTCGGGCGGCAGTATCGGCATCGGCTTCGCCATCGCCTCCAACCTCGCCAAGCAGGTGATCGACGATCTCAAGGACGACGGCAAGGTCGAGCGTGGCTGGCTCGGCGTGCAGATCCAGAGCGTGGACGAGGATCTCGCCGCGAGCCTGGGCCTCGACAAGCCCAAGGGGGCGCTGGTCAGCGACGTGCAGAGCGGCAGCCCGGCCGAGAAGGCCGGCATCAAGCGCGGCGACGTCGTCCTCTCCTTCAACGGCAGGCCGATCGACAAGGTGACCCAGCTCAGCCGCGCCGTGGCCGAGGTCCCGGCCGGCAAGACCGCCCAGATCGTCGTCTGGCGCGACGGCAAGGAGAGGACGCTCGAGGCGACGATCGCCCAGATGCCGACGCAGGAGCAGGTCGCGAGCGGCGAGCAGGAGAACAGGAATTCCGACCAGCCCAAGCTCGGTCTGGCGCTGGCCCCGCTCACACCCGAGGAGCGCCAGCGCCTGGGCATCGATGCCGACGTCAAGGGCGTGCTGGTCGCCCAGGTGATGCCCGGCGGGCCGGCCGAGGCCAAGGGCATCCAGCCGGGCGACATCATCCTCTCCGTCGACCACAAGGAGGTCCGCCGACCGCAGGACGTGCTCGCCGCCGTGCGCAAGGCGCACGAGGAAGGCAAGAAGGCCGTGCTGCTCCTGATCTCGCGCGACGGCACCGAGCGGTTCGAGGCGATCCCGTTCGCGACCTCTTGAGCGGCGGCAGGACATCGGGCGCGGATCGGCGGCGCCGACCCGGCCCGATGTCACGGGACGCTTGCGTCGGACGAGCCGGCAGGCCACCTTGGGCAGGAGGGAACGAACATGCACGTGCTGGTCATCGAGGACGACCGCGACGCCGCGGGCTACATGGCGAAAGGGCTCAAGGAGAGCGGCCACAACGTCGACGTCGTGCACAACGGCAAGGAGGGTCTGCTCCTCGCCGCCGGCGCCGATTACGACGTGCTCGTGGTCGACCGGATGCTGCCCGAGCTCGACGGGCTCAACATGGTGAAGACGCTCCGCGCCACCGGCAACCAGACGCCGGTCCTGTTCGTCACGGCGCTGGGCGACGTGGACGAGCGGGTGAAGGGGCTCAGGAGCGGCGGCGACGATTATCTCGCAAAGCCTTACGCCTTCTCCGAGCTCCTGGCCCGGCTCGAGGCGCTCGGCCGCAGGAAGGCCGGCGCCGCGCCCCAAGGTGGCGGGCCCGAGACCGTGCTGCGCTACGACGATCTCGTGCTGGATCTGCTCTCGCGGCGGGTCGAGCGCAGCGGCAAGCCGATCGATCTGCAGCCGCGCGAGTTCAAGCTGCTCGAGGTGCTGATGCGCCATGCCGGGCAGGTGATGACCCGGACCATGCTGCTCGAGAAGGTCTGGGACTACCGCTTCGATCCGCAGACCAACGTGATCGACGTTCATATCAGCCGCTTGCGGCAGAAGATCGACCGTGGCTTCGCGCATCCCCTAATCCATACCATCCGCGGGGCGGGATACAGTCTGCGTGCTCCGGACAAGGCCGCTTAGCACCTCGACCTTCCGGCTGACGCTGGCCTATCTCGGCCTGTTCAGCCTGTCGGCGGCGAGCCTCCTCCTCGTCGTCTACATGGCGAGCGTGCGCTTCATGGAGCGTCAGACCAGGGAGACAATCAGCGACGAGGTGGCGTGGCTGCTCGAGCAGTACGACAGCGGCGGGCTCGGCGCCCTCAGGTCGGCCGTGAGCGAGCGCGCCGCCGCCGAGCCGAACCGGCGGGCGATCTATCTTCTCGTCGACGCCAGCGGCAGCTATCTCGCCGGCAATCTCGACCGGTTCCCGATCGGTCAGGCCGAAAGCGGCTCGTTCTCGAGCTTCGAGGTGCAGGTCACGGCAGGCGGGCGGCGCCTGCCCATCGCCCACGTCGCCGTCGCCGAGATCGTGACGCTCGACGGCGGTGGCCGGCTGCTCGTCGGCCGCGACGTCCACGACAACGTCCAGACGCAGAAGCTCATGGGAATGGCGATCCTCCTGGGCCTCGGCGTCATGGTGGTCCTGGGCATCGTCGGCGGTCTCATCATGAGCCGCTGGATGTTGAACCGCCTCGAGCGGATCAACCGTGCGACGGCGCAGATCATGGCGGGCGATCTCAGCCAGCGCATCCGCACCGACGGCGGCGACGAGTTCACCGAGCTCGCGCAGAATCTGAACGCCATGCTCGAGCGCATCGAGCGTCTGCTCGTCAGCATGCGTCAGGTCACGGACGACATCGCCCACGATCTCCGCACACCCTTGACCCGCATGCGCTCGCGCATCGAGGTGACGCTCATGGGCGAGCCTTCCGCCGAGGAGATGCGCGATCTGCTCGCGGCGACGCTCCAGGACGCCGACCGCCTGATCGAGACCTTCAACGCGCTCCTCGCCATCGCCCGCGCCGAGGCCGGCGCCCAGCACGGCGAATGGGAGCGGATCGACCTCACCGAGCTCGCCCGCGACGTGGTCGACCTCTACGAGCCGCTCGCCGAGGAGCGCGGCATCTCGCTCCAGCTCGTCGGCGGCAAGGGTGCCGTCATCCAGGGCCACCGGCAGCTCGTGGCGCAGGCGATCGCCAACATCACCGACAACGCCGTCAAGTACACGCCCGAAGGCGGCATCGTCACCATCGTCACCAGCGGCACCCCCTCTCCGTCGGTCACCGTCACCGACACCGGGCCCGGCATCCCGCCCGAGCTGCGGGAGAAGGCGAAGGAGCGCTTCGTGCGGCTCGACCCGCAGCGCTCCACGCCGGGCAGCGGGCTCGGCCTCAGCCTGGTCGAGGCGGTGGCCAAGCTGCACGACGCCAGGCTCGAGCTCGGTGATAACATGCCCGGCCTCAAGGTGAGCCTGACCTTCCGCCCGGCGCCGCCGGCCGAGGCCGTCGAGCTGCGCCACGCGGCCGCCGCCTGAGGCTCTGGTGGTCATGGGCGGCTACGGGAAGATGCGGACGGTGCCGGCCTTGCCTGGCCGGGGCGAATGACGCATGTAGGGCCTCTACCGCTGGCGCTGGCGGAAGCCATGGATCCCGACGACAAGCCCGAACCCTCTCCAGCCGCAATGAGCCCCGCGGAGCCGCCACGCGTCCACCGGTTCTACACGACCGACCTCGCACCCTGCCCCTATCTGCCCGACCGGCAGGAGCGTCGTCTGGTGGCGCTGGTCGAGGAGGACGGCGACCGGCTCGATCTTCTGACCGAAACCGGCTTTCGCCGCTCGCAGGGCTTCCTCTACAAACCGGTCTGCCCCGGCTGCCGGGCCTGTGTCCCGGTGCGGATCGTGGTCGCGTCCTTCAGCCCGAGCCGCAGCTTCCGCCGCGTGCTCAAGCACAACGCCGACCTCGTCTGGCAGGAACTGCCGGCGCAGAGCACGGACGAGCAGTTCGCGCTGTTCCAGCGCTACCTGCAGCACCGGCATCGCGACGGCGGTATGGCGCGGATGGACCGCGAGGCCTACCGCGAGATGGTCGAGATGGCACCGGCCACGACCAGGGTGGTCGAGTTCCGCGACGCCGCGGGCGAGCTCGTGGGGGTCAGCCTCACCGACCGGCTGCGCTCCGGCCTCTCCGGCGTCTACAAGTTCTTCGCGCCCGAGGCCGAGCCGCGCTCGCTCGGCACCTTCATCATCCTCTGGCACGTCGAGCGTGCCCGGGCTTTGGGCCTGCCCTACGTCTATCTCGGCTACTGGATCGCCGAGAGCCGGAAGATGGCCTACAAAGCCCGTTTCACGCCTCTGGAGCAGCTGGATGGCCCCGTCTGGCGCTCGCTCTCCCCGGCAGGCGAAGCACAGCGGCCGACCTGGCCCGAGGCCGTCACCAAGAAACGAGGTGCCCCATGAGCGAGACCTTCAAGGCGGTTCTGCTCGAGCAGGCCGACGGCAGAACCACCGCCCGCCTCGCCGATCTGCCGGTGGAGAATCTGCCGCCCGGCGATGTGCTGGTCGATGTCGCCTTCTCGACCCTGAACTACAAAGACGCGCTCGCGATCACGGGAGCGGGCAAGATCGTCCGGCAGTTCCCGTTCGTGCCCGGCATCGATTTCGCCGGGACGGTGAGCCGCTCCGAGCATCCCCGCTTCGAGCCGGGCGACGAGGTGATCCTGACCGGCTGGGGGGTGGGCGAGCGCCATTGGGGCGGGCTCGCTCGGAAGGCCCGCGTCAAGGCGGACTGGCTCCTGCCCCGTCCGGAAGGCCTTTCCCTCGAGCAGGCCATGGCGATCGGCACGGCCGGCTTCACCGCCATGCTCTGCGTCATGGCGCTGGAGGAGCAGGGGGTGACACCCGAGCAGGGCGAGATCGTGGTTACCGGAGCGGCCGGCGGTGTCGGCAGCGTCGCCATCCCGCTCCTCGCGAAGCGCGGCTTCGAGGTGGTGGCATCGACCGGCCGGGCGGCGCTCGCCGACTATCTGAAGCGGCTGGGTGCCGCCGCGGTCGTGGACCGGCGGCAGTTCGCGGAAGGCTCGAAGGCGCCGCTCGATTCCGCCCGCTGGGCCGGAGCGATCGACACGGTCGGCGGCGACACGCTCGTGAACCTCCTCAAGGGCATGCAGTATCGGGGCGTGGTCGCGGCCTGCGGGCTCGCCGGCGGTGCGAACTTCAACGGTACCGTGTTCCCGTTCATCCTGCGCGGCGTGCGGCTGATCGGTGTCGATTCCGTCTACTACCCGGCCGAGCGGCGGGGGGCGGTGTGGACGCGGCTGGCGAGCGACCTCGATCCGGACCTGCTTGCGGGCATGGTGACGCGGATCGGGCTCGCCGACGTGCCGCGGGTGGCACCCGACTTCCTGAAGGGTGCAGTGCGCGGCCGCATCGTGGTCGACACGCGAGCGTGAGCGAAGCCGTGCTCCGGCTCCCATCACGTTGCAGGGAGGCGGGACTGTGCTATAAGCCCCCGCGCCTCGGATCCGGCCCGCCGGCCCGTCCGGCCTCTTCCCAACTACCGGCTCCGGCCAGGCCGCCGCGCCGTCACGCACGTGGTGAAGCGTCGAACATGATGTCGCCCAGGGTTTCCGCCCCGAACGGGCCGAGCCGTCAGCGTCCGGGCTGGTGTCGGCCCGGGACCGGCGGCGCCGGCCCGCTCCGGATCGGGCATCGCGCCGCTCCGGCGGCTGCCCTCCATGCCGATGCCCGGGCGCTTGTCCCACACCCTATTCGCCCATGGCCGCCCTGCCCCGGCCAGCGGCCCCTGCCCGAGGGGCGAAACCGGACGATCGAGCACGATGCCTAAGGTCGAGATCGACACCGCCTACATCGAGAAGCTGGCCGAGCTCCTGGCGCGCACCGGCCTCACCGAGATCGAGATCAGCCAGGCCGACACGAGGATCCGTGTCGCCAAGCAGCTATCCGCGGTGGAGCACGTGCACCATGCCGCTTCCATGCCGACGCCAACCGCCGCGGCACCCGCGGCCATGGCGCCGGCTGCGGTCGAGAGCGCGCCAGCCGCCGATGCCGCGCACCCCGGCACCATCACCTCGCCGATGGTGGGTACCGTCTATCTGGCACCCGAGCCCTCGGCCCCGCCCTTCGTCAAGGTCGGCGACATGGTGAAGGAAGGCCAGACCCTGCTCATCATCGAGGCCATGAAGGTCATGAACGCCATCCGCGCTCCCCGCGCGGGCCGCGTCAGCCGGATCTTCGCCACCAACGCGGCCCCCGTCGAGTACGGCGAGCCACTTCTGATCATCGAATAGCCGGGCGGGGCCGACCGTGTTCCAGAAGGTCCTGATTGCGAACCGCGGCGAGGTGGCGCTCCGCATCCTGCGCGCCTGCCGCGAGATGGGCATCGCCACCGTGGCGGTGCACTCCACCGCCGACGCCTCGGCCATGCACGTGCGCCTTGCCGACGAGAGCGTGTGCATCGGCCCGCCCAAGGCGTCCGAGAGCTATCTCAACCCGGTGGCGATCCTGGCTGCGGCCGAGATCACCGGGGCCGACGCGATCCATCCGGGCTACGGCTTCCTCTCCGAGAACGCCGACTTCGCCCAGATGGTGGAGGAGCACGGCTTCACCTTCATCGGCCCCTCACCCGAGCACATCCGGCTTATGGGCGACAAGATCGTGGCCAAGGCCACCGCAAAGGAGCTGGGAATCCCCACCGTGCCCGGCAGCGACGGGCCGGTGAGCAACGAGGCGCAGGCGATCGAGCTCGCGCACGCGATCGGCTTTCCCGTCCTCATCAAGGCGGTGGCAGGCGGCGGTGGGCGCGGCATGACCGTGGTGCGCGCTCCCGAGCAGCTCGCCGAATCGATGCGCATGGCCCGCACCGAGGCCCAGGCCGGCTTCGGCGACGACCGCGTCTATGTCGAGAAGTTCCTCGAGCGGCCGCGCCACATCGAGATCCAGATCGTCGGCGATGGCAAGGGCAACGTCGTGCACCTGGGCGAGCGCGACTGCTCCTTGCAGCGGCGGCACCAGAAGCTGGTCGAGGAGGCACCCTCGCCCGTGATCGATGCCGCCACGCGCGAGCGCATGGGCAGCCTCGTCGCCAACGCCTTGAAGAAGCTTGGCTACCGCAGCCTCGGCACGGTCGAGTTCCTCTACGAGGACGGCCAGTTCTACTTCATCGAGATGAACACGCGCCTCCAGGTCGAGCATCCCGTGACCGAGCTCGTCACCGGCATCGACCTCGTGCGCGAGCAGATCGCCATTGCCGCCGGCAACCGGCTGAGCTTCGCGCAGAAGGACGTGCGCTTCCAGGGCCACGCGATCGAGGTCCGGATCAACGCCGAGGACCCGCGCACGCTGATGCCGTCTCCCGGCAAGGTCACGACCTACCACGCGCCGGGCGGCCCTGGTGTGCGGATGGATTCGGCACTCTATGCCGGCTACACGGTCCCGCCGTTTTACGACAGCCTGATCGCGAAGCTCATCGTCCACGACGTCGACCGTGCTGCCTGCATCCGCCGGCTCGAGCGCTGCCTCGACGAGGTCGTGATCGACGGCATCCCGTCGAGTGTGCCTTTGCACCAGGCGATCTTCGCCACGGACGACGTCAGGAGTGGCGAGTTCGACACGGGCTGGCTCGGCCGCTTCCTCGCCGGCTGGAGCACCTGACGTGGGGGTGCTGCAGCGGCACGCCGGGGGCGAGCCTTGCTGGGGCTGACGCCCGATTTCCTGCTCAGCGCCTACGCCATCGGGATGTTCCCGATGGCCAACGATTACCACGATGCCACGATTCACTGGATCGAGCCGCGCCGGCGCGGAATCATCCCGCTCGACGGCTTCCACGTGCCGCGAAGCCTCGGGAAGGCGCTGCGGCGCGGCCGGTTCCAGTTCCGGACCGACGCCGACTTTCCGGCCGTCATACGTGCCTGCGCCGAGCCCACGCCCGACCGGCCGCGCACCTGGCTCAATCCCGAGCTCATCGAGCTCTACGTGGACCTTCACCGGCGCGGCCACGCCCACAGCGTGGAGACCTGGCAGGACGGTCGGCTCGTCGGCGGCCTCTACGGCGTCAAGCTCGGGGGTGCCTTCTTCGGCGAGAGCATGTTCTCGCGTGTGACCGACGCCAGCAAGGCGGCGCTCGTGGAGCTGGTCGCCCGCCTGCGCGCGAGCGGCTTCGTGCTCCTCGACACCCAGTTCATCACCGAGCACCTGCAGCGCTTCGGCGCCATCGAGATCAGCCGGGTCGAGTACATGAACCGGCTGCGCCGCGCCCTGCCGCTCGTCGCCCGCTTCCCGACCGAGCCCTACCCGTTCTGGCCGTCGCTCGTGGGCGGCGGGACGGAGCCGCGCTCGGGCGCTGCTTCCGGGGGCGGCTCCAAGGGCTCCGCGCACTCGATCACCCAGACGTCGTAGACCGGATGCTCGAGGGCGGAGATCGAGGGGCTGGAAGCGAACATCCAGCCCGAGAAGGCGGGCTCGAGCGAGCCGTCCGGCTCCACCGCCCGGATCTCCAGGAAAGCAGCGCTCTCGGGCGGCTCGGTCGGCGGCGTGGTGAGGCAGGCGCGAGCCTTGATGCGCAGCGTGCCGAAGGCGACCTCCTCGTCGACCCTCGCCCGGATCACCGTGGTCCGTGCGGTGATCTTGTCGAGCCCCTGCAGCACCGCCATCCGGTGCGGCAGGATCGGACCGTCGGCCCGCACCGGCAGGCTCGCGAGCACGATCCCGGCCAGCGCCGCCATCGCTCCGGCACGGCGGCTCACCGGGGCGATCCGCCCGGGGCCGCGGGTGCCGCGGTGGCCCCGCCCTGTCCCGGCGGCGTCCCCTGCCCGCTCTGCTGGGCGGCGGCCCCCTGGCCCTGGCTGAAGATGTAGCGCCCGATCAGGTCCTCGAGATTGACCGCGGACTGGGTGAGGGTTACCTCCTCGCCGTCCTTCAGGACGCGCTCGTCGCCGCCTGGCACCAGCGAGAGATACTTGCCACCCAAAAGCCCGCTGCTCACGATCGCGGCCGAGCTGTCGGCGGGAACCTCGATCCCCTTCTTGACGCTGAAAGTGACTTCCGCGCGGAAGCTCTGCGGGTCGAGCCGCTCGCTCAGCACGCGTCCGACCTTGATGCCCGAGATCCTGACGTCGCCGCCGACCTCGAGCCCGTCGATCCGCTCGAACTTGGCCCGAAGCGTGTAGCCGCCCGGATCGCCGGCGTCGCTGCGCCCGTAGGCCCAGAACAGGAAGCCGGCTGCCACCAGGAGCACGACGGCGCCCAGCACGGTCTCGATGATGTTGCGTGACATCCGGCTAGCCTCTGACGCAGCTCGTTGGGGTCGGACTCAGGCCTGCTTGTGCGATTCGAGCCCGAGTAGCGCTCGCGCGAACGCGGTAGCCTCGAACGAGCGCAGATCGTCGATCCTCTCACCGACGCCGATCGCATGGATCGGCAAGCCGAAACGGCGGGCGAGCGCCACCACCACCCCGCCCTTCGCGGTGCCGTCGAGCTTGGTCACGATGAGCCCGGTGACGTCGACCATGCTCTTGAAGATCTCGACCTGGTTGTGCGCGTTTTGGCCCGTGGTGGCATCGAGCACGAGGACGACGTCGTGCGGTGCTTCGGGATCGAGCTTCTTCAGCACCCGGATGATCTTCCTGAGCTCGTCCATGAGCGCCTGCTTGTTGTGCAGGCGCCCGGCCGTGTCGATCATGAGGAGATCCGCACCCTGCGCCCGCGCCTGCTCGAGCGCGTCGTAGGCGAGGCCGGCGGGATCCGCCCCCTCCTTGCCGCGGATGACGGGAACACCGTTCCGCTGGCCCCAGATCTGGAGCTGCTCGACCGCCGCCGCGCGGAACGTGTCGCAGGCGGCGAGCACCACCTTGAGCCCGGCGGACACGGCCTGGTTCGCGAGCTTGCCGATGGTCGTGGTCTTGCCGGTGCCGTTCACGCCGCACACCAGCACCACCTGCGGCTTGAAGCGGGCGCGATGCGGCAGAGCCTCGGCCACGGGCTCGAGCTCCTTCGCGATCGCCGCGGCGAGGGCTTCGCGGACCTCGGTGTCGGTCACCTCCTTGCCGAACCGGTCCTTGGCCACGGCCTTGACCAGGACGGCGGCGGTGTCGACCCCGAGGTCGGCCATGATCAGGGCCTCCTCGAGCTCCTCCAGCGTCTCGGCGTCGAGCTTCTTGCGCGCGACGACGTGCGCGATCTGCTCCTTGAGGCTGCTCGAGGAGCGCGACAGGCCGGCCTTGAGCCGGCTGAACCAGCCTTGTTTCCCGGTGCCGATCATTTGCCGCGGAATAGACAGGAAGTATTCGGCGAAAGCAACCCCGGCCTAAGCCGGCCGGCCGAGCAGGACCCCATCGGCCACGGCCTCGAGCGTCAGCTCCGCGATGGTGCCGGCGGGCAGGGGGGGGCTGCCGGCGGCGAGGCGCACCGGCGCGAAATGATCGGTGTGGCCGGTATCGTGGCGCTCCATGAGCGCCCGGCGCCGCTGCCCGAGCTGGGCGCGCAGAAATCGGTCGAGCGCCGCCTCTCCCTTCTCGCGCAGCCGCGCCGCCCGCTGTTTACGCACTTCCTTCGGCACCTGCGGCATGCGCGCGGCGGGCGTGCCGACCCGCGCCGAATAGGGAAAGACGTGGAGGAAGGTGAGCCCGGCCTCGTCGACGAGGTCGAGCGTGTTCCGGAACATCGCCTCGTCCTCGGTCGGAAAGCCCGCGATCAGGTCGGCGCCGAACACGATGTCGGGCCGCAGGCGCCGCAAATCGGCCGTGACCTCGAGCACGTGCCGGCGCAGATGGCGTCGCTTCATGCGCTTCAGGACGAGATCGTCACCGGCCTGCACGGAAAGATGCAGGTGCGGCATGAGCCGCGGCTCCTCGGCCACGAGGTCGCGAAGGTCGTCATCGATCTCGGCCGGATCGATCGAGGACAGGCGCAGCCTCGAGAGCTCCGGCACCTCCTCGAGCAGGCCCTTCAGCATGGCACCCAGCGTCGGCTGTCCCGGCAAGTCCTTGCCGTAGGAGGTGATGTCCACCCCCGTCACCACGATCTCGCGGTAGCCGGCCGCGACCAGGGTCCGCGCCTGCTCGGCGATCACGGGCAGGGGCACGCTCCGGCTCGGCCCTCGACCGTAAGGGATGATGCAGAAGGTGCAGCGGTGATCGCAGCCCTGCTGCACCTGCAGGAAGGCGCGGGTGCGGCCATCCAGCCCGTCCACGAGATGGTGCGCGGTCTCGCCCACCGTCATGATGTCGCCGACCCGGATCCGCGGGGCCGTGTCGGTCGCGCTCGCGAGCTCCCGCCAGGTCTCGGGCTTGAGCTTCTCGGCGTTGCCGACGACATGGTCGACCTCTGCCATGGCGGCGTAGGCGCCCGAGCTCACCTGCACGCTGCAGCCCGTGACGATGATCCGGGCCGAAGGCCGCTCGCGACGCAGCCGGCGGATGGTCTGGCGTGCCTGCCGCTCGGCCTCGGCCGTGACGGCGCAAGTGTGGACGATCACGGCATCCTTCAGCGCCGCGGCTCCCGCGTGGCGCCGGATCACCTCCGATTCGAAGGTGTTGAGCCGACAGCCGAAGGTGATGACCTCGATCTCGTCAGTCTGCGCCATCGTTCAGAAGCTCTGGGTCGAGCGTGCCCGAGAAGACCTGCGCGGCCGGTCCGATCATGACGACGGACCCGTTGCCCGGCCAGCGGATCTCGAGCGTGCCACCATCCAAGATGAGTTCGGCCGTGTCGCCCGCAAGCCCGAGCCGGCGTGCCGCCACCATCGCGGCGCACGCTCCGCTGCCGCAGGCGAGCGTGAGCCCGGCTCCGCGCTCGAACACCCTGAGCCGGAACCGGCCGGGCGCGAGCGCTTGCGCGAAGCCGATATTGGCCCGCTCCGGGAAGAGCGGATGGCGTTCGAGCAGGGCGCCCAGCCGCGGCACGTCGAGGCTGGCGAGATCGCGCACGAAAAACACCGCATGCGGGTTGCCCATGCTCACGGCGACCGGCCGCGGCAGGCCCTCGACCGCGATCGGCAGGGCTTTCGTGTCGCAGGGCTCGGCCAGCGGGATCTGCCGCCAGTCGAAGCGCGGCTCGCCCATCGCGACCGCGATCCGGCCGTCCGCGAGCCGCTCCGCGACCAGGCGCCGCTCGCCCACGACGATCGAGAGCGGCCCCTGCGCTCCCTCCTCGAACAGAAGGCGCGCGGCGCAACGCGTGCCGTTGCCGCAGGCACCCGACTCGCTGCCGTCGCTGTTGAGAAAGCGCAGCCGGACGTCGGCATCGGCCGCGGGCTCGAGCAGGACGAGCTGGTCGCAGCCGACCCCCCGGTGCCGGTCCGCGATCCGTCGCACCTGTGCCGGGGTCAGGGCGAGCGGCGCTCTTCGCGCGTCCAGCACGACAAAGTCGTTGCCGCAGCCGTGCATCTTGAGGAAGGCAATGGGTGACATGCCGCTCCGGATAGACGGCCCGAAGGCGCAGCGCAACCGGGCCGTGCCGTCCGGAGCCGGCACCGGCTCACCACAGCGACCGGTACACCGCCGAGGACTGCGGGTTGTAGGTCGCGGGCGACAGCTTGTGCGAGCCGGGAACACCGGGCGTGCCGTCACCGTTGAAGTAGGCCTCGAACGCGATCGAGGCGGCGTTGGCGCGCAAGAACTCGGCCATCTTGCGGATGAAGAACGGATTGTCGATACCGGGCCTGGGGCAGGCGTTCCTGGGCCCGCCGATGCCCCACTCCGGAATCGCGAGCCGCTTGCCTTTGGCCTTGGCGTAGGCGAGCCAGGTGCCGAGCCCGGCAGGGGCGCCGGACCTGGTTCGCTTGTTGTAGCGCGCCTGCCAGAGCGCCTCGGTCGTCGCGGGCGGACAACGATCGTAATACTGCGTCCCGATCACGTCGACGTACTCGCTGCCCGGATAGAGCATGTCGACATCGGGATGGGTACCCTCGGTGGCGGCGTTCCAGACGATGGTGAAGGCCTGGCCGGGGGTGGTGCGCAGGTTCTGCACCCAGCGGCGGAAGCAGTTCTTCCAGTTGCCTGCCGAGATCGCGTCCGTGCCGGTGACGGCCCAGGAATACTTGTTGACGAAGTTGAATTCCCAGCCCAGCCGGATCACGGCGCGAGCGCCGCCGCTCGCGACCAGCTTCGCGCCGATCTGCCGCATGTAGCCGTCGAAGGCGCCGCCGGCGCACTGGGCGTGCTGACCGCGATAGGCGTCCGGGAACAGCCCCATGCCGATCACCGGCAGGCCGTAGCGCGTCACCGTCTTGATGTTGCCGGCGCTCTGGACCATGTCCGCCCAGCTTCCTCTGCGGTTGGTGTAGGTCGTACCGACGTCGAGCGGCCGGCCGCGCAGGCTCTCGAGGAGGAAAGCGCCGCTGGAAGCACCCGACGCCCATGGCAGGCCCGAGCGCAGGCCGCCCCAGACGGCCTTCGTGACCGCGGCGGCCTCCGCCTGCGGACCGGCTGCCGCCGGCCGGAGCCCCTGGTCGGGATCTCCTTCGGCAGCGAGCGCGGCGGTGCCGGCGAGCGCCAGGACGGAGACGAGACCGGAAGCCAGAGCGCGCCACGAGCGCTGCGGCTTGCCCGAGGGGGTGATCGCCATTGTTTCTTTCCCGCAGTGACGTTCTTGCTTGGACGTTTCCTCCCGCCGCCCCGCATCGTCGCGGCGGTTGGGTCATTTTTATCGCGTCATGCCGGTGAATGGGATAGTTTTATCAACCAAAAGGTGACTTGAATCTGCCACACTCTTTGTTGCAGATCCGTTCTTTCCCAAGTTTTGCGCGAGCATCTCTGCCACAGGTGCGCGCCCGAGTCGCAGCGGCAGCACCTCGTGGAGGCGGCCACGGAGGGGCGTGCCGCGATCGCGGCGCTGCGCTAAGCTCGCTGCCGACAGGAGAGCGAGGTCGCGATGGGCAAGCCGGTGCAGCAGACCGAATCGATGACCCTGGCCGAGTTCTTGCGGTGGGACGACGGCAGCGACACACGCTACGAGCTGGTGAACGGCGAGCTCGTGGCGATGAACCCACCCATGGCGCCGCACGCGCGCCTGGTGGCCGTCATCGGGGTGGCGCTCGAGCGTCGCCTTCCCCGTGGCTGCGGCGTCTATGCCGCCGGCAGTGCCGTGCTCCCCGGCGACAATCTCAACTACCGTGTCCCCGACCTCGCCGTGTCCTGCACACCCAGCCGGGAGCACTGGGTCGAGGAGCCGCGGCTGGTGGTCGAGATCCTCTCCCGCTCCACCCAGAAGCACGACCTGACCGGCAAGCTCGCCTTCTACCGCTCGATCCCGAGCGTGGACGAGATTCTCTTGGTGCGCTTCGACCAGCGTTGGTGCGAGCTGTGGCAGCGCGTGGGTGACAACTGGTCGATCAAGGACCATATCGGTTCGGCGGAGCTGCCGCTGCGCGTCACGGGCTCGCCGATCCCGCTCGACGAGATCTACGAGCCGCTGGGGCTGTAGCTCCGAGAACGCGCGCCGGACTTGACTTTCGCAGGCCACCGCTTCAGAAGCTTCGGGCTTGCGTCGCCACCGCGGCGCCTTACGTCAAGGCCAGGAGATGGAGCGCGCCCGGCACCTCCGAACAGGCGGCGGTGTCAAGCGCGCGTTTGAGCGTTCATGTTCGAGAGCCTGACCACCCGCCTCACCGGTGTCTTCGACCGCCTCAAGCGGCGTGGCGCCCTGAGCGAATCCGACGTCGCCGAGGCGATGCGGGAGATCCGCATAGCTCTCCTCGAGGCCGACGTGGCGCTGCCCGTGGTCAAGGACTTCGTGGCGAAGGTGCGCGAGCGCGCCGTCGGCCAGGAGGTGATCAAGAGCATCACCCCCGGCCAGATGGTGGTGAAGATCGTCCACGACGAGCTCGTCGCCATCCTCGGCAGCGAATCGAGCGAGCTCAGGCTGGGCAGTCCGCCCGCGGTCGTGCTGATGGCGGGCCTGCAGGGCTCGGGCAAGACCACGACCAGCGCCAAGCTCGCCCGGCGCCTGCGCTCGAGGGAGCGCAGGAAGGTTCTCCTCGCCTCGCTCGACACGCAGCGGCCGGCAGCCCAGACCCAGCTCGAGGTGCTGGCGAGGCAGAGCGAGGTCGCGAGCCTGCCGATCATCCCCGGCCAGGGCGCCCTCGACATCACGCGGCGCGCGCTCGATACCGCGCGCCGCGAGGGCTACGACGTCCTGATCCTCGACACCGCCGGCCGCCTCTCCATCGACGACGCGCTGATGGAGGAGCTCGCGGCCGTCCGCGATCTCGCCAGGCCCAGCGAGACCCTCCTCGTCGCCGACGCGCTCACCGGCCAGGATGCCGTCAACACCGCGCGGATCTTCCACGAGCGGATCGGCATCACCGGCATCGTCCTCACCCGCATGGACGGCGACGCCCGTGGCGGTGCCGCGCTCAGCATGCGCCACGTCACCGGCCAGCCGATCAAGCTCGTCGGCACGGGCGAGAAGCTCGACGCGCTCGAGCCCTTCCACCCCGAGCGGATCGCGTCCCGCATCCTCGACATGGGCGACGTCGTCTCCCTGGTCGAGAAGGCGGCCGAGGTCGTCGACCGGGACGAGGCCGAAAAGCTCGCGAAGAAACTCGCCAAGGGCAGCTTCGACCTTTCCGACCTGCGCACCCAGCTCCAGCAGATGCGCAAGATGGGCGGCATGAAGGGCATCCTCGGCAAGCTGCCCGGCATCCAGAAGGTGCAAAAGCAGCTCGAGGAAGCCAACATCGACGAGAAGCTGCTCGTGCGCCAGTGCGCCATCATCGATTCGATGACGCCGGCCGAGCGCCGCAACGCCGACCTCATCAACGCCTCCAGGAAGCGCCGCATCGCTGCCGGCTCCGGTACCACGGTGCAGGACGTCAACCGCCTGCTGAAGCAGCACCGGCAGATGCAGGACATGATGAAGCGGATGAAGAAGATGGGCGGCCTGCAGAACCTTTTCGGCCGGGGCTTGCCGCCCGGCCTGTTCCCGCGGTGAGGCACCTTCGCGGCGAAGCGGCAAGAAGCGACATCAAAGGAGCATTGGACCAGTCATGGCGGTTCGTATTCGTCTGGCGCGCGGCGGCGCCAAGAAGCGTCCCTTCTACCGGATCGTGGCCGCGGATTCCCGCAGCCCGCGCGACGGCCGCTTCCTCGAGAAGCTCGGCACCTACAACCCGCTCCTGCCGAGCGAGGCCGAGAACCGCGTCGTGCTCAACGAGGAGCGCGTGCGCTACTGGCTGGGCCAGGGCGCGCAGGTGAGCGACCGCGTCGCCCGCTTCCTCGACAAGGCAGGCATCCTGCCGGGTGCGACGCGCCATCGCGGCACCGGCAAACGTGCCGCCGAGATCGCGGCCAAAAAGCAGCAGACCGAGAGCGCGGCCTGAGCCATCGGGTGGACGGCAGGCGATGGCCGGTGGCAGGGGCGAGCCCATGGTATGCGTGGCGCAGGTGGCAACCGCGCACGGCGTGCGCGGCGCCCTGAAGCTGCGCTGCTTCACGGAAGCGCCCGAGAACGTCGCGGCCTATGGCCCCTTGCACGACGAGCAAGGCAACCGGCTGTTCGAGATCCGCATCGTCGGCCGCACGAACGGCGGCGTGATCGCGATGGCCGAAGGTATCGGCGACCGCGATGCCGCCCTGGCGCTGCGCGGCATGCGCCTCTACGTGCCGCGATCGAAGCTGCCCGAGCCGGCGGAGGACGAGTTCTACCACGAGGACCTGATCGGCCTCGTGGCCGAGGACGCGAGCGGCCGGCCGATCGGCGAGGTCTCGGCCGTGTTCGACTTCGGTGCCGGCGACGTGCTCGAGATCACGGGCGCGGACGGGAAGCAGGAGCTGGTGCCGTTCACGCGCGCGGTGGTGCCCACGGTCGACCTCGCGAAAGGGGTCGTCCGGATCGTGCTGCCGGAGGCGGTCGAGGCCGGTGGTGGGGACGAGGCGGAGGCGGAGTCGTGACCCGACCCTGGACCGCGACCGTGCTCACCATCTTTCCCGAGATGTTCCCGGGGCCCTTGGGCCATTCGCTCGCGGGCAAGGCGCTGCAGCGGGATCTGTGGCGGCTCGAGACCGTCAACATCCGCGACTTCACGAGCGATCGTCACCAGACCGTCGACGACACGCCCTTCGGCGGCGGTGCCGGCATGGTGATGCGCCCTGACATCGTGGCGAAGGCGGTCGATCATGCGGTCCAGGAGGGTGCTCCGGGCCCTCTCGTCTACCTGAGCCCGCGCGGCGTGCCTCTGCGTCAGGCCATGGCGCAGGACCTGGCCAAGGGGCCCGGCGTCGTGCTCCTGTGTGGCCGCTATGAGGGTGTGGACCATCGCGTGATCGAGGCGAGAGGCTTTCTCGAGGTCTCGATCGGTGACTTCGTGCTCTCGGGCGGCGAGCTCGCGGCCATGGCGCTGATCGACGCCTGCGTGCGGCTCCTGCCCGGTGTGATCGGCGACGAGGCTTCGCTCAAGGAGGAGAGCTTCGCGAGCGGGCTTCTGGAATACCCCCACTACACCCGGCCGCAGGTGTGGGAGGGGCGCGCGGTGCCCGAGATTCTGCTCTCGGGCCACCATGCCAAGATCGACGCCTGGCGACGCGAGCAGGCGCTCTCGATCACCAAGTCCCGGCGGCCGGATCTGATCGGGACCTCTGGCTAGGAAGCAACGAGCGGCCCCAAGGCTCGGCGGCGGGGTCAGAAGATGAGGACGAAGCGATGAACCTGATCCAAGAGCTCGAGAAGGAGCAGATGGACCGCCTGCTCGCGGAACGGGCCATCCCCGATTTCAAGCCCGGCGACACGCTGCGCGTGAACGTCAAGGTGATCGAGGGCAACCGCGAGCGCGTGCAGGCCTTCGAGGGCGTGTGCATCGCGCGCCGCAACCGCGGCATCAACTCGGCCTTTACCGTCCGCAAGATCTCCTACGGCGAGGGTGTCGAGCGCGTGTTCCCGCTCTATAGCCCCCGCATCGACAGCATCGAGGTCGTCCGTCGCGGTCGCGTGCGCCGGGCGAAGCTCTATTATCTGCGCGGCCGCACCGGCAAGGCGGCCCGCATCGTGGAGCGCCGGGAAGAGCGCGCCGAGGCGAAGCCCGTGGCCGCGGAAGAGTGAGGCCGGCGAGAGGACGAGGTTGAGGAGGATGGGCGCCATGACCGAGGCCCGCACGCTGTTCGACAAGATCTGGGAATCGCACGTCGTCGACGAGCTGCCCGACGGCACCTGCCTCCTCTACATCGACCGCCACCTCGTCCACGAGGTGACGAGCCCGCAGGCTTTCGAGGGCCTGCGGATGACCGGCCGCAAGGTGCGCCGGCCCGACGCCACCCTGGCCGTACCCGACCACAACGTGCCGACCAGCGACCGCTCCGAGCCGATCGCCGACGAGACCTCGCGCATCCAGGTCGAGACGCTCGAGCAGAACTGCAAGGAGTTCGGCATCCAGCTCTTCGGCATGCGCGACGTCCGCCAGGGCATCGTGCACGTCATCGGGCCGGAACAGGGCTTCACGCTGCCCGGCACCACGATCGTCTGCGGCGACAGCCACACCAGCACCCATGGCGCCTTCGGGGCGCTCGCCTTCGGCATCGGCACCTCCGAAGTCGAGCACGTGCTGGCGACCCAGACGCTCGTGCAGAAGCGCCCGAGGACCATGCGGATCAGCGTCGAGGGCGAGCTGCCGGTGGGCTGCACCGCCAAGGACGTGATCCTCGCCATCATCGGCAAGATCGGCACCGCCGGCGGCACCGGCTACGTGATCGAGTACGCCGGCAGCGTCATCCGCGGCCTCTCGATGGAGGGCCGGATGACCGTCTGCAACATGTCGATCGAGGCGGGGGCCCGCGCCGGCCTGATCGCGCCCGACGAGAAGACGATCCGCTACTTCGAGGGTCGACCGATGGCACCCAAGGGCGAGGCCTGGGAGAAGGCCGTCGCCTCGTGGCGCACGCTGCCGACCGACGAGGGGGCGCGCTTCGACACCGAGGTGCACCTCGACGCCGCCACCATCGAGCCCCAGGTCACCTGGGGCACCTCGCCCCAGGACGTGGTGCCGATCACGGGCGCTGTGCCCGACCCGAGGTCGGTCGCCGACGAGAACCGTCGCAAGGCCATGGAGCGGGCGCTGCAGTACATGGGCCTCGAGCCCGGTACGCCCATGGAGCAGATCAAGATCGACACGGTTTTCATCGGCTCCTGCACCAACGGCCGGATCGAGGATCTGCGCACGGTGGCGAAGCTGGTCGCGGGCAAGCGGGTGGCACCCTCGGTCCGCGCCATGATCGTGCCGGGCTCGGGCCTCGTGAAGCAGCAGGCCGAGGCCGAGGGCCTGGACCGGATCTTCAAGGAGGCCGGGTTCGAGTGGCGCGAGGCCGGCTGCTCGATGTGCCTCGGCATGAACCCGGACCAGCTCAAGCCCGGCGAGCGCTGCGCCTCGACCAGCAACCGCAACTTCGAGGGCCGGCAGGGCAAGGGCGGCCGCACCCACCTGCTCTCTCCGGCCATGGCCGCGGCCGCGGCGCTCACGGGCCACCTCGCGGACGTTCGCAAGCTGGTCTGAGGAACCGACCCGCGGCGAGGATCGCTCCTGGTTCTCGCCGCGGGCCTCCGCCCGATCACGCCGGGCGGCCCGAAGCTTCCTCTTCCGGACGCTCCGCCTGCCGTTCGGGTGCCGCGTTCCGGAACGCCGGCAGCTCGCAGCAGGCGGCATCGATCCGGCGGATGGTCGGATAGGATGCCAGATCGCACCCCCAGCGCCGTGCGTTGAACACCTGCGGCACGAGGCACACGTCCGCGAGCGTCGGCGTCTCGCCATGGCAGAACGGGCCGGTCTCGAGGCTCTCCGCCAAGAGCCGCTCGAGAGCCGCGAACCCTTCCCCGATCCAGCGCTCGTACCAGCGCCGCAGGCCCGCCGCATCGAGCCCGAACTCGCGCAAGAGCGCGTCCTGCACGCGCTGGTTGTTCAAGGGCTGGATGTCGCAGGCGATCACGCCCATGAGCGCTCTCACCCGCGCCCTATCCTCGGGCGTCGTCGGCAGCAGCGGCGGCGTGGGATGGCGCTCCTCGAGCCATTCCAGGATCGCGAGCGACTGGATGAACCTTCGCCCCGCCACTTCGAGCGTCGGCACGAAGCCTTGCGGGTTGACGGCGTAATAGCCCGGGTCCTCGACGCCGTTCAGCCGGCTGATCACCACCCGCTCGTAAGCCAGCCCCTTGAGTCCGAGCGCTATCCGCACCCGATAGGCCGCCGAGCTGCTCCAGAAGTCGTAGAGCCTCATGCCGTCGTCCCCGCTGCCGGTGCCAGGCGGCGATAGAACCAGCGCTTCACCGCTTCGACCAGCGCCAGATAGGCCGGCACGGCCGCCGCCAGGAACAGATAGAACCGAGGCGGCGGCGGCACGAAGCCGAACAGCCCGCCCAAGGGCGTCAGCGGCAGGACGGCGCCGAAGGCCGCGATGCCGAGGGACAGTCCCAGCAGCAGCCCATGCGGCCGGCTGCGCCAGGGCGCGCCGCGGGTACGGATGACGAGGATCACGAGCACCTGTGTCGCCAGCGATTCCACGAACCAGCCGGTCTGGAACAGCGTCTCCCCGGCGCCGAACAGCCACCAGAGGGCAGCGAAGGTCAAAAAGTCGAAGAGCGAGCTCACCGGCCCCAGCACCAGCATGAAGCGCTCGATCAGCCTGAAGTCCCAGCGCACCGGCCGCGCCAGTGCTTCCGCGTCCACCCGGTCGAGCGGCACGCCCAGCTCCGAGCCGTCGTAGAGCAGGTTGTTCAAGAGCACCTGGATCGGCAGCATCGGCAGGAACGGCAGGAACAGGGCGGCACCGGCCATGCTGAACATGTTGCCGAAGTTGGAGCTGCTCCCCATCAGGATGTACTTGGTGACGTTCTCGACCGTCCGCCGCCCCTCGAGGATGCCGGCATGGACCACGCCGAGGTCGTGCGCCAGCAGCACGAGGTCGGCCGCCTGCTTCGCCACATCGGCGGCGCTGTCCACCGAGATCCCGACATCGGCCGCGTGCAGCGCCGAGGCGTCGTTGATCCCGTCGCCGAGAAAGCCCGCGACGTGGCCGCGACGCTTCAGGGCCAGGAGCACGCGCCGCTTCTGCTGCGGCGTCACCCGGCAGAACAGGTTCACCGCAGGCAGCCGGGCGAAGAGCGCCTCGTCACTCATCCGTGCCAGCTCCTCGCCCGTGATCACGCCGAGCACGCTCACCCCCAGCTCGCCGCAGACGTGCCGCGTCACCCGCTCGTTGTCCCCGGTCAAGATCTTCACCGCGACGCCGGAGGCCGCGAGCGCCTCGATCGCCGCCGCGGCGTCCGCCTTGGGCGGGTCGAGGAACACGGCGAAGCCCGCGAACACGAGCTCGCTCTCGTCCGGGACGTGCGCGGTTCCGTGCTCCGGGCCCACACTGCGCGAGGCGATCCCGAGCACGCGAAAGCCCTCCTCGCCCAACCGCTCGAACTGCTCTAGCAGCATCCTGTGCGCCCCTCCGTCCAGCGGCAGCACCGAGCCGGGCCCGGCCTCGTAGCGGCTCGAGAGCCGGATCACGTCCTCGGGCGCTCCTTTCACGATCAGAAGGCGTCCCTCCTCGCCCTCGATCAGCACCGAAACCCGCCGGCGCTCGAAGTCGAACGGCACCTCGTCGAGCTTGCGCCAGCCCGAAAGGTCCATCTGCCCGTGCTCGAGCACGGCCTCGTCGAGCGGGCTCCTGATCCCGCTCTCGAAGGCGCTGTTGAGGTAGGCGAGCCGGAAGACGCGCTCGCTCTCCTCCCCGCGAGCGTCGAGGTGGCGGACGAGACGGATCCGCGCCTCGGTCAGCGTCCCGGTCTTGTCGGTGCAGAGCACGTCCATGGCGCCGAGATCGTGGATGGCGGCGAGCCGCTTCACGATCACCCGGCGTCGCGCCATCCGTCGGGCACCACCCGCGAGCGTCACCGTGACGACCATGGGCAGGAGCTCGGGCGTCAGGCCCACCGCCAGCGCCAGCGCGAACATCAGGGATTCGAGCCACGGCCGGTCGAACAGCACGTTCACCACGAGCACGAACAGGACGAGGAACACGGTGAGCCGCAGCATCAAGAAGCCGAAGCGGCGGATGCCGATCTCGAACGCGTCGGGCGGGCGCTGGGCGGCGAGGGCGCCGGCGAGGCCACCCAGCGCGGTGTCGCGCCCGGTGCGGCAGACGAGGACCAGCCCGGTGCCGCTGATGACCGAGGTACCCATGAAGAGTGCGTTGAGGGCGGCCGTCGGATCCGGGGCTGGTACGGCGAGGTCACCGGCCTGCTTCGCCACAGGATAGGGCTCGCCCGTGAGAAGCGCTTGGTTCACGAACAGGTCGTGCGCCTCGAGCAGCCGGCCGTCGGCCGGCACGACGTCCCCGGCCGCAAGCCGGACGACGTCGCCCGGCACCAGCCGGTCCACCGGCTGCACTGCCTCGGTACCGTCCCGCAGCACCTTCGCGGTGAGCGCCACGGAACGCCGCAGCGCCTCCACGGCACCTTCGGCCCGCACCTCCTGCACGAAGTCGAGCACGACGCTCATGAGCACGATGGTGACCACGAGCACGAAGCTCAGGGTCTCGCCGCTCGCCGCCGAGAGTGCGCTCGCGAACAGGAGGATGAGGATCAGAGGATTGCCGAACCGGGCCAGGAACCGTAGCCAGAGCGACCGTGCCGGCCGCGAGAGCGCATCGTTCGGGCCGAAGCGCTCGAGGCGCGCCTCGGCCTCGGCGCTCGTGAGGCCTCTGGACGTCGCTCCGAGGCCCTCCATAAGGGCGGCGAGCGGCCGGTTCCAGAACGCCTCGCCGTCTCCGGACGAGGACGGCTTCCCGCCTCCCGGTCGGGCGGCGTGCAGACTCGCCGACAGCGTCATGGCCCCGTTCCCCACAGGCTCGGTATGAGGGCCTCGACAGTGCCCGATCTGGACAAATGCCTGCAAGCCGGGCACAAGGCCGAGGTTCGATCGATCCTGACGAGTCCCGCCCCATGCAGCCGTTCACGAAGCTCACCGGCATCGCCGCGCCTCTGCCAATGGTCAACGTCGACACCGACCAGATCATCCCGGCCAAGTGGCTGAAGACGATCAAGCGCACCGGCCTCGGTGTCGGCCTGTTCGAATCGTTGCGCTACCTGCCGGACGGCTCGGAGAATCCCGACTTCGTTCTGAACAAGGAGCCTTACCGCCGGGCCCAGATCCTGATCACCGGCCAGAACTTCGGCTGCGGCAGCTCGCGCGAGCACGCGCCCTGGGCGCTCCTCGACTTCGGCATCCGCTGCATCATCGCTCCCAGCTTCGCCGACATCTTCTACAACAACTGCTTCAAGAACGGCATCCTGCCGATCGTGCTCAACAAGGACGAGGTCGATCTTTTGATCCACGAGGCCAGCGTCGCGGCCGACCCCACCTTCACGGTCGACCTCGAGCACCACGTCATCGACCGCCCGACCGGCAACGAGCCGATCCATTTCGAGCTCGATCCCGCGCATCGCGAGAAGCTCCTGAACGGCCTCGACGAGATCGGCCTCACCCTGCAGCAGAGCGAGAAGATCGACCGCTTCGAGGCGGCCCAGCGCATGCGCGCGCCTTGGCTCTACCGCGGCGAGGCCGCCGCCTGACCGGCGGGCCACCGAGGACCTGTCGTCCGGCCGCCCGCGTGACCGGCATCGGTCCGCGGCACCGAGGAGTTTTATGCCCATGATCCGGCGCCCGCTCGGGAACGGGCGCCGACAGCCGCCCATCCTCAACCTGCCGCCCACGACCAGGCTCGTGGCGGCCGTGCTCCTCCTGGGCTTCCTCGCGAGCCTGGTACCGGATCTGCGCTTCGTCGCGTTCTACTATCTTGCCTTCGACCCCTTCGCCGGACCGGTGCGCTGGGTCACGGGTGCGGCCACCTACGGTTTGCTCCATGCCGGCTTCATGCATCTTTTAGGCAATCTGCTCGGCATCGTCATCCTGGGGCCGCTCGTGGAGCGCCGTCTCGGCTCGGCCGCCTTGATTCTCGTCCTTCTTCTGGGTGCCTTCGCCGGCGCTCTCGCCCACACGCTGGTGCAGATCGCGACCGGCGGCGATGCCGCGCTCATCGGCGCCTCGGCCTCGGCGGCTGCCCTCATCGGCTGGTCCTTGCGCCAGATCCGCGAGCATCGCGGGTTCGGTCATCTCGACCAGGCGGTGAACCTTTACGGTGCTCTGTTCATCCTCTTCAACCTGGTCGGGATCGTGCTCTTCCACGACAGCCCGATCGCCTACGCTGCCCACGCCGGCGGCTTCCTCGCCGGCTGGCTCTACGGCGGCGGGCGTCGCCGGATTCCGGACCGGGCCGGACGTCGGGGCTGACGCGCGAAGCGCCAAAGCCCTTGCTCCGGGCAGGCCCACGAGCAGGGCGAGCCTCGTCACCCCCCAGCCGGTCCCGCGTTCCGGAACGGCTTCCCTCCCGCCGCGGGAGAAGCTGGCACCCGGCCCGATGCGGCGCACGTCAGCGCATCTGCGCCTGTGCTTGCTCGAAATACTCCTCAACCTCCTCGAGGTTCTCCCTGGCGTCGTGCAGGTGCGGCGCCGCCTGCGGATGCCTTCTCGCCAGGCGCGCGAAGCGCTCCTTCACCTGGTCGAGCTCGGCGTCGGTGAGGTCCTCGAGCGTGAGCAGTCGGTTGCGGGCCTCGCGGTGGACCCGGATCAGCTCGTCGAGCTTGAGCTGAATGGCCTGGGTGTCCCGGTTCTGGGTGTTCTGGATCAGGAACACCATGAGGAACGTGACGATGGTCGTTCCGGTGTTGATGATGAGCTGCCAGGTGTCGGAGAAGCCGAACAAGGGTCCAGTAGCAGCCCAGACCACGACGACCGCGATCGCCAGGATGAAAGTGTAGGAGCGGCCGGCTTGTCGCGAAATCCAGTTGGCGATCCGGGAGAAAAGTTCGTTCGGGGTGCCCACCACCTTCTCCTTCGGCTGCAGGAACGGTCGAGCTTCACTGAAACGAACATGACGAGCCGGGAGTTTCATCGCCGCCGGCTCCGGCCGCAGCACGATGCGGCTCGCTCCGTTCCCTGGCATCATCGGTCCGGGTGCTTCCGTCCGGGCCACCGCGATCCACCTCGTCGTGCCCTCCTCGCCGGCTGCCGGCGAGGAGGGCGCGTCACCTCGAGCGTGGTCGCTCGATGCTGCTGCGGGAACGCGCAAGGCAAACGAATGATCCAGGCGGGCGTGCCTCAATTGCCGCTCTAGTATTTCCGGCGCCTGTAATGCTCGTCCTCGTTGCCTTGGAATGCCTCGTTGGCCCGGTCGCGAGCCATGTGCTCCTGCCACAGCCGATCGGGCAGGTGCGCTGCAGCGTTGCCATGATGATCGAGCCCGACACCACGCCCTGCGCGAGCATCCTGCCGGGCACGCTCGACCATCCGGTCGACGATCCCCTGATTTTCGGCATCCGTCCGACGTTTGGTGTAGACGGGGTCCGCCCATCGCTGCGTGGTGCCCGGTGCGCTCGTCTGCGGCTCGGCGGGCGCTGGCGTGGCCGAGGTGGCCCGGGGCGACGGAAGGACGAAGCTGTCGCTCCACAGCTGCGGGTGCTGGGCATGGACGGAGGAGACGACGAGCAGGACGAACACGCCGGAAAGAATGGCAGAACGCCTGGATGCGCCTCGTTGTGGCGTTCTCGTCATCTCTATCCCACCGAAACTTCCGCGTGCAATGTCCGCTGGTTCGGGCATCGCACGTTCGGGCCAAGGCACGATCGACGGCTGAGGGTTTGCCTTTCCTCTGCCCGAACGCTAGAGAGCCTCCACCTTCTGGTACCCTTCGAGACGACGAGCGCGGAGCAGTCATGGCCCAGGTCGGTCGCATCCTCTTCCTTCCCGGTGACGGCATCGGTGCCGAGGTCATGACCGAGGTCCGGCGCGTGATCGGCTGGCTCGCCCGGCGCGGGATCGAGTTCGCGGTCGAGGAGGATCTGGTCGGCGGGGCGGCCTACGATGTGCACGGCGTGCCGCTGACCGACGCCACCATGGCGAAAGCGAACGAGATCGGCACGGTCATGTTCGGCGCCGTGGGCGGACCCAAGTACGACGACCTGCCGTTCGCGCTGAAGCCCGAGCGCGGCCTCCTGCGTTTGCGCAAGGAGATGGACCTGTTCGCGAACTTGCGGCCTGCCATCGTCTTCCCCGCCCTCGCAGGAGCCTCCTCGCTCAAGCCCGAGCTGGTCGAGGGGCTCGACGTCATGATCCTGCGCGAGCTCACCGGAGGCGTCTATTTCGGCGAGCCGCGCGGCATCACCGAGCTCGCGGACGGGCAGAAGCGGGCAGTCGACACCCAGGTCTACACCACGTCCGAGATCGAGCGCGTGGCACGGGTCGGCTTCGAGCTCGCGCGCAAGCGCCGGAACAAGGTGCATTCGGTCGAGAAGGCCAACGTCATGCATACGGGCGTCCTGTGGCGTCAGACCGTGCAGGCGCTCCGCGACCGCGACTACCCGGACGTCGAGCTCGAGCACATGTACGCCGACAACTGCGCCATGCAGCTCGTCCGGCGCCCCAAGCAGTTCGACGTCATCGTCACCGACAACCTGTTCGGCGATCTCCTCTCCGACTGTGCCGCCATGCTCACGGGCAGCCTCGGCATGCTGCCCTCGGCCTCCCTGGGCGCCGCCGACGCGAATGGCCGCCGCAAGGCCATGTACGAGCCGGTCCACGGCTCGGCACCCGACATCGCGGGCCAGGGCATCGCCAACCCGATCGCGTGCCTGATGAGCTTCGCCATGCTGCTGCGCTACTCCTTCGACCTCGGGGCCGAGGCCGACCGGCTCGAGAAGGCGATCAGCAACGTGCTGGACCAGGGCTACCGCACCGCCGACATCGCGCAGGATGGCTGCACCAGGGTCTCGACGAGCGGCATGGGCGATGCGATCTTGAAGGAGCTGGACCGGCTCGCGGCGTGAGGGACATGGCGGACACGGTCGATAAGCTCTACGAGCGCGACTTCTACGCCTGGGCGCAGGACCAGGCGCAGGCCTTGCGGCGGCTGGCGGCCGAGCGCGGGAACGGTCCGCTCGACCTCGAGCATCTGGCGGAGGCGGTGGAGGGCTTGGCGACCGAGCGCTACGCGTCGGTGGCGAGCCAGATGCAGCGCCTAATCGAGCATCTCCTCAAGCTCGAGCACAGCCCCGCCCCGGCTCCCAGGCGACAATGGCGCGTCTCGGTGCGAAGCGCCCGTGCCGAGATCGGCCGCCGCCGCTCGCGCACCATCGACCGGCTGATCGAGCAGGAGCTGCCCGAGAGCTACGGCGACGCCCTGGAGGCGGCGGCCGCGGCGCTCGCCGACCATGGCGAGATCGAGGCGGCGCGAGGGCTGCCTACGACCTGCCCCTACGACCTCGAGCAGCTCCTGGATCGGTCCTGGCCGCCGGCGAACCGCCACGGCCTCGAGGACGAGCCGCTCTAGCTCCCCCGTGTTGATTTGGACCCTTTGCAGCGCGGCCCGCTTGCCTTAAACGCGGCGGGCTGTTCCGTCGCAACGAGGTCAGGTCGTCATGGGCTACAGGGTCGCGGTCGTCGGTGCCACCGGCAATGTCGGCAACGAGATGCTGCAGATCCTCGCCGAGCGGAAGTTCCCGGTCGACGAGGTGTTCGCACTCGCTTCCGAACGCTCGACCGGCAAACAGGTCTCGTTCGGCGAGGACCACACCCTCAAGGTCCAGGACCTCGCCACCTTCGACTTCCGCGGCGTCGACATCGGCCTGTTCTCGCCGGGTGCGAAGGTCTCGGCGAAGTACGCGCCCAAGGCCGCGGCCGAGGGCTGCATCGTCATCGACAACACCTCGCAGTTCCGCATGGACCCCGACGTGCCGCTCGTGGTGCCGGAGGTCAACCGGGCAGCGCTCGCGGGCTTCGAGCGCAGGAACATCATCGCCAACCCCAACTGCTCGACCATCCAGATGGTCGTGGCCCTGAAGCCGCTCCACGACATCGCCCGGATCAAGCGGGTGGTGGTCGCGACCTACCAGTCGGTCAGCGGTGCCGGCAAGGAGGCGATGGACGAGCTCTTCGACCACACCAAGGCGATCTACATGAACGATCGCAAACAGCCCGAGGTCTTCAAGAAGCCCATCCCGTTCAACGTCATCCCGCAGATCGACGTCTGGATGGAGGACGGCTCGACCAAGGAAGAGTGGAAGATGATGGTCGAGACCAAGAAGATCTTGGACCCGAACATCGCCGTCACCGCGACCTGCGTGCGCGTGCCGGTCTTCGTCGGCCACTCCGAGGCGGTCAACGTCGAGTTCGAGAGCCCCTTGAGCCCCGACGAGGCGCGCGAGGCCCTGCGCGAGGCCGAGGGTGTGGTCGTGGTCGACGATCTCGCCCGCGACGAGTTCGTGACACCGATCGAGTGCGTCGGCGAGTACGGCGTCTACGTCTCGCGCATCCGCAAGGACCCGACCGTGCCTTACGGCCTCAACATGTGGGTGGTCTCGGACAATCTCCGCAAGGGTGCCGCCCTGAACGCCGTCCAGATCGCCGAGGCATTGATCGAGGACGGCCTGATCTGATCGCCGCCCGCGGCGCCGCCTGTCCGGCGGCGCCGCGTCAGGCCGCGGCGGCGAGCCCGGCCCTCAGCAGCGCCCAGGCGCCGAACCCGGCGAGCGCTGCGCCCGAGATCCGGTTGACCCACAGGAACACCGGGCCCTGCAGCTGGCCGCGGAGCCGGCTCACCACGACCGCGAACAGCACCCACCACCCGGCCGAGCCCACGAGGACGCCGAAGATGACGGCTGCCGCCGAAGCCGTTCCGGCCTGCGCCTCGATCAGGCCGAGGCTCGCGAACATGGCGGCGAAGATCATGATCGTCGGCGGATTGGCGAGCGTCAGCAGGAAGGTGGTGACGAAGGTGGCGAGCCCCCGCCGGCGTCCGCCCGTGGCGGCGGCTTCGGTCGGCAGCGGCTGGCGCATCGTGCCGAGCCCGAACCAGAGCAGATAGAGCCCGCCCAGGACACCGAGCCAGAGCGACTGACCGGTGAGGAGCGCGGTCGCCGCCTGCAGGCCGAAGGCCGCGAGCGAGGCGTAGAACACGTCGCCCGCCGCCACGCCGAGCCCGCCCAGAAGCCCCGGTACGAGTCCGTGCGCCAGCGTCGTGCGCAGGCACAAGAGCGCCATCGGCCCGATCGGAGCCGCGATCGAAAGCCCCAGCACGACGCCCTTGCCGAACAGAACCGGCAGAGCGCTCACGGCCGCCTGCTCCCCGGCCGACGAAGGCACGACGCGACGTGGCGGGCACGATCGCAGGGCGGTGCGCGGCGAAGGCGGGATCGGGCGAGCGGTTCCGGCATGAGGCGGCTTCCAGCAGGTGCGGCCGCCCCTCTAGCACGAGCGGCCGCAGGGTGGCAGAGGCCAGCGGCGACAGGGCCGCCCGAGCCCGAAGCATCTAGGTTTCGGTCGTGTCCACCTCTACTATGTACATGGCCCGTGCGCGCTCCCCGGCGGATGGGTCCGCTGGAACGCCTCCACGGAGGAGCGCGCCGGCAGCAACAGCGACGAGGTGGCCTTGAGCGACGCCGCGCGACCCCTCCTGCTCCGGTCGGACCAGCCCGCTCCGGATTTCCTCTCCGGCGGCGGCGAGCTCGGCGCCCTCATCCGCGCGCACGACTGGGCGAACACGTCCCTCGGCCCGCCGGCGCGGTGGCCGCGGAGTCTCAAGACCGCGGTGCGGATCATGCTGACCTCCCGCCAGCCGATCTGGATCGGCTGGGGCGAGAAGCTGCTCTATCTCTACAACGATCCCTACAAGTCGATCATCGGCGGCAAGCATCCATGGGCGCTCGGGCGCCCGACCTCGGAAGTGTGGCAGGAGATCTGGGACGATATCGGCCCGATGCTGGCCACGGCGCTGCGGGGCGACGAAGGCACCTACGTCGAGCAGCAGCTCCTCGTCATGGAGCGCAACGGCTACCCCGAGGAGACCTACTACACCTTCTCCTACAGCCCGATTCCCGACGACGACGGCGGCGTGGGCGGCATCATCTGCGCCAACACCGACGACACCCGGCGCGTGATCGGCGAGCGTCAGCTCCTGCTGCTGCGCGAGCTCGCGGCCGGGACGGCCGATGCCCGCACCTGGCGGGACGCCTGCGCAAGGAGCGCTGCAGCGCTCGCGACCGATCCGCGCGACCTGCCCTTCGCGATGATCTACATGGCCGAGCCGGACGGCGGGAGAGTGTCGCTCGCGGCCGCGTGCGGCATCGAGGCCGGCCATGCCGCGGCGCCGCCAGCCGTGCCGCTGGGTGATTCGTCCGTCTGGCCGTTCGCCGACGTCCTGAACGGCCGCGAAGTACGCCTCGTTCCGGACCTGGCGGCGCGGTTCGGGAGCCGCCTGCCGACGGGTGCCTGGTGCCAGCCTCCGACCCGGGCCGCGGCGCTGCCGATCTTTCCAGCCGGCGAGAAGGGTCGGGCCGGTGTTCTCGTCGTCGGCCTCAATCCGTTCCGCCTGTTCGACGAAGGCTACAGCAGCTTTCTCGGCCTCGTGGCGGGGCAGATCGCGGCGGCGATCGCGAACGCCCAGGCCTACGAGGAGGAGCGCAAGCGCGCCGAGGCCCTGGCCGAGATCGACCGGGCGAAGACCCTGTTCTTCTCGAACGTCAGCCACGAGTTCCGCACCCCGCTCACGCTGATGATGGGACCGATGGAGGAGGTCCTGGCGAAGCCCAAAGATCAGGTCCCGCCGGACGACCGGGCGCTCATCGAGGTGGCGCACCGGAACGGCCTGCGTCTTCTCAAGCTCGTCAACTCGCTGCTCGACTTCTCGCGGATCGAGGCCGGCCGGGTGCAGGCGGCCTACGAGGCCACCGACCTCGCGGCGCTCACGACCGATCTCGCGAGCAACTTCCGCTCGGCCTGCGAGCGCGCCGGCCTCGACCTCGTGGTCGACTGCCCGCCTCTGCCGGAACCGGTCTACGTCGACCGCGAGATGTGGGAGAAGATCGTCCTCAACCTCGTCTCCAACGCGTTCAAGTTCACCTTCGAGGGTGCGATCGCGGTCGAGCTGCGGCCGGGCGACGGTGTCGCCGTGCTCACGGTGCGCGACACCGGCACGGGCATTCCCGCCTCCGAGCTGCCGCGCCTGTTCGAGCGCTTCCATCGGGTCGCAGGTGCCAAGGGCCGCTCCTACGAAGGCAGCGGCATCGGCCTCGCCCTGGTGCAGGAGCTCGTGAAGCTGCACGGCGGCACGATCCAGGTCGAGAGCACGGAAGGGCGCGGCACCGCCTTCACTATCGGCATCCCGTTCGGCACCGGGCACCTGCCGCAAGAGCGCATCCGCAGCGAGCGTGCGCTCGCCTCCACGGCCGTCCGCGCGCACGCCTACGTCGAGGAGGCCCTGCGCTGGCTGCCCGAAGGTGCCGCCATCGAGGAGATGACGGAGAAGAGCTTCGCCGATTCCGCGGCGGACGTACCGGCCGCGAAGGGCGTGGAGCGGGCACGCGTGCTGCTGGCCGACGACAACGCCGACATGCGCGACTATGTCCGCCGGCTCCTGTCGACGCGCTACGAGGTCGTGACCGTTTCCGATGGCCGCGCCGCCCTCGCGGCGGTCCGGACGAGCAGGCCGGATCTCGTCATCACCGACGTCATGATGCCCCATCTCGACGGCTTCGGGGTCGTGAAGGCGCTGCGGGCCGATCCCGAGACCCGGGACCTGCCGGTGATCATGCTGTCCGCGCGCGCCGGCGAGGAGGCGAGCATCGAAGGCCTCGAGGCCGGTGCCGACGATTACCTCGTCAAGCCTTTCAGCGCCCGCGAGCTCTTGGCCCGTATCGCGGCGAACCTCGCCCTCAGCCGGCTCCGCCAGGAGGCGACGGCGGCGATCCGGCGGAGCGAGGAACGGCTGCGGGCGGCCCTGGAAGCGAGCGGCACGGGCACGTTCCGCTGGGACATCCGCTCGAACGCCCTCGAATGGGACGAAGCGCTGGACCGTCTGTTCGGGCTGCCGCCGGGCAGGACGGCGCCGAGCCTGGACCAGTTCCTCGCGCTCGTGCACCCCGACGACCGCAGCGGCGTCGCCGAGCGTTGCCGGCAGTGCGCCAGCGAGGGCACCGACTTCGAGATGGAGTTCAGGGTCGTCTGGCCGGACGGCAGCGTGCGGTGGCTCTACGACCGGGGCAAGACGTTCCGCGACGCGCAGGGACGCCCCGCCTACATGACGGGTGCCTGCGTCGACGTCACCCTGCGCAAGCGCGCCGAGGCCCTGCAGGCGGCGCAGAAGCGCGCGCTGGAGCTGGCCATCGAAGATGCGCCGCTGGCCCAGGTGCTGGACATGCTGGTGCGAACCGTCGAGGCGCAATCCGATCCGGGCATTGTCAGCTCCATCCTGCTGGTCGACTCCGACGGCCGGCACTTGCGCCACGGTGCGGCGCCGAGCCTGCCCGAGGCGTACACGAAGGCCATCGACGGGCTGCCCATCGGGCCGGACGTGGGTTCGTGCAGCACCGCGGCCTACACGAAGAAGCCGGTCCATATCGCCGACATCGCCACGGACCCGCTCTGGATCGGGTACCAGGATCTGGCGCTGTCGCACGGCCTGCGCGCCTGCTGGTGCACCCCCATCCTGTCGAGCAGCGGCGAGGTGCTGGGTACCTTCGCCACGTACTGTCGCGAGACGCGCCAGCCCACTGGATCGGATTTGGAGCTGCAGGAGGTCGCCGCGCGAACGGCCGCGCTCGTCATCGAGCGCAGGCGGGCGAGCGCGGCCTTGAGCCGGCGCACGGCCCAGTTCGAGACTCTGCTCAACGAAGCACCCGTCGGCGTCTATCTGGTCGGTGCCGATTTCCGCATCCGGCAGGTGAACCCGACCGCACGGCCGATCTTCGGCGACATTCCCGACCCGATCGGCCGGGACTTCGACGAGGTGATCCACATCCTGTGGCCGAAAGCCTGCGCCGACGAGGTCGTCGAACGCTTCCGCCACACGCTCGAGACGGGCGAGCCCTACTTCGTCCCCGAGCTGGTCGAGGAGCGGCGCGACCGCGGCGTGACCGAGTATTACGAGTGGCAGATCAACCGCATCCCGCTCCCGGAGGGCGGCTACGGCGTGGTCTGCTATTTCCGGGACATCTCCGCCCAGGTGCAAGCCCGTCGCGCCATCGCGGAGTCCGAGCAGCGCTTCCGGTTCATGGCCGAAGCCATGCCCCAGAAGATCTTCACGGCCGATGCGAAGGGCAACATCACCTACTTTAATCGACAATGGATGGAGTTCACGGGTCTTTCCTTCGAGGAGATCGAAGGCTGGGGTTGGACGCGGTTCATCCATCCGGATGACGTGGAAGAAAACATTCGAGTCTGGCGGCATTCCATCGACACCGGCGAGCCCTTCGAGCTCGTCCACCGTTTCCGGCGTTTCGACGGCGCGCACCGATGGCATCTCAGCCGCGCGCATGCGATGCGGGATGCGGCCGGGAACATCTCCATGTGGATCGGCTCGAACACCGAGATCCACGAGCAGAAGGAGCTCGCGGAGACGCTCCAGCAGAAGGAGCAGGCTCTGCGCGAGAGCGAGGCCTATCTCCGCCTGATGCTCGACGCGGCCGCGGATGGCTTCTACTGTGTCGACCGCGAGGGCAGGACCACGCTCTGCAACGCCGCCTTCCTCCGCATGCTCGGCTTCGAGCGGGCCGAGGACGTCATCGGCCGGCAGCTCCATGCGGTGATCCATCACGCGCATCCGGACGGCTCGCCCTACCCGAGCTCGGAATGCCCGATCTATCGGACGGCGCAGACCGGCCGCCCGGCTCATGTCGGAAGCGAGATCTTCTTCCGCACCGATGGGACCAGCCTTCCGGTCGAGTACTGGGTTCACCCGATCTTCCGCAACGGCGAGCTCGAGGGTGCGGTCTGCACCTTCATCGACATCACGGAGCGCCAGCGTGCGCAAGAGCAGCAGGCCCTGCTGCTCAGGGAGCTGAACCACCGGGTGAAGAACCTGTTCGCCGTCCTGGGCAGCATGGTGACGTTGAGCGCCCGGTCGGCCTCGACGGCCGAGGAACTGGCCAAGACGCTGAGGGGCAGGCTGGATGCGCTCGCCCGTGCCCACGAGCTCATCCGGCCCGGCCTGACGGGGATGGAGGCCCCGGCCGATCGGAGCGTCACTCTGGAGAAGGTCGTGCGCGAGGTTCTGTCGCCTTATGCCGATCCGCGGGCCGATGCGGGCCGCGGGCGGTTCGTCATCGAGGGGCCTGTGGTCGGCATCGGCAGCAGCGCTGTCACGAGCCTCGCCCTCGCCTTGCACGAGCTCACGACGAACGCCGCCAAGTACGGTGCCCTGTCGGAACCGGATGGCCGTGTCTTGGTCGGCTGGTCACTGGAAGACGGCGAGCTTCTGCTGGAATGGCACGAGAAAGGCGGGCCGGCCCTCGCCGGTCCGCCGGCGGGCCGGGGCTTCGGCAGCCTCCTCGCGGAAGGAAGCGTCACGGGTCAGCTCGGCGGACGGATCGCCTACGATTGGCGACCGGAGGGGCTAGCCGTCCAGATCAGGGTGCCTGCGGAGAATCTCGGCAGGTGAGACGTCGCACGCCGGCCCGTCGCCCGAACTCGTGAGCCGCTCGCTTTCGAGCGCCCACAGATCATACTGCGGTAAGACTTAGCGTACTGCAATATTGTCTTTGCCGAGAAGCCGCCGGCACATGGAATAATGTCGCCGGGTCCTGCCGTCATCTTCCCTGTCACAGGGAGGAACGAGCATGCAGCATCCGGCAACGGTGACGCGCGCCGGCGGCAGGACGGGATGCCGGTGGACGGCGGTGGTGGTCGGGACGGTGCTGACCCTCGCCGGCAAGCCCGCCACGGCGCAGCAGATGCCGCTCCTGGGCGTGCGGCCCTTCAACGGCCAGGCCACGGCGTTGGGCAAGCCGAACCACGTGTTCCACTACTATGTCGAGGCGGATCGCGGCTGGGGCGGGTTCGACGGGAGCGATCGGGAGGCCGCCAGGATCGGCGAGGCTCGGGCAGCGCAGGACCGCTTCCCGGATCGGCTGATCCTCGTCTCCTATGCCGGCATGCCGCAGAGCGGGGCCACGCTGGAGGACTGCGCCGAGGGCGCCTACGACGCCCGCTACCGGCGCTATGGCCGGGCCATGCAGGCGGCGGGCCTGGGGAGGATCGTGCTGCGCGTCGGCTGGGAGTGGGACGGCAGCGCCAATCCCATGGGCATCGAGGGCGACAGCGGCAGGGCCGCCCTTTACCGCCGCTGCTTTCGGAACATTGCACGCAACATTCGGGCCGGCTACGGCGGCTCGGCCAGGAACCTCCTGTTCGACTTCAACAGCACCACGGGCATCGCGCACCGGGGCGGGCTGCCGCTCCTGAGCAGCGGCTATCCCGGCGACGACGTGGTCGACATCGTCAGCGTCGAGGGCTTCGACAACCGCCCTTGTGCGCCGGCGACCGATGCGGCCTGCCGCTGGGGCAGGGTGCTGCGATCCTTGACGATGGTGCGCGACTTCGCGCGGGCGCGGGGCAAGCGGATGGCGATCCCGGAATGGGCGATCTGGAACACGACCGGCTCAGCCGATCCGTACCATATCCAGGGGTTCGATAATCCGATGCACGTGCGCAACCTGTGTGCGTTCGCGCGCGATCCGGCCAACAACGTCCTCTACTATGTCTATTTCAACGGCAGCCGCCACTCGCCCTGGTACGACCTCACCGAGCCCAGGAACCGCAGGGCGGCGGAGGCATTCGCGACCTACTGCGGCAGCGGTCCGGACTGAGCCGCTGCCGCCGGTGGGCACGGGTTCTGCACCCTCGTGGTTCGGGTCGACGCTCCCCGACCACTCTGCTACATCCGGCCCATGCTCGCCACCGTCACCAACATCGCCGAATACACCGTCACCGAGCTCGCTTTCGCGCTCAAGCGCACGGTCGAGGATGCGTTCGGGCTCGTGCGCGTGCGCGGCGAGCTGTCCGGATTCAAGAAGGCGGCCTCGGGCCACCTCTATTTCGCGCTGAAGGACGACAAGTCGGTCCTGGACGCCGTAGCCTGGCGCACGCTGGCGCCCAAGCTCACCTTCGAGCCCGCGGACGGGCTCGAGGTGATCTGCACCGGCAAGCTCACCACCTATCCCGGCCGCTCCAAGTACCAGCTCGTGGTCGAGCGGATCGAGCCGGCGGGACTCGGCGCCCTGATGGCGCTGCTCGAGCAGCGCAAGCGGATGCTCGCAGCCGAGGGCCTGTTCGCGCCCGAGCGCAAGCGGCCCCTGCCCTTCCTGCCCGAGGTCGTGGGTGTGATCACCTCGCCGACCGGGGCCGTGATCCGGGACATCCTGCACCGCCTCGCCGACCGGTTTCCGCGCCGTGTGGTCGTCTGGCCGGTGCTGGTGCAGGGCGAAGGGGCGGCCGAGCAGGTGGCGGCGGCCATCGAGGGCTTCTCGGCCCTGCCGCCGGGCGGGCCCGTCCCGCGCCCGGACGTGCTGATCGTGGCGCGCGGCGGCGGCTCGATCGAGGACTTGTGGGCGTTCAACGAGGAGCGGGTGGCGCGCGCGGCGGCGGCCTGCACCATTCCCCTGATCTCGGCCGTCGGCCACGAGACCGACACGACGCTGATCGACTTCGTCGCCGACCGCCGGGCACCCACGCCGACCGCGGCCGCGGAGATGGCGGTCCCGGTGCGGCGCGATCTCGTCCTGCAGGTCGAAGCGCTGCAGGCACGGCTCGAGCATGCGATGGACCGGCGGCTCGACGTGCTGGGGCAGCAGCTCGACGGGCTGGCACGGGGACTGCCGCGGCCGGAAATGGTGCTCGGCATGGCAGCCCAGCGGCTGGACGATCTCGGCGAGCGGCTGAAGCTGCGCAGCCCCACGGAGCTCGTGCGGCTGCAGGGCGAGCGGCTCGAGGCCAGGGCCGCCCGGCTCGAGGAGCTCGTGCGCGACCGGATCCGGCACGCCGAGAGCGGGCTCGAATGCCAGACGGACCGGCTGGCGCCGGCGCTGATCACGAGCCGGGTCGAGCTGCTGCGGCCGCGTCTCGCGCGCGAGGCACAAGCACTCGGTACCGCCATCACCACCGTGTTGCGGCGGAAAAGCGAGCGGCTCGAGGCGAGCGTCCGGCAGCTCGAGGCCTTGAGCCACACGCGGGTGCTCGAGCGCGGCTACGCCATCATCAAGGGTCGGACGGACGGCCACGTGCTGCCGCGTCTCGCCGCGGTCGGTGTCGAGAGCGAGCTCACGGTGGTGTTCGCGGACGGCGAGCTCGCGGTGCGGCGGGCGGACCAGCCGACGAGGACGAAGCCGAAGCCGCGGCATGCGGACGCGAAGGACGAGGTCGGGCCGCAGGGCCGCCTGTTGTGACGAGGAGCAAGGACGAACCGATGGCAGATGGCGACGGGCGCGGGATCGATCGGCTCCTTTCGGTGATGCGGCGCCTGCGCGACCCGAGGACGGGCTGTCCTTGGGACATCGAGCAGAGCTTCGCCACCATCGCCCCCTACACGATCGAGGAGGCCTACGAGGTCGCGGATGCGATCGAGCGCGCGGACTGGGCCGATCTCGAGGGCGAGCTGGGCGATCTCCTGCTGCAGGTGGTCTACCATGCGCAGATGGCGGACGAGCGCGGCTGGTTCGACTTCGATGCCGTGGCACGCGCCATCGCCGACAAGATGATCGCGCGGCATCCGCACGTGTTCGGGAGCGACGAGGTCGCGGACAGTGCGGCGCTCATGGGGATCTGGGAGGAACGGAAGGCGCGGGAGCGGGCGGCGAAGGCGCAAGCGCGCGGCGCGGACGCGAGCGTGCTCGCCGACGTACCGGTGGCGCTGCCGGCCCTCACCCGCGCCTTGAAGCTGCAGAAGCGGGCGGCCCGTGTCGGCTTCGACTGGGGCGAGGCGGCGCCGGTGCTCTCGAAGCTCCGCGAGGAGCTGGACGAGCTCGAGACGGCGCTCGCCGAGGCGGTGTCCAAGGACGAGCTCGCGCTCGAGCTGGGCGACCTCCTCTTCAGCGTCGTCAACCTCGCCCGGCATCTGCAGCTCGACCCGGAGGCGGCGCTGCGCGCCACCAACGCCAAGTTCGAGCGGCGCTTCCGGCGGATCGAGGCGGCGGCGGCCCGGCAGGGTCGGCCGGTCGGCTCCTTGACGCTGGACGAGCTCGAGGCGCTGTGGCAGCAGGCGAAGGCCGAGGAACGCCGGGCGGCGCCTGCGGACGACAGGTGAGACGCCGGATGCACCCGGCGTCTCGGACCGAGAACGGCGCCGACCGTCGTCGCGGGTGGGATCGGGGACGGCCCGCTCCGATCTCGAGCGCCGCTCTCGCTTCAGTTGCGCCTATCGGGCGAAAAGGACCGATCGGCCTCGGAAGAGGCGAGGGGCTCGATTTGCGACATCAATCAATAGTGGATAAAGATCAATAAGGTCGCAGCTTCGAGCTTTCCAATGGCTTGCCGCACGGCAGGTCTGATAACCGGCTACCCGAAGCTGAACACTTGCACGGGCACGCCGACCACGGTGCATCGGAAACCGCACGGATGTGATCATCCGCACTGCTGCGCCGTCGGCCGTTAATACAACATTCATGATGATGGCCGAGAATGGCATCGGACGAGCCTGGGGCAGGTGTGGTGATAGCTGCCGGAGCTCCGGCCATCGAGAAAGGGCGTAGCGCGTGAGCATGCCGATCCTGCCGTTCACGGCCGCGCGGGCCTCGCAGGTGGATTGGACCCGTGCGATCCGCGCCGTCGCCGGGGGAAGCCTCCTCGTCGGCGCGATCCTGCTCGGGGCCCGGGGCGGGCCGCCGTGGCACGCCGTGCTTGCCGCTGCCATGGTGACCCTCGGTCTCGGGCTCGGGACGAAGGACCGGCTCGGCTGGGCCGCAGCCGGACGGACTGCCCTGGGTCCGGCGCTGGCGGTGGGCCTCCTGGCGCTCTCGGCCGATGCGGGCGTCAAGGTCTGGCAGGCTCCGGCACGCTGGGCCGACGTGCTCGCTCTCTCGCCGGTCGGAGCCGGGCTGGCCATGGCGATGGTTCTCGGAGCATCGCTCTGGCATTCCGGGCGGCACGATCGTCCCGGCCCGGCGCAGACCCTCACCCTGCTGGCCCTTCCCTATCTGTTCGCCGCCCTGTTCCTCCTGGGCTCGCCGCACCTCCTGGCCGAGCCGGGCTCCTTCCTCGCAGCGGGCGCCGGCCCCACGGCGGCGCTCGTCCTCGGCCGCACGATCCTGCTGCTCACGCTGAGCGAGATCATGGTCGTGGGCATCGGCTGGCTCATGGATCGTCGCTGGACGCGCGATCTCAGGGTGCACGGCCTCCTCGTCGCGAGCGCCCTGTTCGCGGCCCTCACGCCGCAGCTCGCGAGCCTCGGCGCGAGCGCGCCGCTGGCGGCGCTGCCCCGGCTGCTCCAGATCGGCCTCGTTCCCGCGACGGCCGCGATCGCCTTGGCCGGCCTCTGGGCCCAGACCTTCCTGAGCACGGGCATCGTGCTCGACGCCCTGCGCGGCCGGCGTCCGACCTTCGTGGCGGCGCTGGACCACTGGCGCGGTGGAGCGGCCAAGGGCGCCGTCTACAGCGGCGTCTTCATGCTGATCGTGCAGGTGCTGGCCCTGGTCGCGGGCAGCCCGACGGCGCGCGCGCTCTTCGCCTCGGCCCCGGCGCTCGGCGGCGCGCTTGCGGGCGCAGCGCTCTTTCCCCTCGCGCGCACGATCATCGAGAGCTTCGACGGCAGCGCTCCTTTCTTCGCCCGGCTGGCCCGCAACGCCACGGCATGGACCGGCTACGCACGCGGTACCGTGATCGGCGCCGGGATCGGGCTGCTGCTCGCGGCCGGCCTGCCGCTCGCGGGAAGCTACACCCGGTTCGCATGCGGCTTCGCGATCGGGGCCGCCGCTTATGGCGGCATCGATCTCCTGGTGGATGGCGCGAGCATCGTGCGCGGCCGTCGGCTGCGCTTTCAGACCTGGCGCCTCTACGCCCTGGGCCTGAGCCTCGGCGGCGTGGTCGGCGGGGCCGTTGCCTGGTACGCCGATGCCGCGCAGATCGCCGCGGTCACGACCAAATTCTGGAGCTATGCCGGCATCTACTATCCGGCGAACGGACGTCCGGTCGAGAACTACGTCATCTACCCCCTGTTCAGCAAATGGGGAGCGACCAACCTCGGCCCGGTCGCGGGCGGGGTCAGGCTCCTCTACGACGAGTCGCTCTCGGGCATCATCAACTGGTCGCTGGCGGCTCCGCTCTTCAGCATCAACCTCGTGCTGCTGACGGCGCTCGTCGAGCGGAGCCTGCAGCCGCTCCGCGGGCTGCTCAGCGCTCGCGGGCTGGTGGGCATGGTCGAGCAGGCGATCCGGGTGCTCCGCTGGGGCTTGTGGATGGCGCCGGTGATCTACTCCTTCCTCCGTATGGCACCCGATCCGACCTGGTACAACCAGGACGGCGCCGTGCGGACCGTCGTCGCCACGATCCAGTCCTGGCATCTCTCTCCCGACGCGTTCCGCGCCTGGAGCCTCCAGGTGTTCCTGGGCCTTCTCGCCTACGACTGGTTCCGGGTGCTGATCTGGTTCGACCATATGGGGCTCAGGGTCGCCACGCTCGTAAACCTGTCGTTCATCGGCGGCGACATCGTCGACGAGCGTGCGGCGCGAGCGCTCGGCCATTCCGGGCGCACCCACGTCATCCCGGAGGCCATCCGCCGCTTCGCCACCTGGGCGCCGCTCCTGATCCCGTTCTACATTCCTCGCGGCAGCGAGTGGGACTATGTCTGGAGCGAGGCCGAGCGCATGCAGGCTGCGGCACCGGGCCTGCTGCCGCCGGTCGGGACCGTTCTCGTCGGCTACGGGCTCTTCGCCCTCGTGGCACTCGGTTTGGCGCTCGGTCTTCGCCGGCGCAGCCGGGCGGCCGCGGTCGGAGTGCTGCCGGCGCAGGCGCCGGCAGTGGCCCCTCCCTTCGATCCCGATCGCTGGTTCCGGTTGAGCAACGGGCTCTACACCTTCACGGCTTCGGCCGACGGTCGCACCAACAGCCATGCGCTCCGGGGCGGCCGTGGGCCGGAGATCGATCTGAACCGGCGCTCCGACGACCCTCTGCTGCTGACCGGGAAGTTCTTCTATCTCCGCGCGCAGGAGGCGGAGGGGCGGCTCTGGTCGGTGGGCTGGCAGCCCGTCCGCCATGCCGGACCGGATTACGAGGTGACTCAGCCGAGCCCGACCAGCCTCCGCTTCGTCAACAGCTGCGACGGCGTACGGGTCGAGGCGACGGTCACCGTGGCCGAGCGGGAAGCACTCGAGCTGTGGCGGCTGCGGCTCGTCAACCTGACCGACCGGCCGAGGACGATCGAGCTCACGAGTTACCAGGAGCTGGCGATCAACGGTTGGGACGGCTACCGGCGCACACCCTCCTACAACAACCTGCATGTCGCCACCTGCTTCGTCCGTGCGCTCGGCGCCATCATCGCCCGCAACCGGCTGCTGAAGCCGTCCCGTCCCGCCCCCGGCGCATCCTACCCGTTCGCACGCGAGGTCGCCTTCCATGCCGTCGGCGCCGTCGGCGCGGCCAAGGTCGATCTGATCGGCTACCAGGACGCGCGCCCCTGCTTCATCGGCTCCGGCACGCTCGCCGACCCGGAGGCCCTCACCCGCGGCAGGATGCGAAGCGTCGAGGACGAGGGTCAGCTCTACGGCTTCGACCCGATCGCGAGCCTGCAGCTCCTGATCGAGCTCCCGCCCGACGGTTCGGCCGAGCTGCTGTTCGTCGACGGCTATGCCGCGGACGAGACGGCAGCCGCCCGTACGATCGCGCATCGTCTCGGCCGGCCGATGCCGGATCGTGCCCATCTCGCGGCGCGCTTCACCCGGCCGCGCATCCTGGACAGCACCTTGCGGCCGCCGTTCGCGACCGAGCTTCCCTACCGCTTCTCGCCCGATGGCACCGAGCTGCATCTGAGCGGCCCGACGCCGCGGCCCTGGACGCACGTCCTCGCCAATCCACTCGGTCACGGTGCGGTGGTGAGCAACGACGGCGAGATCTTCTCCTTCGCCGCGAACGCTCAGCAGAACGGGCTCACTCCCTGCAATCTCGACAGCGTCCCCTGCCAGCTTCCCGGCCAGGCGATCTACGTGGTCGATGTCGCCACGGGCGAGGTCGACACGCCCTGCTTCGTGCCGCACCGCCGAAGCGATGCGCGGCACGAGGTCACGTTCGGCCGCGGCTACGCCGTGTTTCGCAAACGCCGCGACGATCTCGAGCTCGAGCTCACCGTGTTCGTGTCGCCGGATCAGCCGGTCGAGTTGCGGCTGCTGACGATCCGCAATCACGGCGTGTCCGCCGCCCGCTACCGCGTGGTGCCCTATCTCGAGATGATGCTGGCCGAGCTGCCGAGCGACAGCCGGGGCGGCCTCGAGGTTCGCGCCGATGCGGCTCCGGGCGCGCTCTTCTTCCGCAACCCGCGCAACGCGTTCCATCGCGGCTGGGCGTTCGTGGCGACGAGTCTCGCCTGCGAGCATCGGGAAACCGTACGGCGACGTTTCCTGGGCGGACCCGAGCACGATCTCGAGTGCCCCTATCTCGTCGCGACCGGGCAGAGCGACACGTCGCAGCCCGACGACGGCAGGCGGGTCGCGAGCTTCGTCGGGCATGTCGACGTGCCGGCCGGCGGGCAGGCGACGATCAGCCTGGCGCTGGGGCAGGTGGCAGGCTTCGAGGAGGCGGACCGCCTCGCCCGAGCCTATGCCGATGTCGCGACGGTCGAGCGCGCCTTCGATCGCACCAGGCAGTTCTGGACTTCGATCCTCGGCACGCTCAGGATCGAGACCAACCAGCCCGCCTTCGATCGGCTCGTCAACGACTGGCTGCCTTATCAGGTGCTGAGTGCCCGCCTGTGGGGCCGTACCGGCCCCAATCAGCGTGGCGGTGCCTTCGGCTTCCGCGATCAACTGCAGGACGTCCTGTCGTTGCTGCTCCTGCAGCCGGAACTCGCACGACGTCAGATCCTGCTCCATGCCGCGCAGCAGTTCGTCGAGGGCGACGTCCTGCAATGGTGGCACCGGTCCTGGGAGGGCAAGACCGGGCTGGGTGCCCGCAACCGGGCCTCCGACCCGCATCTCTGGCTGCCTTATGTCGTGACCCGCTACGTGCGGGCGACCGGCGACCATGCCATCCTCGACGAGCCGGTCCCGTTCCTCGAGGGCCGTGCCGTGCCGCGCGGCAGCGAGGGCATCGTCATCGTCCCGCGCCCCTCGCGCGACGTGGTCACGCTCTACGAGCATTGCCGGCGGGCGATCGGGTTCACGCTGAGCCGCATGGGAACGAACGGCCTGCCGCTGATCGGCACGCACGACTGGAACGACGGATTGAGCGACATCGGTCATAAGGGTCGAGGCGAGAGCGGCTGGCTCGGTTTCTTCCTTCACGACGTGCTCACCGGGTTCTCGGGGCTCGCGGCCCGGCGCGGCGAGACGGCCGAAGCGGCCCGCTGCATGGCCGAGGCGAAACGGCTGCAGGCGAGCCTGGAGCGGATGTGGCGCGGCGATCGCTACGTCCGGGCCATCACCGACGACGGCGAGGAGCTGCAGTGGCTCGATGCTCTCATGGGCTCGTGGCCGATTCTCTCCGGGGCGGTCGCGCCGGCACGCGGGCGCGAGGCGCTCGAAGGTGCCTTGGCCGGCCTCGAGCAGGAGAACGTGATCCTCCTGCTCACGCCACCCTTCACCGAGCAGTCCCCGATCGTGCCCGGCAAGATCGCCGACTATCCGCCGGGGGTGCGCGAGAACGGCGGCCAGTACTCGCACGGCTCCTCCTGGCTGGTCGATGCCGCCGTGCTGCTGGCCGAGCAGGCGCACGCCGCGGGCGAGGAGAGTCTGGCTGCGCACCTGCGGGAACGCGCCTTCGCGCTCTGGCGCAAGATCTCGCCCTTGGGCAAGACGGACGCGGAGCTTCTCGATGTCTATGGTCTGCCACCGCACCAGCAGCCGGCCGACATCTACTTCGGCCCCGGCTACGAAGGCCATGGCGGCTGGAGCTGGTACACCGGCGCGGCCGGCCGGATGCTGAGCGCAGCCTACGCGTTGCTGGGCCTGCGGCTCTCGGATGGCGAACTGCGCATCGCGGAGAACGGCCCGGGTCCGCACGATGCGCTTCGGCTCCATCGGGTCATCCATCGCGGTCGGGTACTGGCCGCACCGAGCCAGCCCGCCACGCAGATCCACCGCTACCCTGCCTCGTGCGGAGCCGGGGGCGGTGAGCGAAGCGTCGCCGACAGCAAGAGCAGCATGGAATGATGCCGATGAGGACAGGCGCCATCGGGTATGGGCTATGCGCAAGTTTGGTGTACGGGTTCAGGCAGCGGCGTGTTCCTCGGCAGCTTGCCCGGGCTCACCATCGCGGAAGCGGATGCCCCGGATCACTTGGGCGAGTCGCTCGGGGCCGTCCAGCCGACGCCAGCTGCGCTCGGCCGACTTGACCAGCTTGTAGACCGTATCCGTCCGGCGTGGGCTGCCTTGCGAGGAACCACCTGCTGAGGCTGATGCTGGGCCGGCTGCGGGCTCGGCCGCGGCAAGCAGGCTGGCAAGCGTGTGGCAAGCGACATGGCACGACGGCGGATCGAGCTGATCACCGGCAGCGAGCGGCGCCGGCGCTTCGAACCGCGCCAGGCTTCCCGAAGGCTCCGCTTTGGGACGGATACAGCCATGGGAACGACGGAGCCGGAGCCGTACCCGGCGGAGCCGCGCGCGCCGTCCGCCTCGGACGCGAGCAGGAAGGGGAGCACGCCGCGCAGGCGGCGG
>NZ_JBBLZC010000080.1:0-916 GCF_037908215.1 Benzoatithermus flavus | reverse complement strand
ACGGTCGGCAGCGTTGAAACGCGCAAATCGACCGGATGAAAATCGATGTCCATTTTGATCCGCCCGTCTTGCGGCACGCGGTGTTCGGTGATGTCCATATTGGCCAAAATTTTAATTCTCGCCGTCAACATGCTTTGCATATGTTTCGGCAGCGCGCGTTCGGTGCGAAGCAGGCCGTCGATCCGATAGCGGATAAGCACTTTCGTCTCCTGTGGATCGATATGAATGTCGCTCGCCCGCTGTTCAACAGCAAGCTGCAAAATTTGATTCACCAAACGAACGATGGGAAAATCGTCCTCAGCAGCCCGCTCGTCGTCGCGCACCTCAGGCGGCGGCGTTTGCAAAAAATCCTCAAATGCTTCGTCGATATCGTAATATTTATTGATCGCCCGCAAAATATCGTCTTTTGAAGCGATCGCCGTTTCAATTTGAAACCCGGTCGACAGGCGCAAATCGTCGATGGAAAAAAAGTCCATTGGATCGGCCATGGCAACGAGCAGCCGATCGCCTTCCACCTTGAGCGGCATGACCATATGGCGGCGGGCAAACTCTTTCGGCACGAGGTTTGTCGCTTTCGGATCGATCGGGTACTGGTACAAACTGACGTGCGGAATGCCGAGCTGAAACTCGAGCGCCTCAATCAGATGCTGTTCCGTGATGTAGCCGCGCTGCAACAAGGCGTCGCCAATCTTTTGCCCGGGCGCCTTCTCGCGCAGCGCCTCGGCCAGCTGACTTTCGGTGATCACCCCCGCTTCGACAAGCAAATCACCAAGCCGTTTCCGTTCCTGCTTTTTGCTCATTTTTCCTTCCCTCCGCCCGCATCCGTCTTCTCTTCACTGCCAGCGGCGGGGGCCGATTCCCCGTTGCCCGCCTCATCGCCTTTCTTTGACCCGGTCCCGCTCTCTATATTCCCACC
>NZ_JBBLZC010000079.1:0-920 GCF_037908215.1 Benzoatithermus flavus | reverse complement strand
CCTTGCCCCAGTACTTGTCGAGGTAGCGCTGGATCTCCTGGCGCATGAAGCGCGAGCTGTCCTCGGCCCGCTCCTCCCAGGCGAACACGCACGCGGTCATGATGCCGTCGAACCCGACCTCGTGCAGGGTCTCGAAGAACACGTCCCAGTCGACCTCGCCCTGGCCGATGTCCAGGTGCTGGTGCACCGTCACCTTCGCCCCCGGCGGGTTGACGATGTAGCGCAGCCCCGAGGAGGCCTTGTGGTCGAAGGTGTCCGCCACGTGCACGTGCGCCAGCACCGGCGCGGCCTCGCGGATCATCGCCCGCATGTCGTCGCCGAAATAGAAGGTGTGCGGCGCGCAGTAGAGGAACTTCACCCGCTTGGAGCCGATCATGCGGATCAGGTCGATCGCCGGGTGGAAGGTCTCGACCCAGTCCTCGGGGTGCGGCTCGACGTGCAGGTTGATGCCTTCCCGCTCGAGGAGCGGCACGAGCTCTTCCATCGAGCGGAGCCATGCCGCCTCGCAGGCCTCCGTGAACGCGCCGGCGCAGCAGGTGCAGTGGCCGGGCACCCCGGGCGACGGACCGCGGCCGAACTCGGAGTTCAGCGTGTCGCATTCCATCTCGATCGCGACCCGGATCGCCGCCTGCCAGTTCCTGACCGCGACCTGCCGCTCCGCCTCGATCGGGCTGGCCCAGCGGTACATCGGCAGCAACGAGGCGAGCGCGACGCCGTTGTCCTTGAGCGCCCGCTTGAACGCCCGGATCCGCTCGGGATAGGCGCGCGGCCGGACCCACCAGTCGAGGAAATCCGCCCGCGGCGACAGCTCGATGTACTCGTAGCCCAGCTCGGCGACGAAGCGCGGCAGCTCGAGCAGCGGCACGTGGCGATGCATGTAGGGATCGAGAGCGATCTTCACGTGGGTCCTCCCTGATGGC
>NZ_JBBLZC010000078.1:0-921 GCF_037908215.1 Benzoatithermus flavus | reverse complement strand
TGTCGATGCGTTCCACATCAACAGCTTGAATCACGCCAGCCTCAGCGGCTCGAGCCTTTTTCAAACAGCCTCTAAGCTTTGCAGACACGCCCTAGGCTGGGCGGCTCTGCTACGCGCGGGCGATGCAGGAACGTGACGGTCGATCGATCCCGGATGCGGCGCTGGAAGTGCTCCGCGAGCGCGCGGTGGCGATGCACGAGGCGGGCAACGCCCAGCTGGCGATCGCCGCCGCGCTCGGCGTGCACGAGAACGCGGGCCATCGCTGGCGCGAAGGCTGGCGCCTCGCCGGCCCCGCCGCGCTCAAGGCCAAAAAACGCGGTCGCCACCACGAGGCCAAGCGGCTGCTGAATGCCGAGCAGGCCGCCGAGGTGCAGCGGCTCATGATCGAGCACACCCCGGACCAGCTCGACCTGCCATGGGCACTCTGGAGCCGCGAGGCGGTGCGCGACCTGGCCCAGGCCCGTTTTGGCGTGCGGCTCGCCTTGCGGACCGGCAGCGACTACCTGTGGCACCGGCGCTTCCCCCCTCCCCCCGCCGCGGCCGATCCGGCACGCCAGCGAGCGCCGTGCCAGGCTTGGCAGGCCGAGCACCAGCCCAAGATCGCGGCACGGGCGAAAGAAGACGCCGAGATCCACCGGGGCGACGAGACCGGCATCTCCAACCGGGCCGCCTACGGCCGCAGCTTCGCGCCGCAAGGCCAGACACCGGTGATCCGGCGCACGGCGCGGCGGCACACCACCGGCATGATCTCGACCGCGACCAGCCGCGGCACGTTGCGGTTCATGCTCGATGCGGGCGCGCTGGACGCGGCCCTGTTCCTCGCCTTCCTGCAGCGGCTGGTGCGCGGCGCCGGGCGCAAGCTGTTCCTGATCGTCGCCAATCTCGAGGCCCACGAGGCCGGGAGGGTCCAGCCCTGGGTGG
>NZ_JBBLZC010000017.1:0-105130 GCF_037908215.1 Benzoatithermus flavus | reverse complement strand
GCGGTAGGGGTTGGCGGGCCGGCGGCGGCCGAGCAGCGCCGCCGCGAGCAGGCGGCGGGTCGGCTGCGGGAACGCGGCGGCGAGCGCTTGGACCATGCGCCTCAGAGTATAGGTTTTTGTTCCAAAAAGCAAGAAGAGTGTCATATCAAAGTCGACCTCGACGCGGAAGGTCGCGGGCGGCGTGGAGAACCCGCAGGACCAAGGGCGGGCCCGGGCGCGCCTGCCCCGCCGTCAGCACGCTTTCCTGCAGGAGCGGCGGGAAGTCCTCGGCCGCGAGCGGCAGGCAGGCTCTGGCGAGATCGGCGCAGCTCATGGCGAGGCTGCACTGGTGGCAGTAGAGATCGAGCACCGGCTCCACCTCGTTCACGATCCGGCCGTGCGCCTTCATGAGGTGCAAGAGCGCCGCGTTGGTATGGGCGCTCCGAGCGCGCCACGACGAGAGCGAAATCGAGCGCTTCGCTGGTGGGGAGCAGGCGTATCGTCCCGCAGCAGCCGCTCCGGCTCCGAGGTGATCGAGAGCAGGCAGTCGGGCCACCACGAGCGCCCCGGCATTGATGAAGGGATTTCTGGGCACGCCCGCCTCGTGCTCGAGCAGGACGAGCGCGTCGAACGGCGCACCCGAGGGCCCCTTGCCGACCCGCGTCCAGATCTCGTCGCCGATCCGGCTCATCACGAGCATGAGCGTGAACAGCTTCGAGATGCTCTGGAGCGAGAACGCCCCCCGCGTCGCTGCGTCCGTCCGCCGTCTCGACCGCCATGCCGAAGCGATCGGGCGCCACCCGGGCGAGGGCCGGGATATAGTCCGCCACCTTGCCTTTGCCGAAAGGCGACCGGACCTCTTCTCGAATCTCCTCGAGGACGGCCCGATAATCCATGACGCTCGCTTCTCCCTCTTCTCGCGACGATCCGGAACACGAGAGCGATGGCGACCCGGGACGGCTGCCGATGCCCGCCAGAGATGCGGGCATCGTCCAGAATTCTCGGCCTTGACGCCACGGCCGCAAGGGTGCATCTGAGCCTTCATCTGCTCTCGTGCGCGCGTGGCGGGCGTGAGCGGACCCACAACCGTTCAGAGAACCATGTCTAGCGACAGTTGCAGTCGAACGCCTGCGCCGTCGCCGGTCGTCGTGGTCGCCTGATCCTCGCGTGATCGGCTCACCCCACGTCCGGCCGTCGACGGCCGGATGAAAGGCAGGTGAGCCATGAACACCGAGATCCGCTTTCTCGCACAGCATCTGCTGCATGCCGGGCTGGACCCGCTGAGCGAGCGCGACCGGCGGGTGATCGCGCGGGTGGCGCGCCGCGTGCACACCGCGCGCGACCTCAACCGGGTCTTCGAGGAGCGCTCCACGCTCGGCCAGCGTCTGGCCGACCGGGTCGCCGCCGTCGGCGGCTCGTGGGGCTTCATCATCGGCTTCTCGGCCTTCCTCGCGGTCTGGGCGCTGCTCAACGGGGTGGTCCTGGTCGGGCACGCCTTCGATCCTTACCCGTTCGTCTTCCTGAACCTGCTGCTCTCGATGCTGGCGGCCCTCCAGGCCCCCATCATCATGATGAGCCAGAACCGGCAGGCGGCGAAGGATCGGCTCGCCGCCGCCCTCGATTACGAGGTCAACGTCAAGGCCGAGACCGCGATCGCCGAGCTGCACGACAAGGTCGACCGGCTACAGAGCCAGATCGACCGGCTCGTGGCGCTCCAGACCGCACGGCTCGAAACGGACGAGGACGAGCTCGGGCGGATCGTCTCGATCGTCGACCGCCGGCCGGTGGCGGCCGCCTGAGGCTCACTTCAGGGTCTTGAGGTAGCCCAGAAGGTCCGCGATCTCGTCGGGGCCGAAGGTGAACTCGGGCATCGGCGGATGGCCGACCGAGATCCCTTCGGCCAGCGCCTCGGCGAGATCGTCGATCGGGTAACGCTGCTCGAGGTCACGAAAGCGTGGCGCTCCTGCCATGGGGCTCTCGCCTGCCTCGCCCACGGCATGGCAGCGTGCGCAGTGCGTCTCGGCGAGCTGCCGGCCATGGCCCAGATCCGCCGCGTGCTGCGCTCCGGCGGGCATCACCCCCGAGAGCAGCGCGCAGCCTGCGGTCCCTACGGCCGCGCCGACGCGCCGTGCCATCCTCGTCGTGCCGATCATCGTTCCCCGACTCCGGCCGCTTTCCTCGTCGAACGCTCCGGCAGCGATTAACCGCACAACGCGGCGGCACGGCAACCCTCGATCGCAGGGCACTACGCCTCGACGCGGAATCCCACCTTGAGGACGACCTGGTAGTGCCGGACCTTGCCGTTCTCGACATGGCCGCGGATCTCGCTCACCTCGAACCACTCGACATTGCGCAAGGTCTTGGCGGCGCGCGCGATCGCGGTCTCGATCGCATCGGTCACGGACTTGGTCGAGCTGCCGACCAGCTCGGTCTTGCGGTAGACGTGATCATCCTGCACGGCGGGTCCTCCCCTGCTGTTCCGGCACGAAGACAACAGCCTAGCATGGACGGAGGATCCGGTCAGGCGCCCGATGCCGGCTCCCGGCGGACCGGCTCTTGAGAGCATCGCCGCGAGGGCGCATCTAGGTGGTGGCACCCCCCTCGGAGCTTCTGGATGCACGCTGTCGAAGGCCTGAACGCGCTCGACCTCCTCAAGGCCTTGGCCGAGCACCCCGACCTGATCCAGCGCCCCGAGGGCGGGCGCAAGTTCGAGCTGGTCTCCGAGTTCCAGCCCGCGGGCGACCAGCCGCAGGCGATCGAGGCGCTCGTCGAGGGGCTGCAGCGCGGCGAGAAGGACCAGGTGCTGCTCGGCGTCACGGGCTCGGGCAAGACCTTCACCATGGCGCACGTGATAGCACGGATGCAGCGCCCGACGATCGTGCTCGCTCCCAACAAGATCCTGGCGGCCCAGCTCTACGGCGAGTTCAGGTCGTTCTTCCCGAACAACGCCGTCGAGTATTTCGTCAGCTACTACGACTACTACCAGCCCGAGGCCTACGTCCCGCGCACCGACACCTACATCGAGAAGACCTCGAGCATCAACGAGCAGATCGACCGGATGCGCCACTCGGCGACGCGCGCGCTCTTCGAGCGCGACGACGTCATCATCGTCGCCTCGGTCTCCTGCATCTACGGTATCGGCTCGCCCGAAACCTACGCCCGCATGACCCTCACCCTGCGCCAGGGCCAGCGGGTGGACCGGCAGCGGCTCCTGAGGGCGCTGGTCGAGCTGCAGTACCGGCGCAACGAGCTCGACTTCTCGCGCGGCTCGTTCCGTGCCAAGGGCGACGTGATCGAGATCTTCCCCGCCCACCTGGAAGATCGCGCCTGGCGGATCTCGATGTTCGGCGACGAGGTCGAGGCGATCACCGAGTTCGACCCGCTCACCGGCGAGAGGACGGCCCGGCTCGAGCAGATCCGGCTCTACCCCAACAGCCACTATGTGACGCCCAAGCCCACCCTGCAGGAGGCGATCGAGGGCATCAAGACGGAGCTGAAGGAGCGGCTCGAGGAGTTCCGCTCCCAGGGCAGGCTGCTCGAGGCCGAGCGGCTCGAGCAGCGCACCATGGCCGACCTCGAGATGATGGTGACGACCGGCTCCTGCCCCGGCATCGAGAACTACTCGCGCTTCCTCACCGGCCGCAATCCCGGCGAGCCGCCGCCTACTTTGTTCGAGTACATTCCCGAGAACGCGATCCTGTTCGTGGACGAGAGCCACGTCGCCGTCCCGCAGGTCGGCGGCATGTTCAAGGGCGACTTCCAGCGCAAGAGCACGCTCGCCGAGTTCGGCTTCCGCCTCCCCTCCTGCCGCGACAACCGCCCCTTGAAGTTCGAGGAGTGGGACACGATGCGGCCGCAGACGATCTTCGTCTCGGCGACACCCGGCCCCTGGGAGCTCGAGCGCACGGGCGGCGTGTTCGTCGAGCAGGTGATCCGTCCCACCGGCCTCGTCGATCCCGAATGCATCGTCCGGCCCGTGGAGCATCAGGTCGACGATCTCCTCGCCGAGTGCCGCGCCTGCCGCGACAAGGGCCAGCGCGTGCTCGTGACCACGCTCACCAAGCGCATGGCCGAGGATCTCTCGGAGTATCTGCACGAGCAGGGTATCCGCGTACGCTATCTCCACTCCGACATCGACACGCTCGAGCGCATCGAGATCATCCGCGACCTCCGGCTCGGCACGTTCGACGTGCTGGTGGGGATCAACCTCCTGCGCGAAGGCCTCGACATCCCCGAATGCGGCCTCGTCGCCATCCTCGATGCCGACAAGGAGGGGTATCTGCGCTCGGAAACCTCCCTCATCCAGACCATCGGCCGTGCGGCCCGGAACGCCGAAGGCCGGGTGATCCTCTATGCGGACACGATGACCCGGAGCCTCAAGGCCGCGATCGACGAGACCAACCGCCGGCGGGCGAAGCAGATCGCCTGGAACGAGGCGCACGGGATCACACCGCAGTCGGTCAGGAAGCAGATCAACGACATCCTGCAGTCGGTGGCCGAGCGCGACTACGTCACGGTCGACATCGGCCCCGATGCGCCCGCGGCCCCGACCGGCACGAGTCTCCAGGCCCACATCGCCCAGCTCGAGAAGAAGATGCGCGAGGCCGCGGCCAATCTCGAGTTCGAGGAGGCGGCGCGCTTACGCGACGAGATCAGGCGGCTCGAGAACAAGGATCTGGGCCTCGCCACCGTGCGCCCGAGCCAGGCCCCGGCGAGGCAAGCCGCGGGCGCTCCCTGGAAGCCGGCCTCCGGCTCGCGCGAGGACAAGCGCCGCGCTGCCAAGGCCAGGGCCAGGCGGCGGACCGGGCCGTAGGCGGAGCGTTTCCGGTCGGCTGGTCGCGCTCCATGCTGGTGAGCCGCGAGCCGGACGGGAGCTGGCGCGGCGTGTTCCTCACCCGCCTCGACGATACGCTCCGCATCGAAGCGCTCGGCATCGAGATCGGCCTCGCCGGGCTCTATGCCGGCTTGGCCGCCGCCGGCGCCTGACCGGCGGGCTCGCCCCTCGTCTCCTGCAGCGGCTCGGCAGCGGTCGCGAGCGGAAGCACCATCGTGCAGACCAGACCCTCGGAGCGCCAGTCGCACGCGACACGGCCGCGATGCTGGTGACGGATCGCCTGGGTCAGGAGCGCCGTGCCGAACCCCTGGTGGTCGGGCGGGGTCACGGGCAGGCCGCCTTCCTCCCGCCAGACGAGGACGAGCTCGTCGTTCTCGATCCGGCCCGCGAGCGTGACGTGGCCGCCCGCCTCGGCCAGCGCGCCGTGCTTGGTGGCATTGGTGGCGAGCTCGTGCACGGCGAGCGCCAGATCCTGCGCCGCCTGCGGCCTGAGGACGAGGGAGGGCAGGGTCAGCGTCAGGCGCTTCGCGTCCACGAGGTGCGCCCCGAGCGCCTTTCGGAGCAGGGATTCCAGCCGCACCCCCTGCCAGCCGTGGGCGACCAGGAGATCGTGCGCGGCGCTCAAGGCCGCGAGCCGGCCGCGAAAGGCGGCGAGAAAGCCCTCGACGGTCGCGGCACGCCGTCCGGTCTGCTGGGCGATCGCCTGCACCATGGCGAGGATGTTCTTCACCCGATGGTTCAGCTCCTGCAGCAGCAGACGGCGCCGCTCGGCGACCCGGCGGTCGCTGAGATCGGCGACGAGGCCGATGCAGAGCCGCTCGGAGCCGCCGAGATAGGCAACACCCAGGAGCACGCCCACCCGCTCGCCGTCGGGCCGCAGAAGCTCGGTCTCGAACGGCCGCTGCCGCTGCGCCTTGGCCGCCTCCGCCAAGAGCACGGCGGTGAGATGGCGGTGCTCGGGCGACGTCAGGCCCAGAAGGTCGAGCGAGCCCTGCGCGGGCTCCTCCCGCGACCGGCCGACGAGTTCGAGGAAGGCGTCGTTCGCCTCGTGCACGCGGCCGGCCAGGTCGAACACCACCATGCCGACCGCATCCGATTCGATGATCCGCCTGAGGCGCAGATCGCTCTCCTTGAGCGCCGCCTCGGCCCGCCGGCGCTCGGCGATGTCGCGGGCCGCAATCTTCAGCCTGCCGTCCGGCAGGATGCCGACGCCGATCTCGACCGGCACGGTGCCGCCGTCGCGGCGAACCAGGGTCCACTCGCCCCGATGCGGCACGCCGTGCTGCATGGCCGCCCAGGCCTCGGCCATCCGGCCGGCCTCCGCGGCCGGCACGAGCGAGGTGAGCGGCCGACCGATCAGCTCGGCGCGGCCCCAGCCCATCAGCCGGCAGGCGGCCGGGTTGGCGTCGGCGAGCCGGCCGCCGGCATCGACGACGAAGATCGCATCGAGCGCGTTGTCGAACAGCGCCCGCCAGCGCGCCTCGCTCGTCGCGAGCGCGGCGGCGCGGCGCTTCTCCTCGGTGATGTCGAGGATGTAGCTGTCGAAGAAGGTCTGCCCCAAGGACACCTCCTCGACCACCCAGGCGACCTCGCGCATCCAGCGCAGCTCGCCCGTGACCGGATGGATGATGCGGTACTCGATGGAGAAGGGCTTGTAGGCCTCCTTCCGCCGCCGCTCCGCCGCCAGATAGCGCTCGCGATCCTCCGGATGCACGGCCGCGTACCAGACGTCGATCCGCGCCCGGCCCTCCGCATCCATCGTGCCGGCGATCCGCAGCACGTCGCGGCCATAGAGCCGGGCGCCGCCCTCGTCGTAGCCGTGGGCCGACCTGCCCTTGACCCCGCGGCAGAAGACGATGTCGGGCATGTTCTCGACGAGCGAGCGGAATCGCCCCTCGCTGACCCGCAGCCGCGCCTCGGCGCGCTTCCTGTCGGTGATGTCGTGGCACATCACGACGCAGCCTTCCGTGTCGGGCAGAGGAGCGGCCACGAGCTGAACCCAGCGCTCCTCGCCCGAGCACTGCCAGGGGTATTCGAGCGCGAGCCGCTCGCTCCGTCCCCGAATCACGGCGGGCAGGCCCCGAGCCGCCTCGGCGGCGACCTCGTCCCGTGCGGCCGCGAGCCTCCAGGCGGCGAGATAGTCCGCGCCGACGGCGAGCATCGGCAGCTCCGCCCCGGCACCGGCGGCCTGCCGCCAGGCCGCGTTCGCGGCCACGATCACCCCGTTCCGGTCGAGCACCGCCACCTGCGCCGGCAAGGCATCCAGCACGGCATGAGCAGGTGGGGCCGTTGGAGCGGCGCTCGTCCCGACGCCGGCACTGTTCTGCAATATCCTGCCCTCTGCCTCGCCTTGATCCCGCATCAGAAGGCTGCCGAGCGAGGCCGCGTGCGCTTTCGCCGTCTCGTCCACGTCACTCCAGCTCTGCCGCCGGGATCTCGCGTCGGCGACGATATGACTCTTCCCTCATGAAAGGAAAAGCCGAAACCTGCCTTTCCGCCCGGCCGCTCTCAGCCGACCCGCTCCTGCTCCGCGGCCTGCCGGCGCCACAGGCCGGCATAAAGGCCGTGCCGGGCGAGGAGCTGGGCGTGGGTGCCACGCTCGACGATGCGGCCCCGGTCGAGAACGAGGATCTCGTCTGCGTCGACGACGGTCGAGAGCCGGTGCGCGATCACGAGCGTCGTCGAGCCTCGTCCGATCTCGTGCAGGCGCCGCCGAATGGTCTGCTCCGTGGCGCTGTCGAGCGCCGAGGTCGCCTCGTCGAGGATGAGAAGCCGCGGCCGCTTCAGGATGGCGCGCGCGATCGCGACCCGCTGCTTCTCGCCGCCCGAGAGCTTGAGGCCGCGCTCGCCCACGAGCGTGCCGTAGCCGTCGGGCAGGCGCGCGATGAAACCGGAAAGCTCGGCCGCGCGCGCCGCCGCCTCGATCTCGGCCTGCGAGGCGTCCGGCCGGCCGAACGCGATGTTGTAGCCGATCGTGTCGTTGAACAGGACCGTGTCCTGCGGCACGACCGCGATCGCGCCCCTGAGGCTCGCCTGCGTCACGTCGCGGAGATCCCGGCCGTCGATCAGGATGCGTCCCTCGCTCGGGTCGTAGAAGCGGAACAGGAGGCGCGCGATCGTCGACTTGCCGGCCCCGGTCGGGCCGACCACGGCGAGCGTGCGCTTGGGCGGGATGCGGAAGTCGATGCGCTCGAGGATCGGGTGCCTCGGGTCGTAGGCGAAAGAGACGGCCTCGAAGCGGACCTCGCCGGGTCCCTGCGGCAGCGGCACCGCACCCGACCGATCGCGCACCTCCGGCTCCTCCGCCAGGAGCTCCACGAGCTGGTCGAGATCGACGAGAGCCTGCCGGATCGAGCGGTAGAGCTGGCCCAGCCGGTCCATCGGCCGGATGAGCTGGATCAGGTAGGTGTTGACCAGCACGAGCTCGCCCACGCTCATGGCCCCTCGCGTCACCCGATGGGCGGCGAGGAGCAGGATGGCGCCGGTGCCGAGACCCAGGATGCTCACGAGCAGGATGCCGGTGAGGCTCCGGAAGCGCAGCGCCTTCACGGTCAGGCGCTCGACCTCGGCGAGGCTCGCGTCGTAGCGCTCGGAGACGTGGCGCTCGTTGCCGAAATACTTGACCGTCTCGTAATTGAGAAGACTGTCCACGGCCTTGCCGTGCGCGACCGCTCCCTCGGCCACGGCCTTTCTCTGGTGCGTGCGCAGCCATTCCGAGCCCGCGACGAGAGCGACACCATAGAGCAGCACCGTCGTCACGAGGACGAGCGCGAAGAGGGCATCGAGACGGGCCAGCATGATCCCGGCCACGAACAGGAGCTCGGCCAGAAGCGGCAGGATCAGGAACACGGAATCGAACAGGAGCTCGCGCACGGCGCCGAGGCCGTTGTCGAGGACGCGGCTGATCTGGCCGGTGCGGCGGGCGAGGTGAAAACGCAAGGACAGGGCGTGGAGATGGTCAAGCGAGACCCTTGCCAGCCGCCGCCGCGTGCGCTGCTCGATCGGCCCGTAGAGCCCCCAGCGCAGCTCGCTGAGCACACGGGCGAGCCACTGTGCGACGACATAGCCCGCCACGATCGCGAGCGCCCCGCTCGCGGCCGGACGGCCGTGGGCCAGCACATCGACGGCACGCGCGAACAGGAGCGGCACCAGCGCGTTGACGAGCGCCATCCCGCACAGGAGCGCCACCGTGCCGACGATGCGCCGGCGCAAGGCCGGCTCGGCCTCGCCCCAGAACAGCGCGCGGATACGCCGCCAGGCCGCACGATCCAACCCGGCGCTCCTCGTGGCGTGCTCGAGCGCCCTGAGTTCGCGCGACATCCCTGGCCCCACCTCGCTCCCGGTCCACCCCAGATGTCGCGCCCCAGGTGCCGCGGGTCAACCGCGGCCGCGTCGACAGCAGCCGCGGCAGACCCTAGTCTCGGATGGCGTCAATAGGGACCGAGGACCTGCCCGCGTGATCGACCCTGCCACCTTGCACCGCACTGCCCTGATCTGGGACGCCCATGCCTGCCTGCCGCTGCATCCCGACGCGGACGTGACGGCGTTGCGCCGCCACCTCGATGCCGGCGTCAGCTTCGTTTCGATCAACATCGGCATGGACATGAATCCGCTCGAGCAGATCATGCCGGTGATCGCGAGCTTCAGAGCCCAGATCCGCGCCCGTCCCGAGCTGTTCGTCCAGGCGGAGACCGTGGCGGACGTGGAGCGGGCGAAGCGGGAAGGCAAGCTCGCCGTGGCCTTCGACCTCGAGGGCGGCGTACCTTTGTGCGGGCGACCGGAGATGGTACAGCTCTTCTACGATCTCGGCGTGCGCCAGGTCCATCTCGCCTACAACCGCAACAATGCGATCGGCGGCGGCTGTTACGACCACGACGTTCCCCTGACTCCGCTCGGCCGGCGCATCGTCGTGGCGATCCACGAAGCCGGAATGCTGATGGACTGCTCGCACATGGGCTACCGGACGAGCCTCGACATCATGAGCCTCGGCCTCGGGCCCGTGATCTTCAGCCACGCCAACCCACGCGCGATCCGCGGCGATCTCCGGAACGTCACCGACGAGCAGATCGACGCCTGCGTCGCCACGGGCGGCATCGTCTGCGTCAACGGTGTCGGCCGCTTCCTCACCGACCCCAAGGGCGGCACGCCCGCCATCCTGGATTGCATCGACTATCTCGCCGACCGGATCGGCCCGGAGCGGATCGGGCTCGGCATCGACTACTCCTATCCGACGAACGGACTCGACGACGATCCGCCGGGGCTGGACCGCGACCACTGGTGGCCGAAGGCGCACGGCTATGGCGGCGGCATCACCGGGATCAAGATCGCGGCCCCGGAACAGTTTCCCGAGATCACCGCGGGCCTCGTCGCCCGCGGCTACAGCGAGCCCGCGATCCACGGCATCCTCGGGCGCAACATGCTGGAGCTCGCCCGCCGGGTATGGAAGCCGGCGGGCGGGCGAGCCGCTACAGGCTCCAGGTGAAGTTGGCCGGGATCCAGCGATAGCCGTTGCCGGCGCGCGCGACCTGGCCCAGGCCCGGCCAGGGCATGTGGTAGCCGACGACCCAGAGCCGGTCGGTCGCCGCCATGTCGAGGATGCGCTTCCTCGTCGCCACCGCCTGCTCGGGATCGGTGTCGAAGCCGAAGTGCCAGCTCGGGTTCGCGAGCGAGATCACGGGGTGGTTGAAGCAGTCAGCGCTGAGCAGCAGGCTCTGCCCTTCGGTGGCGACGTGCACCGCCATGTGGCCGGGCGTATGGCCGGGAGCCGGAATGGTCGTGATGCTGGGCGTGATCGGGTCGCCCGGCCGGATCCGCTTCACGCGCTCGGCGACGGCGCCGAGCTGGCGCTGGGCACCGCGCACGAACGGCTTCATCGGGTCCGGAGCGGTGTCGGCGAAGCCCTCCTTCATCCAGAACGTCCATTCCGGCTCGGCGATGACATAACCGGCGTTCGGGAAGCGCACTTTGCCCTCGCCGTCGAGAATGCCCCAGACATGGTCGGGATGGGCGTGGGTGAGAACGATCGTGCTGATCGAGGCCGGGTCGATCCCGGCGGCCGCGAGATTGGTGGCGAGCCGCCCGGCCGTGGGCTGGAAGTTCGGGCCGGAGCCCACATCGAACAGGATGCGCTGCTCGCCCGTGTCGATCAGCGTGACGTTGGCCTGACCGACGACGCGGTCGGTCGGCAGCAGGTTGGCCTCGAGCAGCGCCGTGAGCTCGGCCGGCGGCGCGTCGACCGCGTAGATAGAAGGCGGCATGAGGATCAGGTTGCCGTCCGAGAGGGTCGTCACCGTCAAGGGTCCGACCTTGAAACGGTAGAAGCCCGGCACCTGCGCCGGCCCGGCTGCGGCCGCCGGCCGCACCCCGGCCACGGGCAGCCCCGTCAGCGCCAGCCCGACGCCCGCGCCGATGGCTCCCAAGATCTCACGGCGGCTTCTCATCCCTGCCGTCATGCGCTCTCTTCCCCTTTGGCCATGGAAACGCATCCGCATTCCACTGTTCGGGAGTGGTCGGGCATGGTCAGCCTGCCATCGAGAATGGCGCCAACGTAAATCGGCTGCAATCCACAAGATGACGGATCGGCCCGACCATTCTGATCATGGACGAAACGTCTGTTGTCCGGCGAATGGTTCCAAGCCGATGCTGTGCCAACCGTTCGGTTGCCCAGAGCCATGGACAGGCCATGCTGCGGCCGCTAAACGGTCCTGGGGGCTTCGGCCTTGCCGGACGACTGCGGAACGAGATGGCGCGTTTCTGGTGCACTGCAGCGTGCCGTTCGCGCTCAACGAGATTAGGGTAGGTGTCGATGTCGGGTTTGGAGTGGGTTCTTTACGTGCTGGTGCTCGCCTGTGGCGCCGCCGGCGTCGCCTGGGGCATCCAGACGCGCAACCAAGTGCTGGCCTTGCCGGCCGGCAACGAGCGGATGCAGGCGATCGCCGCCGCCATCCAGGAGGGGGCGACGGCCTATCTGCGTCGACAGTATCTGACGATCGCCGTGGTCGGCGTGATCATCTTCCTGCTGCTGACCTTCTTCCTCGGTCTCAAGGTCGGCATCGGTTACGCCATCGGCGCCTGCTGCTCGGCGGCGGCCGGGTTCCTCGGCATGAACACCTCGGTGCGCGCGAACAGCCGCACCGCCGAGGCTGCGGCCACGACCGGGCTCGCGGGCGGCCTCGACGTGGCGTTCAAGGCCGGCGCGATCACCGGGCTTCTGGTCGTGGCCCTGGGCCTTCTGGGTGTCGCCGTCTATTACGGCGTGCTGCTCGTGCTCGGCACGGAGCAGCGCGGGATCCTGGAGGCGCTGGTCGGGCTGTCCTTCGGCGCCTCCCTGATCTCGATCTTCGCGCGGTTGGGCGGCGGCATCTTCACCAAGGGTGCCGACGTGGGTGCGGATCTCGTCGGCAAGGTCGAGGCCGGCATCCCCGAGGATGATCCCCGGAACCCGGCCGTGATCGCCGACAACGTGGGCGACAATGTGGGCGACTGCGCCGGCATGGCGGCCGACCTGTTCGAGACCTACGCCGTCACCTTCGTCGCCACCATGCTCTTGGGGGCCATCTTCTTCACCGGACAGCAGGCCGCGACCTTGATGCTGTTCCCGCTCGTGATCGGCGGCGTGTGCCTCCTGGCCTCGATCGCCGGCACCTATCTCGTCAAGCTGGGTCCCTCCAACAGCATCATGGGCGCCCTTTACAAGGGCTTCTGGGGTGCGGCCGCAATCTCGGCCGTGGTGCTCCTGCCGGTGACCGCACTCGTGCTCGGCCTCGACACGATCTACGGCGACCCGTCGAACGGTCCGAGCGGACTCGACATCTACTATTGCAGCCTCACCGGCCTCGCGGTGACCGGCCTCCTGATGTGGATCACCGACTACTACACCGGCATCAACCACCGGCCGGTGCTGAGCATCGCCAAGTCCTCGACCACCGGCCACGGCACCAACATCATCCAGGGCCTCGCCGTCTCGATGGAGGCGACCGCCCTGCCGGTGATCGTGATCTGCGCGGGCATCCTCGTCGCCTATCTCGCGGCCGGCCTCTACGGCATCGGCATCGCCGCCACGACCATGCTGGCGCTGACCGGCCTCGTCGTCAGCCTCGACGCCTACGGCCCCGTCACCGACAACGCGGGCGGCATCGCCGAAATGTCGGGCCTGCCCAAGGAGGTCCGCGTGCATACCGACGCGCTCGATGCGGTCGGCAACACCACGAAGGCCGTGACCAAGGGCTACGCCATCGGCTCGGCCGGCCTCGCGGCACTGGTGCTGTTCGCCGCCTACGTCCAGGACCTCAAGCACTACTTCCCGAACCTCGACGTCCGCTTCAGCCTCTCCGACCCGTTCGTGGTCGTGGGCCTGTTCATCGGCGGCCTCCTCCCCTACCTCTTCGGCTCGCTCGGCATGCAGGCCGTGGGCCGGGCGGCGGGCTCGATCGTCGAGGAGGTGCGCCGGCAGTTCCGTGAGAAGCCCGGCATCATGGCCGGCACCGACAAGCCCGACTACGGCAAGGCGGTGGACATGCTGACCAGGGCCGGCATTCGCGAGATGATCGCGCCTTCGCTCCTGCCGGTGCTGGCCCCGATCGTGGTCTATGCCGTGGTGAACGCCGTGGCGGGCCAGGTCGAGGCGTTCACGACCCTGGGCGCTCTTCTCCTCGGCACGATCGTCACCGGCATCTTCGTCGCGATCTCGATGACCTCGGGCGGCGGTGCCTGGGACAACGCCAAGAAGTACATCGAGGAGGGCAACTACGGCGGCAAGGGCTCGGAGGCCCACAAGGCCGCCGTGACCGGCGACACGGTCGGCGACCCTTACAAGGACACCGCCGGCCCGGCGGTGAACCCGATGATCAAGATCACCAACATCGTGGCGCTCCTGATCCTCGCCAGCCTCGCCGCCATGGCAACGGGCGGCTGAGCCGGACCCCTCGCGCTCGCGAGCGAACGGTCGCCGGGCCTGCAAGGGTCCGGCGATTCCGTTCCAAGCACTTTGCCGGGCATTTCCGGTGCTGCCGATCGCGGCACATCTCGGCGATCGCGCTCGCGAACCTCGACTTCTAGTCAGATGGTCGGCTTTGGAGGGCCGAAATGGGTGCACCCGATGCGGTGGACGGCCCGTGGAAGCTCGAGAATGCGCAAGCCCGCTTCTCGGAGGTCGTTCGTCGTGCCCGCACGCAAGGGTCGCAGCCGGTGACGGTCCGCGGCAAGAACGCCGTCGTGGTGCTTGCGGCCGAAGAATTCGAACGGCTGACCGCCGGTCGGCGGTGCCGGCCTTCGCTGTTCGAGGAGCTGCGAGCGTTCGGTCTCGACGCGATCCCGATCGAGCGGACTCGGGATACTGGCCGCGACATCGCCTGGCCCGAACGACGGCTCGACTGCTCGATACCAACGTCGTAGCCGAGCTGCTGTGGTGCTAACCAGAACCGCTCGCGGCGACCGCCATCGGGCACGGGCTGGTCTCGGTCGCCCGCAACATCGACGATGCGGCGCCGACGGGCGCGCTGCTCCTCGATCCCTGGAGCGAAACGCGGCCGAGCGTGCATACCTGCGCGCGTTCAGCCTCCGCTCAGCGCCCGACCGGGCCCTGCTGCCTCAGCTCGGGGGAGGAGTTGAAGCGGCCGATATTGCCCACGAACTGCTGCAGCACGGTGAGCTCGTTGCCCATGGTGCGCGTCTTGTTGGGATCGGGCTCGATGGCCTGCGCGAGCTCGAGGCCGTGGGCGCTCACGTTCGTGACGATCCCGTTGGCGTCGAAGTCGATCCGCACCACGTCCTGCTCGGTGACCTTGTCCTGATAGAACGACTTCGCCTCGTTGCGCTGGCTGATGTAGAACCAGCTCTCCTTCTCGAAGGTGCCCTTCGTCGACGGCGAGCCGAGCAGCCGGGCCACCTCCTCGCGGCTGGTCACGCCGGGCTTGATCTGGGATAGCTGCGTGGTGTCCACCTCGTGGCCGTGGGTGTTGATCGTGGGCTGGCAGGCCGCCGCGAGCAGGACCGCAGCCGCCGCGGCCAGGACGTGACGGACGAGCTTGCCCGATTGCTTTTGCATGAACCTGGTTCCGTAGAAGAGAAGCGAGAACATGGCGCGCAGCGGCTTGGTAGCATATTCCGAGAGCGACGGACAGTCGGCCGCGGGGTCCGGGCCGTCCTGGTGGCAGCGGGTCCGCTCCTGGCTGCGCGGCCGCCGGGCGCGCCGGGATGCGGCGCACGCGCTCTACGTCGCCCTGGTCGAGCAGGCGCGGACGTCCGTGTTCTACGCCGCGTGGGGTGTCCCCGACAGTCGGGACGGCCGGCTGGAGATGGTGATGCTGCACGCGATCCTCGTGATGCGCCGCCTGCGGCACGAGGGCGCTCCCGGCCTGGAGCTGGCCCAGGCCCTGTTCGACGTGATGTTCGCCGACCTCGACCGGCATCTACGCGAGTGGGGGGTCGGCGATCTCTCGGTCGGCAAGCACGTGAAGAAGCTGGCTCAGAGCTTCTTCGGCCGGGCCGCCGCCATCGATCCGCTCCTCGACGGCGCCGATCCGGCGGCGCTGGACGAGGTGCTGCGGCGAAATGTCTATACCGAGGCCGCAGCGCCCGATGCGGTCGCGATCCGGCGTCTCGGCACCTATCTCTGTGATCAGGATCGCTGGCTGGCCAGAGGCGACGGGGCGGCTCTTCTGGCCGGCCGGATCGAGTTCGCCCGGCCGTGAGCCTGCGGCCGGACGACGGTCGCCCGCCGGCGTTGACCGTCCTGCGAGGCGGCTCTAATCTCCGCCGCTGTCCTAGCCGGGCGGTCTTTGTTGAGCCTGCCGTTCCTTGCGATGGCCGGTGCCGAGGGTGGAGAGCGGCCGAGGGACGGGCCGCAGCATGCCGCGATGAACGTCTGCCCTGGCCTGGAGGTCGTGGTTGTCGACTGCTGCTGAATTCTCTCGTCTGTACGCGCCCGACGGGCTGCCGCCGGGCGGCGCTACTGTCACGCTCGAGGCGAACGCCGAGGAGCGTCGGGCGCTGGCGAAGCGCTTCGACCTCGTCCGACTCGATCTGCTCGCGGGCGAGGTGTCGATCGAGCGCGCCGGCGAGGATCTCCTGCACGTCTCGGGCCGGCTCCGTGCCCGGCTCGCCCAGCGCTGCGTCGTCACGCTCGACCCGGTCGAAGCCACCGTCGAGGCCGAGTTCGACCGGTTGTTCAGCCGTGCAGCCCCGCTCGAGGCCGAGGAGGAGATCGAGATCGACCCCGAGGCCGAGCTGCCGGAGCCCTTGCCCGAAGGCGGGCTCGATCTCGGCGAGATCCTGGCCGAGGAGCTCTCGCTCGCCCTCGACCCGTATCCACGCTCTCCGGATGCCGACGCGAAGCTCGCCGAGCTCGGCATCGCGGGGGACGATGCCGCCGAAGCCAACCCGTTCGCCGCCCTCGCCTCCCTGCGCAAGCACTGAGCCAGCCACGCCGATGCCGCTTCACCTTCGCAAGAGTTCGAACGCCGTGTGCAAGACCGCGTGCGGCGCGCCGGCCTGCGTCGGGCACGCCCTTCTTCCGGGGAAGATGCCGCGATGAGCCTCACGATCGCTCTCGACGGCATGGGCGGCGATGCGGCGCCGGGCATCGTCGTCGACGGCGCAGCCCAGGCCCTCGAGCGGCACGACGATCTCCGCTTCATCCTGTTCGGCGACGAGGCCAGGCTCCAGCCGCTGCTCGCGGCCCGACCGCAGCTCGCCGCGCGCTGCACGCTGCGACACACGCCCGACTTCGTGGCCGGCGACGCCAAGCCGTCCTTGGCGCTCCGCCAGGGCCGCAACACGAGCATGCGGCTCGCCATCAACGCCGTGAAGGACGGCGAGGCCGCGGCCGCGGTCTCGGCCGGCAACACCGGGGCGCTGATGGCGATGGCGAAGTTCGTGCTGAAGACGCTGCCCGGCGTCGACCGGCCGGCGATCACCTCGGTCATGCCGGCGCGACGGCACCCGATCGTGGTCCTCGACCTCGGCGCCAACGTCGATTGCGGGCCCGAGCACCTGTTCCAGTTCGCGGTGATGGGCGAAGTGTTCGCCCGCGTCATGCTGGGCGTGGAGAAGCCCAGGGTCGGGCTCCTCAACGTCGGCACCGAGGAGCTCAAGGGCGACGACGTCGTGCGCGGGGCGGCCACCATGCTGCGGGGCAGCGACCTGCCGATCGACTTCCATGGCTTCGTCGAGGGCACGGACGTCACCGAAGGTGTGGTGGACGTCGTCGTGACCGACGGCTTCACCGGCAACGTGGCGCTCAAGATGGCCGAAGGCACCGCCGCGATGTTCACCGCCGCCCTGAAGGAAGCGTTCGAGGTCGGAGGCCTGCGGGCGAAGCTGGGCTATCTTCTGGCGCGGCCCGTGTTCCAGGCGCTGAAGGACAAGTTCGACCCCAGGCGCTACAACGGCGCCATGTTCCTGGGGCTCAACGGCGTGGTGGTGAAGAGCCACGGCGGCACCGATGCGCTCGGCTTCTCGGCGGCGATCGCGACCGCCGCCGATCTCGTCCGCAAGGGCACCAACGAGAGGATCATCGAGGAGATGGGAGGAACGAAGCCGGCAGCACCGGTGCCCGACGCGCAGGCGGCGGCGTCCTGACGATGCTGCGCTCCGTCGTACGTGGTGTGGGCGCCTATCTGCCGGCGCAGGTGGTGACCAACGAGGAGCTGTCGCGGCGCGTCGACACCTCCGACGAATGGATCCGCGAGCGGACCGGGATCGAGCGGCGGCACCTCGCCGCCGAAGGCGAGCTCACCTCCGACCTCGCCGCGAACGCCGCCCGTGTGGCGCTGCAGCGGGCCGGGCTGCGCCCCCAGGACGTCGAGCTCGTGATCGTCGCCACGGCGACACCCGACCACACCTTCCCGGCCACCGCGACGGCCGTGCAGCGCAAGCTCGGCATCGGCCCCGGCATCGCCTTCGATCTGCAGGCCGTCTGCGCCGGCTTCGCCTACGGGCTCGCCACCGCCGACAATTTCCTGCGCGCAGGTCAGGCGCGCACGGCGCTCGTGATCGGCGCCGAGACCTTCTCCCGCATCCTCGACTGGGAGGATCGTGGCACCTGCGTGCTGTTCGGCGACGGGGCGGGTGCCGTGGTCCTGCAGGCCGAGGAGCAGGCCGGAGCGCGCGGCGACCGTGGCCTGCTCGCGACCCATCTCTCGGCCGACGGCCGTCACTACGACGATCTCTACGTCGACGGCGGCCCGTCCTCGACCCGCACCACGGGCCATCTGCGGATGAACGGGCGCGAGGTGTTCCGCTACGCCGTGGCCGAACTCGCGGGTGCAGCACTCACCGTGCTCGACAAGGCGGGCTACGGCACGGGCGATCTCGACTGGCTGGTGCCGCACCAGGCCAACAAGCGGATCATCGACGCCGTCGGCAAGCGCCTGCAGCTCCCGGCCGACAAGGTGATCGTGACCGTGGACCGGCATGCCAACACCTCCGCGGCCTCGATCCCGCTGGCGCTGAACGAGGGGGTCGAGGACGGCAGGATCCGCGAGGGCGATCTCGTCGTCGCCAACGCCATGGGCGGCGGGTTCGCCTGGGGGGCGGCGCTCATCCGCTGGTAGCGGGCACGGGGCGTCCGTTCCCCGTCTATTGACGGAAATGTTTGTTGCGCTTAGCTTTTTGCCTTCGGGAGCCGAGCAGCGGAGCGCGCCGTGTCATGGCAGGTAAGACGGTGACCCGGGCCCAGCTCGCCGAGGCGGTCTACCAGGAGGTGGGCCTCTCGCGGAGCGAGTCCGCCGATCTCGTCGACGCCATCCTCGATGAGATCTCCGAATCCCTCCTGCGCGAGGGATCGGTGAAGATCTCGTCGTTCGGCACGTTCGCCGTCCGGCAGAAGGGCCACCGGATCGGACGCAATCCCAAGACCGGCGAAGAGGTGCCGATCCTGCCGCGCCGGGTGCTCGTGTTCCGCGCTTCCCAGGTGCTGAAGGAGCGCATCAACAGCGCATCCGGCAACGGCGACGGGTCATGAGGATGGCTCCCCTTGCACCCGATCTCGCCGACCAGCCGGCAGGCGATCCGCCGTCGCCGGGGCGGCCGCAGAAATCCTCCGCCGCTTTCCGCACGATCAGCGAGGTGGCCGAGGAGCTCGACGTGGCGCAGCACGTGCTGCGCTTTTGGGAGAGCAAGTTCCCGCAGGTGCGGCCCTTGAAGCGCGGCGGCGGCCGCCGCTACTACCGGCCGGAGGATGTGGAGCTCCTGCGCCAGATCAGGAGCCTGCTCTACGACGAAGGCTACACGATCAAGGGGGCGCAGAAGCTCCTGCGCGCACGCCGCGGCCGGACCGGCGCTGCCGCCGAGGAAGGGGCGCCGGCCACCGTGGCGGCGATGGCGCCATCCCAGCCGACGCCGCGACCTGCTGCGACCATGGCCTCGCCGGTCCGGGTCCTGCCTGCCGACACCAGACGAAAGCTGAAGGCGCTGCGCGAGGAGCTCGGCGAACTCAAGGCTCTCCTGGCCCGGGTACGGACCGAGCTGGCCCGGCCTTGAAGGCGCGCCTCGGGTCCGATCCTCCTGCCGGCCTCCCATCTGCGCACCGACGAGGATCGGGCCGATTCGAGCACCATCACCCGGTTGCCGACCGGCGCTGCAGACGCTATATGTGCGCCCACTTCACCAGCCCCGCGTCGGAGCGTAGCGCAGCCTGGTAGCGCATCAGTCTGGGGGACTGGGGGTCGTGGGTTCAAATCCCGCCGCTCCGACCATTCAAGCCGGGCACTCAGCCGATCATCACTGATCACGCTCGCGGGCCGTGCCATCCTGTGGCTGGCGGCGGTGCTTCACTTCAGGCGCCTGCCCGTCCGCGCCGGGCATCATCCGCTGACGGCGTGGCGCGAACGGAGCGCCGCCTGCAGCGCGACCCCGCCCGGCGCACGGTCGTGAACGCGGCGCGCCACGGCCGGAACATCGCAGCCGCGGAATGAGCCTCCGGCCTCGCGCGTATACCCGCGTGTCACCGTTGCGGCCGGGCCATCGCCCATCGGCACGAGGGGCAGCCCGGACCGCCGATGGCGGGGCCGTTTGCGGCGGCCGCCGCATTGCACGAGACGAGAGGAACATCCGTGGACACGAACGAGCAGCAGATCATCGACGGCCTGTTCGACCGGCTGGCCCAGGCGGAGGCGGGCTCCGGCCCGCGCGATCCGGCCGCCCAGCGGCGGATCGAGGAGCATCTGCGGCGACGGCCCAACGCGCCCTACTACATGGCGCAGGCCATCATCGTGCAGGAGCACGCGCTGAAAGCCGCGCAGGAGCGGATCCAGCAGCTCGAGCAGGAGCTGGCGCGGCGGCCGGCCGGCGGCGGCTTCCTGGGCGGCCTGTTCGGGGCCGGCGCCGGCGCGACCGTGCCGAGGCCCGCGATCTCGCCCGAGGCGGCGCAGCTCGCACGCTACCAGCACCAGGGCGGCGGCGGGTTTCTCGCGGGCGCCATGCAGACCGCGATGGGCGTCGCCGGCGGCATGCTCCTGGGCAACCTGCTCATGGAGGCGTTCGGCGCCGGCGAGGCCGCGGCCGCCGAGCCCGACGCGGCGGAAGAGGAGGAGGATGTCGATCCGGCCATGGATCTGGCCGATTTCGAGGAGGAGATCTGAGCCCAGGCCGGACCCGGTACGGTAGAGCCAGGGGTCTTCCGGGTCGAGCTCCGGATCGCGGCCGATGCCGCGCCGGACGACGAGACGGGCGATGGCGAGGCTGCCGCCGAGGAAGGCAGCCCGCCACGCCCCGGGCCATGCCGCCGTCGAGCATGCCGGCTACATAAGCGCCAGGAGCAGGCCGGCGACGGAGGCCGCGAACCGCTGTATGGCCTGCTTCTCTCCTGCCGGACGGCCGGACATGATGCTTCCCCGCCAGGGTCACGGGCGGCCTCGCGGCAACCTTGACATGTTCTTCCTTGCTTCGCCGTTCGTCTTGTCATCGTGCGTTCCGGCTGTCTGCGAGAACCTGTCCGGCAGCGCCACCGTGGCACGGGCATCACGACCGCACAGCCGTCATGCCGAAACCGCCGCAGACGGGAACCCGGCTTTCCTGCTATCGGGCAACGAGCGTCGGGGTGGCGCGGCGGCCCGAGCGGGCGCCCACCTCGCACCGTCGGGCCGGATCGGGGATGGCGGCGAAAACAGCAGCGGGCGAGGCGCGAAGCCACGGGCAGGCGGCCCAGGGCACCGTGTTCGCGATTCTGGTCGCGATCAGCTTCTCGCACCTTCTAAACGATCTGATCCAGTCGCTGCTGCCGGCGATCTACCCGATGCTGAAGGATTCGTTCCGGCTGAGCTTCACCCAGATCGGGCTCATCACCCTCGCCTTCCAGCTCACCGCCTCGCTGCTCCAGCCGCTCGTCGGCCTCTATACCGACCGCCGGCCGCAGCCCTACTCGCTCGCGGCCGGCATGGGCCTGAGCCTTTCGGGCCTCCTCCTGCTCTCGGTGGCGCCGAGCTTCGGGGTCCTGCTGCTGGCGGCAGCGCTCGTCGGCATGGGTTCCTCGGTGTTCCATCCCGAATCGTCGCGGGTGGCACGGATGGCCTCGGGCGGACGGCACGGGCTGGCGCAGTCCCTGTTCCAGGTCGGCGGCAACGCCGGCTCGGCCATGGGGCCGCTCCTCGCCGCCTTCGTCGTGCTGCCGGGCGGACAGGGCAGCATCGCCTGGTTCTCGCTCGTGGCCGTGCTGGCGATGATCGTCCTGTGGCAGGTGGGCGCCTGGTACGAGCGGCACCGGCTCGCCACGGCGAGGCCCAGCGCCGGCCGTGCCGATGCGTCGCGGAGCCTCTCGCGCGGCAAGGTCGCCGCGTCGCTCGCGATCCTGGCCGCACTCGTCTTCTCCAAGTTCTTCTACATGGCGAGCCTCAGCAGCTACTATACGTTCTACCTGATCTCGACCTTCGGCATCCCGGTCGAGAGCGCCCAGATGCATCTCTTCGTCTTCCTGCTCGCGGTCGCCGCCGGCACGCTCGCCGGCGGGCCGGTCGGCGACCGGATCGGCCGCAAGACCGTGATCTGGGCGTCGATCCTGGGCGTGCTGCCCTTCTCGCTCCTCCTGCCGCACGCGAACCTGTTCTGGACGGGGGTGCTCAGCGTCGTGATCGGGCTCGTCCTGGCCTCGGCCTTTTCGGCGATCGTGGTCTATGCGCAGGAATTGGTGCCCGGCAATGTCGGCGCGGTCGCCGGCCTGTTCTTCGGGCTCGCCTTCGGCATGGGCGGCATCGGTGCGGCTGCGCTCGGCAGGCTCGCCGATCTCACGAGCATCGGTTTCGTCTACGAGCTCTGCGCCTTCCTGCCGCTGATCGGGCTCCTCACCGTCTTCCTGCCCGATCTCGAGCGCTCCCGGGACTGACGCGGCCGCATCCTCAGGCGGCCGCGGCCTCCCGCTCGGCCCGCCGCGCCCGGCGACGCAGGATCACGGGCCCGGCGACGAGGAGGGCGGCCACGATCAGGAGAGTGAGCGACAGCGGGTGGGTGAGGAAGACGGACGGATCGCCCTGGCTGATCGCGAGCGCCCGGCGGAACTGCTGCTCGGCCAAGGGCCCGAGGATCAGGCCCACGACGCAAGGGGCGATCGGCACGTCCAGCACGCGCATCGCGAAGCCCAGAACACCGATGAGCCAAAGGATCACGAGGTCGACCACGTTGTTGTTGAGGGTGTAGGCACCCAGGGTCGCGAAGACGAGGATGCCGCCATAGAGCCAGGGCCGCGGGATCGCGAGCAACTTCACCCACACGCCCGCCATCGGCAGGTTGAGGATCAGAAGGAGCAGGTTGCCGATATAGAGACTCGCGATCATGCCCCAGACCAGCTCGGGATTGCTGTCGAACAGCAAGGGGCCGGGCTGGAGGCCGTACTGCTGGAAGGCGGCCAGCATGATCGCGGCCGTGGCCGAGGTCGGCAAGCCCAGAGAGAGCAGAGGGGCGAGCGTGCCCGCGACCGAGGCGTTGTTCGCAGCCTCGGGCCCGGCCACGGCCTCGATCGCTCCCTTGCCGAACTCCTCGGGCTTCTTCGCGAGGCGCTTCTCGACCAGATAGGAGAGGAAGGTCGGGATCTCGGAGCCACCGGCCGGAAGCGCCCCGATCGGAAAGCCCAGAAGCGTGCCCCGCAGCCACGGTTTCCAGGAGCGCGCCCAGTCCTCCCGACTCATCCAGATCGAGCCCTCGAGGGCGTAGATCTCCTCGGTCTCGAAGCGAAAGCGCGCGGCGTTGTAGAGGGTCTCGCCGATGGCGAAGAGCCCTACCGCCACCACGACCGTGTCGATCCCGTCCAGGAGTTCCGGGATGCCGAGCGTGAAGCGCGCCTGCCCGGTCTGGAGGTCGATGCCGACCAGCCCCAGCGCCAGCCCGAAGAACAGGCTCGCAAGCCCGCGCACGAGGCTGTCGCCGAGCACGGCCGTGACGGTGGTGAGTGCCAAGACCATGAGTGCGAAATACTCCGCCGGGCCGAACAGCAGCGCGAGCTTCACCAGTGCCGGGGCCACGAAGGTGAGGGCGAGCGTGGCGATGGTGCCGGCGACGAAGGAGCCGATGGCGGCGATCGCGAGCGCCTGGGCCCCCCGGCCCTGGCGCGCCATCTCGTGGCCGTCGATGGCGGTGACGATGCTGCCCGATTCGCCCGGTGTGTTGAGCAGGATGGCGGTGGTCGAGCCGCCGTACATCGCCCCGTAATAGATGCCGCCGAACATGATGAAGGCGGCGGTCGGATCGAGGTCGTAGGTGATCGGCAGCAGCAGCGCCACGGTGAGCGCCGGGCCGATGCCGGGCAGAACGCCGATGGCGGTGCCGACCGTGACCCCCAGCGCCGACCAGAGCAGGTTCATCGGCGTCAGCGCCACGGCGAAGCCGTGAGCGAGGGCGGCAAGGGTTTCCATGGGATCCGAGTCTCCTACTCGCCGCTATCGTCGCCGCCACCGGGCAGCAACCGCTCGATCGCGGTGCCCGTTGGCAGGGTGAGGCCGAGGCCCGCGTTGAAGACGACGAAGGCTGCCCCCGTCAGAGCGAGGCCGATGACCATATCGAGCAGCAGCCGCCGGCTGCCGAAGGCGCGGGCAGCCGCCACGAAGAGGAGCGTCGAGGCGGGGATCCAGCCCAAGGTCTCGAGCAGGAGCATCTGCGCCACGAGCCCGGCCGAGACCAGGCCGACCGCGAGCCAGTCGAGCTCGAACCGGCCGCGCTCGTGGGCGACGTGGCCGAAAAAGGCCTCGCGCAGCACGAGCAGGCCGATGACGATCAGACCGCCCGCGATCAGGGACGGAAACAGCCTCGGCCCGATCGTGGTATGGCTCGGCGCCACTTCGAGCCGCGCCGTCTCGACGGCGATGAAGACGCCGAGCGCCAGCACCCCGCCGCCCAGAACCGCCTCGCCGAGCCTCAGGCTCCGTACCGTCGTCATCCGTTCCCGCCTCCCCTCATTTCACGAGCCGCGCCCGGGCCAGGAGCTCGCGGACCCGGCGCCGCTCCTCCTCGAGGAACGCTCCGAACGCTTCGGCCGGCTGGTAGAGATCCTGCCAGCGGCGCTGCTCGAGCGTGGCCTTCCAGGTCGATGTGCGCACCATCCGGGCGATCAGCTCGCCCAGTGCTTGCGCCTGTGCCGCGTCGATGCCGGGCGCTGCCATCACGCCGCGCCAATCGACGAGCTCGAGCGGCACGCCCTGCTCCTCGAAGGTCGGAATGTCGATGCCGGGCACGGGACCGGGAGCCGAGATCGCGAGCGCTCTGAGCCGGCCGGCGGCGATCTCGGTGGCGAACTCCTGGTAGCCGTTGACGCCCACGGTGACGTGGCCGCCGAGAAGGGCGGCCAGCGATTCGCCGCCGCCCGCATAAGGGGCGTAGTGCAGGTGCACGACCTCGCCGCCGACCTCGTGGGTGAGAAGGGCAGCGAGCATGTGATCGGTGCCGCCGAGCGAGCCGCCGGCCCAGGAGACCGAGCGCGTGTCGGTGGCGAGGCGCAGCGTGAGGTCGGTCAGCGTCTTGATATCGGACCCGGCCGGCACCACCACCACCTCGTAGTCGCCGGCGAGCCGGGCGAGCGGCGTCACGTCGTCGAGCGAGGCGGCCGGCTTGCCGGCGAGCACGGCTCCCACCATGACGAGCCCGGTGAGCAGCACGGCGTCGCCGCGGCCGCGCCGCTCCTTCACGAACCGGGCGAGGCCCACCGTGCCGCCGGCACCCGGCACCTGGACGATGGCGACCCTGGCGACGAGGCCTTCGCCCTCGAGGGCTTGCTTCATCGCCTGTGCGGTCTGGCTCCAGCCGCTGCCGGCTGCGGCCGGTGCCATGATCTCGAGCTGCGGCAGGAGCGGTGCTGCCAGGGCCGGCGTCGTGGCCCCGACGAGCGGTGCCGCCGCGAGCATGACGATAGCAGCGCGTCTCGTGGCGGGCATGGCGGAGCCTCCTTCATCGGTGCGGGAGGGGGGCCGGGGCGGCGGGCACCCCGGCCACGGTGGATCACTTGACGAGACCGATGTCCTTGAGCGTACCCTCGACCTTCGCCCGGTCCTCCTCGAGGAAGGCCGCGAACTTGTCGGCGGGCAGATAGAGGTCCATCCAGCCGCGCTTCTGGAGCACGTCCTTCCACGGCGGGCTCTGCACCATCTTGTCGATGGCCTCGGCCAGAGCCTTCTTGTCCTTGTCCCGGATCTGCGGCGGAGCGAACACGCCACGCCAGTTCACGAGCGAGACGTCGAGGCCCTGCTCCTTCAGGGTCGGTACGTCGATGCCCGGCAGACGCTCCTCGGAGGAGATCGCGATGCCGCGCAGCTTGCCGGCCGCGATCTGCGGCGCGAACTCCTCGTAGCCGCTGATGCCGGCCGTCACGTGCCCGCCCAGGATCGAGGACAGAGCCTCGCCGCCACCCGAATGGGCGATGTAGTTGACCTTGTTGGGGTCGACGCCCGCCGCCTTGGCGATCAGCCCGGCCAGGATGTGGTCGGTGCCGCCCGCCGAGCCGCCGCCCCAGGAGACCGAACCCGGATCGGCCGCGAGCTTCTGGACGAGGTCGGCCATCGACTTGATGGGGGAATCGGCCGGTACCACGACCAGCTCGTACTCGCCGGTGAGCCGGGCCAAAGGCGTCACGTCGGCGAGTGTCACCGGCGCCTTGTTGGTGAGGATCGCCCCTTCCATGACGAGGCCGCCGACCAGGATGGCGTCGCCCTTCCGCTTCTTGCTGGTGACGAACTGGGCGAGCCCGATCGTGCCACCCGCACCCGAGATGTTCTGCACCTGCACGCCCGAGGCGAGGCCCGTCTCCTGCAGCACGGCCTGCATGGCGCGCGCCGTCTGGTCCCAGCCGCCGCCGGGGCTCGCCGGGGCGATGATCTCGAGGCCTTGGATCTCGGCCCGTGCCGGGATGGAGCCGGCGAGCGTGCACGCCGCGATGCCGGCGAGCAGAACCCGCCGCGACAGACGAGCGGCATCCCTATCGAACCGTGGATGCATACGAGCCTCCCGTTGCCGAAACTTCATGAACGAGCCCGAGCATAGTCGCCATTTCGTCCCGATTCGATCCCGACCATCGCCCCCGCGCGGAAAATCCACGTGGCACGGGCATGGAACCGGGCGCGCGTCTGCCGGTTACCCGTGGCCGTGCGCTGTTCTCGGGGTCGGCCATGATCGTCTTCAGGGACCACGACGAGGAGGCCGATCCGGGCCCGCTCCTGACGGGCCTGCTGGCCCGGGCCGGCACCCTGCTGCAGGGGCGGAGCGGGCCCGCGCGCGACGATCTCGTGGCACTCCTGATCGACCTCGGCGTCCTGGAGGCGGCGATCGCCGACGCATTGTTCCCCGAGCGGGACGACCGCTCGCCCCTGGCCGACGCGCTGCGACGGGCGAGCTCCTGCGCCGGCCGGATGCTGCACGCCTCCTGGCGCGGCGAGCCTTTGGCCGAATGGCCGCGAGCCCTTGTCACGGCGCTCGAGCAGGCGGCCGCGCTGCCCCTGCCCTCGCCCGTCCGCCTCAAGACGCCCGAAGGCTACGCCTACTATGCGCTCTACCCGGAGATGTATCTCGCGGCAGCCGAGCGGCTCGCCCGCCGGACGGGACCCGCCCGCGCCGTCTGCATCGGACTGCGCGGCATCGGCACGAGCCTCGCCGCGGTCGTCGCGGCGACGCTGGCGGCCGAAGGCTGGACGGTCGAGAGCCTGACGCTGCGGCCGCGCGGCCATCCGTTCGACCGCCGGCCGGCCGCGACCGTCCGGCTCGCGGCATGGCTGCCGGCACGCAAGGACGGCTTCTTCCTCGTCGTCGACGAGGGGCCCGGCCTCAGCGGCTCCTCCTTGTGCGGCACGGCCGCCTGGCTCTCCGGCCTCGGCATTCCGGACGAGCGGATCGTCCTGTTCCCGAGCCGGGACCCGGATCCGGCGACCTTGATCTCCGACGAAGCGAGGGCGCGCTGGCAGCGCCATCGGAAGGAGCACGTGCCGTTCGAGGCGGCGATCCTCCCCCGCGCTCCCTTCCCGGCCGGCAGCCGCGAGCTCTCGGGCGGTGCCTGGCGCAGTCTGGTCTACGCGACCGAAGCGGCCTGGCCCGCCACCGCGCCGATGTTCGAGCGCCGCAAGTTCCTGGCCGAGGGCACGTACGGCCGCCCCGTGCTGCACAAGTTCGCCGGCCTCGGGCGGTACGGCCGGGCGGCGCACGCGCGCGGGCAGGCGCTGGCCGAAGCCGGCTTCGGACCAGAGATCCTGGGCTACCGGCAGGGATTCCTGGCCCAGCGCTGGATCGACGGTCGGCCGCTCGCGGCAGGCGGGGCCGACGGCGCGTTCCTGCGCTGGGCTGCCCGCTACTTCGTCCATCGCGCGCGCCGCTTCCCGACCGGCGAGCCCGCCCGACCGGAAGCCCTGCTCGAGATGATCCGCACCAACCTCGCCGAAGGCCTCGGCGAGCCCGCCGGCCTCGCCGGCCTCGACCGCCATCTCCGCGGCTTCGGCGAGGTGCCGGCGGTGGCGATCGACGGCCGTGTCCGGCCGCACGAATGGCTCGCGACCGGGCACGGCTACTGCAAGGTCGACAACACCGATCACCACGCCGACCACCTGTATCCCGGCCCCACCGACATCGCCTGGGACCTGGCCGGCTTCGGCGCCGAATTCGCCCTCGCCCCTGCCGCCCTCGCCGATCTCGCCCGAGCCGTGGCGGATCGCACCGGCGATCCCGGCCTGGCCGCCCGCCTGCCGTTCTACGAGCTCGCCTACCTCGCCGCCCGGCTGGGGCAGGCGAGCTTCGACGCCACCGCGCTCGGCGAGACGGCCGAAGGAGAGCGGATGCGATGCCTGGCCCGGTGCTACCGGCGGCAGCTTCGGGCGAGCCTCGTCCGGCTGCGGGCGCAACTCTAGCGCTTACCCGCGGCAGCTCGATGCGATCTTCCGTAGGAGGCTGCTACAATTCCTCGACGTTTTCCGTTCCGAAAGCGAACGAATATAACTTCGAAGCCGGCCATCATCCAAAATCATGACATACTGGACCTCCCGCACGTCTCTCGTCATAATTATTTTGAACATAATGTTCTTCGAAGATGCAGATCACGTTGCCAGAGCAGGGAGGCTCACCCGTGCATCTGCTCTCCTGCAAGGTCACGCATGCACCTGGCTGGCGGGTCGGCGCAGCGGGTCGCGGTCGGCATTGGCCCGATTCAACGTGGATCCTTCGAAGCATCACTCTATCCGGCAACCAGAAACGGATCAGGAGGAATCGAGCATGCTCTCACGGCGTATGGCGCTCGCTCTGTCGGGGACCGGGCTGCTGACGGCCTCGCCCGCTCTGGCGGCCGAGATGTTCGATGACCATCACCTCGCCTCGGACAGGCAGCGGATCGAGCAGGCCTATCGGGCCTTCAATGCGGCATTCGGCAATGCGGCCTCGGTAGCGGCCCTGTACGCCGAGCGCGCCGTGCTGCTCCCGCCGACGCACGACATCGTTCGCGGACGGACAGCCATCCGCAGGTTCTGGCGAGCGGCGTTCGACGCCGGCCTGCACGGCCACACGCTCGACCTCGTCACCTTCCGCAGCGATGTCCGGACCATCGTGACCGCGGCGAGATGGTCGGCCAGGGGGCGCGACGCGCAGGGCAGGCCAGCGACGTTCGGCGGCATCGCCACGATCGTCTTCGCCCGGCACGGGGACGGTGGGCTCGCCATCTGGCTGCATACCTGGAACTAGTTCGGCATCGTCGGGTGATCGGCCCCGCTGCTCGTGCCCACCGGCGAGCAGCGGGGCCAGAGCCGTCGAACCGAGGTCCGCAGAGCTTCGCCGTGCTTCGAGAAGCCGGTGAACGGGAAGCGCGCCGGCTCGGCCGAAACATCCCCGGTCCCGGCATCGAGAGCGATCCGCTGCCTGGCGCCGATCCCCGGCCTGGATCCAAGGGTCTGCCGTTCGTTGGAGGCAGGAAATGGCGAGACCAGCCGTCAGGCTGACGGACGGCGACGACATCTTTCTCGGCGGTGTCCGCGGCGAACGGATATTGGCTCTGGCCGGGGACGACGTTCTGCTCGGCGGCAGGGGCGACGACATGCTCTTCGCCGGTGCCGGCGACGATATCGCCTTTGGCGGCATCGGCGCCGGTACCCTGGCCGGCGGGCCCGGCGACGATCGCCTGTTCGGGGGTGCCGGCGACGATACGATCTTCGATTATGCGGACGACGGTGCCGACCTGTTGCGGGGCGGGACCGGCGACGACCGGATCTATGGCGGGCGGGGCGACACGATCCTGGGCGGTGCAGGCGACGACGTCCTCGCGGTCGAGGGCGGCGTCTGCAGCGGCGGGGCCGGGCACGACGAGCTGGAGATCCTGACCGACGGCGAATATGCCGGGGACAGGTTCCTGGCCTGGAACTACGCGACCACCTTCGCCGGGTTCGAGGCCGGGAAGGACCGGCTCTACATCCAGCTCTGGAAGCCCAATCCGGGCGGCGGCTATATCTCGACGGGCAGCGACGAGACCTTCACGATGCTCGACAGCAACCACGACCGACGCATCGACGGCCGGGACGATGGCGTGGATGTAGCGGGTCGGACGATGACGATCGACTTCGTCGCGGCGGTGCGGTCGCTCGACTGGCGCGAGGGCGAGCATCGGCTGACGCTCGAGGGAGCGACGGCGCTCACGCTGGCCGATTTCGTCCTGTAGCGCACGGAGCCTCGGGAACACCCCCGTGGACCGCTCCCTGCCCGGACGAGGCGCGTTCCGGGTGGCCCGGCGGCGAAGAACCTTCGCGGCTCCGGAGGCTTGCGGGCGGCGGCACGCGGGGCGATCAACGCCGGCACCCGCCCGTGCCAGCGAGGGCGGTGAAGCGGAGCGGTGTCTGTCATGCGCTTATGGATCAGGGATCCCCTCGCCATCCTGGCCGAGGGTGCGGCGCGGGGCCTCGTGATCGAGGGCTCGCGGATCGTGGAGCTCGTCGGCCGTGGCCGCGAGCCCGAGGGGAAGGTCGACGCGGTGTTCGACGCCTCGCGTCACGTCGTCCTGCCCGGCCTCGTCAACACCCACCATCACTTCTACCAGACCCTGACCAGGGCTCATCCCGCTGCCATCGACAAGGAGCTGTTCCCTTGGCTCGAGGCCCTCTACCCGATCTGGAGCCGGCTCGACCCCGACAGCTTCCGCCTCGCGGTCCGGGTGGCGCTCACCGAACTCCTGCTCTCGGGCGTCACCACCGCCGCCGACCACCATTATCTTTTCCCGCGCGGGCTCGAGCAGGCGATCGACATCGAGGTCGAGGAGGCGAGAAAGCTCGGCATCCGCATGACAGTGAGCCGGGGCTCGATGAACCTGTCGCGAAAGGACGGCGGTCTGCCGCCCGACAGCGTGGTCCAGGACGAGGACACGATCCTTGCCGACTGCGAGCGCGTGCTCGCCCGCTATCACGACCCGGCCGAAGGTGCTCTGATCCAGATTGCCCTCGCCCCCTGCTCGCCTTTCTCCGTGACCAAGCGCCTGATGCGTGAATCGGCCGGCCTCGCCGAGCGCTTCCGCTGCCGCCTCCACACCCATCTCGCCGAGACCCGCGACGAGGACGCCTACTGCGTGCGAACCTATGGCTGCCGCCCGATTCAGCTCCTGGAGGAGGTCGGCTGGCTCGGGCCGAGCACCTGGCTCGCCCACGGCATCCATTTCACGCCCGAGGAATGCCGGACCCTCGGCCGCCACGGTGTCGGTGTATGCCACTGTCCGACCTCGAACGCCGTCCTGGCCTCGGGCTTCTGCCGCACCCGCGAGCTCGAGGCAGCGGGCGCGCCCCTGGGCCTGGGTGTCGACGGCTCGGCCTCCAACGACTCCTCCAACCTCATGGAGGGTGTACGCCACGCGCTCATGGTCAACCGCCTGCACTATGGCAGCGCTGCCGCCGTCACCCACCTGGACGCACTGCGCTGGGCCACCGCCGGCTCGGCCCGCTGCCTCGGCCGCGACGACATCGGTACGCTCGCCCCCGGCAAAGAGGCCGACCTCGCCCTCTTCACCCTCGACGAGCTCCGCTTCTCGGGCGGCCACGACCCGCTCGCGGCCCTGGTCCTATGCGGTGCCCATCGCGCCGACCGGGTGATGGTGGCAGGGGAATGGCGGGTGGAGGACGGCATGCCGCTCGACCTGGACGTAACGGAGCTGCGCCGTCTGCACGGGGCAGCGGCGCAGCGGTTCGCTTGAGCAGCCTTCGACCGGAGGAGCTTCGCGCCCCTCAGTAGAGAGCGTAGCGGCTCGGGATCTGGACCAGACGCTTGCAGCAGGGCTCGCTGGCCCACGGCAGGGGCAGATCTTCCTTTGCGCCTGCGCTCGTCCACTTGGGGCCGGGGCGCGGCGCATCGTGCCCGGCGCGCCGGGGTGCCTTCGCGGCGGGAGCAGTGGCGACCTGCTCATCGTTCCGAACCGTCTCCGGTCCAGTCGAGGCGGGTGCCGTGATGGAGGGCTGCTCCTCGCCGACCTTCTGCCCGATCGGAGTCGGCTCGGTACGAGGCTGGTCGGGGTTCTTTGCCGTGGCAGGATTCTGCGCCGGGTCGGGATTCTTTGCCGGCTCACCCTTCCTGCCTTTGTCGTTGGTCACCCCTACGTCCGGATCGCCGTAGGAGATCGCCACCGAGGTCGAGTAGGCCTCCGCGATCACGGCATCCTCGCGCACGGTGGTCAGGGCTCGTGGCGCCGTGGCGGTGAAGGTGCGCTGCCCGGTCGCCATCGCCTGAGCGTCGGCACGGGCGATCGCCTGGTCGATCAGCCCCTTGGGCAGGCCTTTGGGCATACCTTGCTGCTGCGCCTCTTCGCTGGCGAACGCTCCGGCTACCGCGCCCGCCACCGCGACGGCGGCGCGCATGAGCGAGGTGGCACGGGCCATCGTCCGAGTGCTGGCGCTCGTGCTGGTGTAAGGGCCGAACGCCCTGGCGTCGGCCATGGCGCCGGCATCGGCACGAGGTCCGGTGGTGACGGCGAACGTCGTCGCGATGGCGCTCGCCCGCAATCCCGCCCACGAGCGGCCTCCTTCGGACGAGCTCTCGGCCACGGCCGCAGTCCTGCTCTCCGCCCCGCGTTCCGGCTCGGAGCCGGGCGACGCCTGCGGGGCGGTAGCGGCCGCAAGCGTCGGAATGCCGCCATCCACAGACATTGTCTGCCCGGGGCTGCCCCCACCGGCAGCCTTGGCGCTCGTATCGGAGGATTTCTTCGCCGAGACCTTGACCTGGGCGCTGGACCGACTCCAGGCCGTTGCCCGGGACATGCCGGGCTGCGCATCGGCAAGAGCATCGGCGCTGCCGCCGGCGGTGCCATGGGTGGCGCTGGTCTCGACGGATGTCTCGGCTCTCGTCTTCCACCCGTTGCCCCGAACGACGCCGGAACTCGTGCCGGGCGTCTCGGCTGCCCCGCTCTCACCACGGCGGGAATAGCCTTGCTGACCGTCGCGGGCCAGGGTCGATGTCAGGGGTAACGCTGTGGCGAGGCAGAGCGCCAGAGCGACGCGAGCAGGACTCTTCATCGGTGGGACTCGTCGTGCGGGTCGCGGCCGCGAGGCCGCTGATGGTGGCTCGAGGGCCGCCGTGGCCCCGGCGTTCGGCGAAATCGGCCTCAGGGTGGTGGTCACGGGTAGCGCGCCACCACAACTCCGACGAGCCGGAGGCGAGCCCTTCCTCCGCCCTTGCGAGCGGAGGAAGGAAAGCGGGCCCGGCCTTCGGTCGAGGGTCGGGCCCGAGATCGTCTCAGTTGCTCGAGGAAGAGGCCGACGAGCTGCTGGTCGAGCTCGACCAGCCGCCCGACACCTTGCTCGTCGTGCTGGTCGAGGTCCTGGTGTTCTGCCCCAGCGCCTCGGCCTGGCCGATGCCGAGGGAGAGCGAGCGCTCGTTGAAGGAGGTCGAGAGCGCGCCCGAAGCCGACCTGTGGCTGCCGGTCTGGGCCGTGGTGCTCGTCACCGCCCCGGAGAGCCTGCCGCCGCTGGCGCTCGCCTTGGCATTGGAGCTGGCGCTGTGCTTCTGGCCGGCATCGGCCATGCCGACGAAGCCGAGACCGACGACAAGAGAGACGGCAACGATCTTGAAGATACGCATGAGCGTTTCCCGTATTGTCTCCACTCCGTCAAATGACGGCTGGAGTGTTCGCCTTGGACTTCTTCCTTTTACGGAAAATTTACGAATGTGTTTGGGGCAGAGCGAATTGGCTGTACGCAAGTACAGTCACGCAATACATAAGATGGTACGAGATCGACCGGAGACTGGCCTCGTGGATCGCCTCAGGCCGGGAGCGGAGCAGCAGCGTGCAGCGGATGCAGGTGGAACGTACCGAGAGGCCGTAGCATCCTATGCCATAGGGCGCGAGCGCTCCTCGTCCGCGCCGGCCTCGGCCTTTCTCGGCGCGGAAAGGCCCGGCATTTCAGATGCCCGGCACGCCGGTTGCTCGGGTCTTGTCGGTTTCTTTTCCGACTAGGCGTGACCTGCTGCCGGATGGGCTCCATCCGGCAGTTTTTTTGTTTTCCGAGCCATCGTCCGAAGCACCGGGCGCGCGCCTCCTCCAGCCGGGCAGGGTCCGATCGCACGCGATGTTCGGAGAGGCGTTCCCGACCCGCTCGAGAACGGTATCGGCCCGCCCATCCTTCGGAACGTGGCCGCACGCGCCGGGCCATCGCGGCGGCACGGCCGATTTCCGGAAAGGAGCTCGCAATCGTCGTCGCCGCCTGCATCGCGAAACGCGAATCGGCGCAGCCTTCCCGCTCGCCTCCGCAGCATCGGTGGACGTGGGTGGTGCCGGGCGACCTGGCACGCCGGTTGCGTATGCCTGTCGTGTCGTTTCCAACTTTGAGGCGTGACTTGCTGCCGGGTGGCTCCCCGCCCGGCAGTTTCTTCTTGCCTCACACGGCGAGCGGCGTGAGATCGACCGGCGGCAGCGCCTCGAGCGGACCCACGGCGGCGAGCGTCAGGCCCTTGCCGGCGAGAAGGCGTCGGCCGAGGCGGCGGATGGCATCGGTGTCGACCGCATCGATCCGGGCCACGATCTCCTCGCTCGGGATCCGCCGGCCGAAGCACAGGAGCTGGCGGGCATTGTCCTCGCAGACGGCGGAGCAGCTCTCAAGGCCCATGAACAGGCTGGCCTTGAGCTGGGCGCGGGCGCGGACGAGCTCGTCCTCGCGCGGCTCCTCGATCAGGGATCGGGTCTCGTCGGCCACCACCGCGAGCAGCTCCTCGACGTCCTCGGGATCGGTCCCGGCATAGACGCCGAGCGTGCCGGTGTCGGCATAGGCCGAGGCGAAGGAGAAGATCGAATAGCACAAGCCCCGCTCCTCGCGCGCCTCCTGGAACAGGCGCGAGGACATGCCGCCGCCCAAGGCCGTCGAGAGGACCTGGAGCGCGAAATGGTCGGGATCGTGGTAGGCCACGCCCTCGAGGCCGAGACAGACATGAACCTGCTCGAGGTCGGGGCGGCGCTCGATCCGGCTGCCGCCCTGGTAGCGGGCGGCAGGAGCCGGCGTACCGGCGGTCGCGGGCAGATCGCGGAAGAGGCGGGAGGCGAGCTCGACCAGATGGTCGTGGTCCACCTTGCCGGCGGCGGAGAGCACCATGCGCGCGGGCCCGTAATGACGGGCCATGTAGTCGATCAGGGCCTCGCGCGGCATGGTCGCGACGATCGCTTCCGGCCCCAGGATGGAGCGGCCCATCGGCTGGTCAGGATAGGCGGCCTCCTGGAGGAGGTCGAAGACGAGATCGTCCGGCGTGTCCCTGACCTGGCCGATCTCCTGGAGAACGACGTGGCGCTCCTTCTCGAGCTCGGCCGGATCGAAGGTCGAGCGCTGCAGGATGTCGGCGATGATGTCGGCCGCGAGCGCCACGTCCGAGCCCAGGATGCGGGCATAGTAGGCGGTGTGCTCGCGCGAGGTGTAGGCGTTGAGGCTGCCGCCCACGCGCTCGATCTCCTCGGCGATGGCGCGCGCCGAGCGGGTCCTCGTCCCCTTGAAGGCCATGTGCTCGAGGAGATGGGCGACACCGTTGACCTCGGCCGGCTCGTAGCGGGTGCCGACATCGACCCAGACACCCAGCGCGGCGGTCTCGAGGCGGGGCATGAGCTCGCTCACGACGCGCAGGCCGTTGTCGAGCTTGGTGATCCGGTAGAGATCGCTCATGCGGCTCCGAATTGCTGGCACACGGCCGTCTCGACCGCGTGCAGGTCGTTGTCGAGGGAAACGCAGCGCTCGGGCCGGGTCATCAGGTCGGCATAGCGCGCCGGCAGATCCGGGACGATGCCGGTGGCGGCCCGGACGGCGTCGGGAAACTTGGCGGGATGCGCCGTGGCGAGGCTCACCATCGGCACACCGGGCAAGGGCCGGTGCCGGACTGCGACGGCGAGCGCCACGGCGGTGTGCGGATCGACCAGCTCGCCCGTCGCATGCAGCGTCGCGGCGATGGTCTCGGCGACGGTACCCTGGTCGGCAGTGCCACCCGCGAACAGGTGGGCGACCTCGCCCAGCGTCTCGAGCGCGAAGGCACCGCTCTGGGCGAAGGCCTGCATGCGGGCACGGGTGCGCGCCGTGTCGCCGCCTTCGAGCTCGAGCAGCAGGCGCTCGAAGTTGCTCGCGACCTGGATGTCCATGGACGGGCTGGTCGTGGGCACCACCGTGCCGCGCTCGTAGCGGCGGTGCTGGAAGAAGCGGGCGAGGATGTCGTTCTCGTTGGTGGCGACGACGAGCTTCGCCACCGGCAGGCCGATCGCGGCCGCGACCCGGCCGGCATAGACGTTGCCGAAATTGCCGGTCGGAACCGTGAAGGCGACCGGCCGGTCGGGAGCGCCGAGACGCAGGGCCGCCCAGACATAGTAGACCACCTGCGCCACGACCCGGGCCCAGTTGATCGAGTTCACGGCCGAGAGCCGCATCCGCTGGCGGAAGGCGGCGTCGTTGAACATCGCCTTCACGAGGTCCTGGCAGTCGTCGAAGGTGCCACGCAGCGCGATGTTGAGGACGTTGTCGGCCCGCACCGTCGTCATCTGCCGGCGCTGCACCGGGGAGATGCGCCCTTCCGGGTGCAGCATGGCGATGCGGATCTGCCGCTTGCCGGCGAAGGCATGCACGGCTGCCGCCCCGGTATCGCCCGAGGTGGCACCGACGATGGTGAGCTGCTGCCCGCGTCGGCTCAGGACCTCGTCGAACATGACGGCGAGGAGCTGCATCGCGAAGTCCTTGAAGGCCAGGGTCGGCCCATGGAACAGCTCGAGCAGCCAGTCGTCGCCGGCGAGGTGGCGCAAGGGTGCCGTGGCGGCGTGGTCGAAGGAGGCATAGGCCTTGCGGGCGAGCCCGAGCAGCTCGTCGTGGCCGAAGCAGCCTTCGGTGAAAGGTGCGAGCAGCCGGGCGGCGAGGCTCGGGTAGTCGAGGCCGCGCATGGCGCGCAGCTCGTCGGCGCCGAAGGTCGGCCAGATCTCGGGCACGAACAGGCCGCCATCCTCGGCGAGGCCGGCCAGGAGCACGTCCTCGAAGCTGCGCCGCCCGGCCTGCCCGCGGGTGCTGATGTAGGTGATCATCCTCGTCTCTCTCGGGCTCGCCAGGGTCTTAGGCGGAAGGGGCCGCGGGCTCAAGGGCGCGCAGGGATGCAGCCGGCGCCGGGATGCATCGTGCCCCATGGGGCGGGTGCACGATGCAGGTGCGATGCGGACCGCCATCGGTACCGACGACGTGTCGATATGGCAGCCGCCAGCGGCCACAGGCTCGCGCGCCGAGAAGGCCGCGGTGGAGGAGGCCCCCGAGCTGCTGGTGCGGCTGAAAGGTCGGCCGGATGCGAGCCTGCTTGCGCCGGAACCGCGGAACCGACACTGCACGGTGGCAAGGTCGGTCGCGGCTCGCGATACCAGGCATCCGGGCATCTCGCCCGGCGCCGCTCGGCCGTGGTGCACCTGGCCGAAGCCGGCGGCAGCACGCCCGAGAGCGCGAGCATCACCGGCCACGCGATCGAGGAGACGCAGCGGATTCTCGACACCTACTGGGTCGCGACCCGCCGCCAGGCCAAGGCGGCGATCACGAAGCTGGAGCGGGCGGTGAAGAAAGCGTCCGAACAGCTAGCTGCCGCTGCCGGCTTTCTGGCCGGCAAACATGCCAGTATAGGCCGCCTGGGGCGTGCCCATCGTCATCTCGAAAATCAGCTGACAGATCTTCATCCCCTCGTCGAGGATGATCTCGTGCTCGGCGAAGTTGGACATCTCGAGCTGGATCTGGCCGCGAAACCCGGCGGGATCGTAGGCGCGGTGATATGGATCCCGACGCCCAGGCGGGCGATCGAGCTCTTCCCTTCGACCCGGGCAGCGATCCTGGAGCGGATCGGCAGCTCGACGGTCTCCCGGGTCCAGGCGAGAAGGAACGACTTCGGCTTCAGGTGGTACTGTCGGATCGTCACCTTCTCCTGCAGGTGGCTGATCGACGTGTACTTGAAGCCGGGCGCACCTGGTTGGATGGGCATGCCGGGAGTGTTCTTCCAGCGCAGCCCATCCGCGGCCAAGGTGAGGTCGACACTGGTCGAGCTGTAGACCGTGGGATCCGGGCGAGGGCTGATGACGATCTGACCACTCTCGATCGCCAGCTGGATCTCTCTATCCGTAAGGATCATGCGCTACCCCGCCCGTTCGCCTGTTACTCGACGTCGGAAGCGGGCACCCAAATTCGCCAGTTTCCGGAAGTGGATTCCTGCGGCAGCTCGACCAGATAGGAGCCCTCGCGCTCGAGCACGCCGCCAACCTCGATCGTGTCGTCCGCGATCTGCTGTTATGGACAATGACCTCCTCGTCGACCCCCTCGGCCGTGCGGATCGTCACCACGGCCTCGGATGGCCCAGGCCCTTCCACTCGATCGGTGTATCTCACATGTTCCTACCCCCTTGGCGAGGTTGGTTGTGGTTTCGTTCTTTGATGTCGCGCAGCCTACAACGGCAGCCCGCCACATGCTGTTCCAAAAAGCGGCTGGCGATCAATAGCCCATGGCTAGGAAGGCGCAAGAGTCCGCGCGCGATCCTGTCACAGGCGAAACCCTTGGAAAGATTGGCTGGGGCGGTAGGATTCGAACCTACGAATGGCGGATCCAAAGTCCGCTGCCTTACCGCTTGGCGACGCCCCAACAGACGGATGGCGAGGAACTTAAGGTGCGGCGGGCGCCGAGGCAACCGTCTCGGAAAGGACCGTCACCGGGTCGCCCGGCCGGAGGCCCAGGTGAGCAGCGGCGCTGCCGCCATCGAGCGCCAGCTCCACGAGACCGCTGCTGTTCTCGTACCAGAACGGCCGGCCGCGCGGAGCCTCGCAGAAGGTGCGGGCGAAGCCGATCACGGCACCTCCCGCCCGAAGAACGGCGGAGCGCGGCAGGCCGGCGGCGCGCAGACCCGTCGGCGCGTTGCCGTAGCGGTCGACGTAGACGACGGCCGGCAGGTCGTCGGGCCAGCGCGGGAAACGGGTCGGGACGGCCGGGGTCAGGTCGTGCCGCTCGCCGCGGGCGAGGCGCGCGGCCACGGGCGCGAACAGGTCCCGGCCGTGGAAGCTCGCCGAGAGCCGCTCCGGGCGCCAGGCGATGCGCCAGGTCTCGGCCCGGCCGGCGCGGCGCAGCGCCGGCTCGAACAGGCCGTTGTCGGGGCCGACGAGCCAGCGATCGTCGATGCGGCAGGCGAGCGGGGCGCGGCTGCCGCCCACGCCGGGATCGACCACGGCGAGGACGACGTCGCCGGGCAGGACGCTGCGCTCGAGCAGCGCCGCGAGGAGATAGGCGGCGAGATCCGACCGGAAAGCCGGCGCGTCGGCCATCAGGTTGACGACCGGGACCTCGGGCGCCATGCGCCGCAGCACGGCGGTCGTCTCGCCGAGATAGGGGCCTTCGAGCCCGAAGTCGGTAAACAGCAGGATCATGCGCCGCCTCCACTGCGGCAGGCCACGACCCACCAGTCCGGCCGCGCCGCGGCGAGCCGGGCGGCGGCCGTGCGCGCCGCTGCCGCATCGGGAAAGATCCCGAAGCAGGTAGGACCGCTGCCCGACATGCGGGCGAGCCGGCAGGCGGGATCGGACACGAGAGCTGCCAGCACCTCGCCGATCGCCGGCAGAAGTGTCCGGGCCGGCGCCTCGAGATCGTTGCGCGTACCCGCGAGCCGCTCCACCAGCGCCTCCGGCGTGCGCGGGAGAGCCGAAGGCTCGTCGCGCTCGGAGGGCCGCTCGAGGCGCAGAGCGCCGAACACGGCCGCCGTGGCGAGCGGCCGGCGTGGGTTGACCAGGACGAGATCGAGCGCCGGCAGGTTCGGCAAAGGCTCGAGCCGCTCGCCGATGCCACGCATGCGGCTAGGCGTGCCCGCGAGGCAGACCGGAACGTCGGCGCCGAGCGCGAGCCCGAGGGCGGCGAGCGTCCGGTCGTCGAGGGAGAGATTCCAGAGCCGGCGCAAGCCGCGGAGCGTCGCGGCGGCATCGGCCGAGCCGCCTCCGATCCCGGCCGCGACCGGCAGCCGCTTCACGAGCCCGATCCGGGCGTTGCCCTCGACCCCGGTCCGCTCCGCCAGAAGGCGCGCCGCACGCAGCACGATGTTGGCCTCGCCCGTCGGCAGCTCGGCCGCGAACGGACCTGCCACCTCGAGCTGCAGCAGCGGGGCCGGGGCGAAACGTAGCTCGTCGGCGGGATCGGCGAACACGACGAGGCTGTCGAGCTCGTGGTAGCCGTCGGGCCGCCGGCCGGTGACCAGCAGGTCGAGGTTGAGCTTCGCGGGCGCCCGCTCCCGGAGAACCGGCTCAGCCGCGCTTCGCGGCCGCATCGGGCAGGCCCTTCTGGAGCTTTTCCTGGATCTGCGCCAGCACATCGGGCTCAGGCTTGAAGGTGACCGCCCGCTCCCACTGGAAGCGGGCCTCGCGGGTGCGCCCGACCCGCCAGTAGGCATCGCCCAGATGATCGTTGATCACGGCGTCGCCCGGCTCGAGCTCGACCGCGCGCTCGAGATAGGTCACGGCCTTGTCGTACTCGCCCAGGCGATAATAGGCCCAGCCCAGGCTGTCGACGATGTAGCCGTCCTCGGGCCTGAGATCGACCGCCTTGTGCAGCATCTCCTTGGCCCGGTCGAGATTGGTGCCCTGATCGACCCAGCTATAGCCGAGATAGTTGAGGACGAAGGGCTGGTCGGGCTCCAGCTCGAGCGCTTCGAGCAGGTCGGCTTCGGCCTCGGGCCAGCGCTTCGTGCGCTCGAAGCAGATGCCGCGCGCGTAGAACAGCCGCCAATGGCGCTTCTCGGGCTTGCCGATGCGCTGGATCGCACGGGTGTAGGCGTCGGCGGCCTCGGCGAAGCGTTCCTTGCTGCGCAGGTAGTCGCCGAGGGCGATCAGCGAATCGCTGCGCTCGGGGGCCTCGTCGGCCATGGTCTGCAGAAGGCGGATCGCCTCCTCGCCGCGATCCAGACTCTGGAGCGCACGGGCACGGGTGAGGCCGGCCTGCCAGCCCAGCGGACCGTCGGCCCGGATGTGATCGAGGGCGCGCAGCGCCTCGGCGGCATTGTCCTGCTGGAGGGCCGTGTTGGCGATGAGAAGCCAGCCCTCGCCGTCGTCGGGGGTCAGGAAGGTGGCGAGCCGCGCGAACAGCAGCGCCTGGGTGTGGCCTTCCTGCTCGGCCAGCGCCTCGGCGATGCCGGAGAGCGCATCGCTCATGCCGCTGGGCGGTCCCTGGATGGCGGCGACGTCGGGGCGGCCGCTGCGGATCGCCTGCTCCAGCCAGGCGAGCTGCGGGTCGTCCGGCTCGGCCGCGCGTGCCTGCGCTATGAGCTGCAGGGCGGCATCGCGGCCATCGGCGGCCTGCGCGAGCCGAGCCGCGGCGCGGACGAGGCGCACCGGCGCCGTCGCGAGCTCGGGAAACGCTTCGCGCAAGGCCGCGAGGCCTTCGCGCGGCTTCCCCGACAGGCCCAGCATCATGGCGCGGTGATAGATCCGGAGCCGGTCGAGTCCGCCGTGCGGGCCGCCCGCGCTCAAGGCCACGAGGGCCTGGTCGCGCTGGCCCGCGCCGAAGCGGGCCCAAGCGAGGAGGATCGGCTGCACGGTGCCGGCGAGCCCGCCGCCGACGGCCTCGAGCCGGCGGGTAGCGCCCGCGTAATCGCCACGCCGGACGTCGTCGAGGGCCAGGAACAGCATCGCGTCCTGCGCCCCCTTGTCCAGCGCGGTCAGCTCGCGACCGACGGTGACGGCCCGCTCGAACTGGCCGTCCACCACGAGCAGCGCGAACACCTGCCGCCGCAGCTCGACATTGTCGGGGTCGGCGAGCAGCGCCCGCTCGAGGCTCTGCGCGGCCCGGTGCAGATCGCCGCTCTCGAGCGCGAACCGGCCGACGAGATAGCTGCCGGCCGCGGTCTCGTCGCCTCCGCCAGGTGCCGCCGCGGCGGCGGGGGTGAGCCCGAGACGCCAGACGCCGCTCTCGTCGATGCCGCAGGCGGCGAGAAAGAGCGTGGCGGTCGCGGACAGCAGGACGGATCGCATCCGCGTGCGGACGTGCCGCGGTCGGCTGGAGCGGGAAGCGGGGCACGGAGCGGGTTTCAAGCGCGGCTGCATCCTGTCGCTGATCGGCGAGAAGCTTGACGGCGGCGTGCGATCGGGTCAAACAGGCTCGAACGTTCGGTGGCCCGCTCATGAGGCGAGCCGGCCGAATCAGGTATTTCCGGAGCCATCCTCATGCTCAAGACGTCGAAGAGCAAGAACGACCCGACGGCGCGCGGCCCCGCCCAGCAGGCCAAGGTGTTCGAAGGCAAGAAAATCAAGCCGGTCCTGTATGTCGGTACCGCGATCGGCCATGGCCGTTACATAGCGGCGCAAGACGAGAGCGGCAAGCTGATCTTGGACCGTGCCGGCAAGCCGATTCCGTACCGCCTGATCTGATGAACGAGAACGGCGCATGAGCCGCCGAGGACGGTGAGTTTCATGCGCCGCAGGCAAGGGTTCTGCGAGGCAGCCCGAAGCGGTGCACGCGAATCGCTGCTTCGAGTTCGACCGGCCCTCCCCTTTCATCCCAGCCACGAGAGGTTCAACCAGTCCTTCGGCTAGCCCAACTCGCCCGGATCACCCGCCACGGGGCAAGGGTGCATGGCGCGCGTTACGAGGTGCGCGATGCGGGCAGGGGCAGGACTTCAACGATCCGCCCGAGAGCGTCTCAAGTTCGCCGACATGCAGGAACAGCCACCGATTCCCACTGCCCACGACCTCGACGGCGTGCGACGCGGTGTAGCGGCCTGGGCCGATTGGTACGTCCGGATGGGCGTGCTGGACGGCCTGGGCGAGATCGGTACGAGTCGCTACGGCGCCGCCGAGAGCGCAGCTTCCGCCCCGGTCGGGATTCGAGAGCCGTCGGCTCCCCTTCCATCCCTGTCCGTCCCTGTCCGCCCCGGAGCCGCTGCACGGGGTGGCGCGGCGCCGCGCGAAGGCCGCGACCGGATCGCCCATGCGCGCGCCGTCGCAGCGGCCTGCGGCTCGCTCGCGGCGCTCGAGGCGGCGCTCGACCGGTTCGACGGCTGCGCGCTCAAGGAGACGGCCACCCGCCTGTGCTTCGCCGACGGCGACCCGAACAGTCCCTTGATGCTGATCGGCGAGGCGCCAGGTGCGGAGGAGGACCGGCAGGGCAAGCCGTTCGTCGGGCCGAGCGGCCAGCTTCTCGAACGGATGCTGGCCGCCATCGGGCTCGAGCGGAGCCGGGTCTGGATCACCAACATCATCTTCTGGCGCCCACCCGGCAACCGTCCGCCGACCACCACCGAGGTCGCGATCTGCCAGCCGTTCCTCGAGCGGCAGATCGAGCTGCTCCGGCCCAGGCTGATCCTGTTCCTGGGCGGCAGCGCCGCGCGGGCGCTGCTCGAGGTCGACGACGGCGTCACCAAGCTGCGTGGACGCCGCTTCACCTACCGGCCACCCGGCAGCCAGACGCCGGTGCCCGCCTTCGTCACCTTTCATCCGGCGTATCTGCTGCGACAGCCGCTGCACAAGCGGCTGGTCTGGCGCGACATGCTGAGCCTGCAGCAGGAGCTGGAACGGTTGCCGCCCGAGCGCTGACCGGAGAAAGCCGCGCATAAGGAAGAAAAGGAGCAGGAATCGAAAAAAGAGCGGACGACAAGAAAAACCGACGACCGAGGCTGCAACTTCAGAAACGGGAACGATGAGAACAGGTGGTAGGACAGGCTCAGCTTCTTCATGCTGGTTGTTCTTGCTCGCTGGTCTGAGCGTCTTCACGCTTCAGGCCGATCCGGGTAGCGCGCAGGAAGCCGGGGTCCGGGTCGCTCGCCTGACCCCCGAGACGGAAGCACCCGAGCCGCTCGGGCCGCTGCCACGGCCGTTGGCCTTCGCCGACATGGTCCGCTACCGGCAGATCTTCTCGCTGCAGCACGAGGCCAAGTGGGCAGAGGCCGACCGGCTGATCGCGCGGCTCGACAACGATCTCCTTCTGGGCCACGTGCTCGCGGAGCGCTATCTGCACCCGACATACCGCTCGAGCTACGCCGAGCTGGCGGCGTGGCTGGACCGGTATGCCGACCTGCCGCAGGCCGAGCGCATCTATCGTCTGGCGCTCAGCCGGAAGCCCGCCAAGGCAGCGCCGCCACCGGAGCCTGCCCGTATCTCGACCGGGTCTTTCGACCAGCAGGCGAACGGTGTCGGCGAGCCGGCGCGCCCGCGCGAGCTCTGGCGGAAGGGCCTCTCCGCCTGGCGCACCGGCTCGATCGAAGCTGCCGCCGAGCATTTCGCCCGGCTCGCCGGCAGCGAGGGTCTCACCGGGGAGGATCTGGCCGGAGCCGCGTTCTGGGCAGCCCGTGCCAGCCTGCGCGCCCGCCAGCCGCAGAACGTCGCCCGCTTTCTCCGGCTCGCTGCACGCGGCAGCGACGGCTTCTACGGTCTCCTCGCGCAGAAGATGCTGGACGAGAGCATCGACTTCGACTGGCACGAGGAGGAGGTCAAGGAGAGCATGCTCGAGACGCTCCTGCGCTTTCCGGCCGCGGAGCGTGCGATCGCGCTCGGCCATGTCGGCGAGCGCGACCTCGCCGACGACGAGATCCGCAGGCTTGCCGGCCGGGGGCGGCCGGATCTGGCGCCCGGCCTCATGGCGCTCGCAATGGAGCTCGAGCTGCCCTCGGCGCAGATACGTCTCGCCGATCAGTTGCGCCGCCTCGACGGCCGCCGCCACGACGGCGCGTTCTTCCCGCTCCCGCGCTGGCAGCCGGCCGGCGGCTACAAGCTCGATCCCAACCTGGTCTTCGCCATCATCCGCGCCGAGAGCGGCTTCGATCCCGAGGCCAGGAGTCCGCGGGGCGCGCTGGGGCTGATGCAGGTGATGCCCGACACGGGCCGGCTGATCGCGAGGAGCATGAAACTCGCCTACAACGGCGACGACTGGCTCCTGCATCCGCCCAACAACATGGCGGTGGGACAGGCTTGGCTGAAGCAGCTCGCGCGCACCAGGACGGTGGGCAACAGCCTCGTCCATCTCGTCGCCGCCTACAATGCCGGCGAGAGCCGGCTCGCGGGCTGGCTCGACCGGGAGCTGAAGGACACCCGGCAGGACCCGCTGCTCTTCATCGAAAGCATACCGCTCGCCGAGACGCGGAGCTACATCAAGCGGGTGCTGGCCAATCTCTGGGCCTACCAGGCCCGCGCGGGCCAGCCGATTCCCTCGCTCCAGGCCCTGGCCGAGAACCGGTGGCCGGAGGTGATGCCGGTCGGCAGAACCGATGCGGATGCCAAGGAAAGCAGGCGCCATGCCCGGGCGAATTGACGAGACCATCCCGTTCCAGCCGCTCAACATCGCGGTGCTGACGATCTCCGACACGCGGCGGCTCGAGGACGACCGTTCCGGCGACACGCTGGTCCAGCGGATCGCGGCCGCGGGCCACAAGCTCGCCGCACGCACGATCGTCAGGGACGATGCCGAGGCCATCGCGGCCCAGCTCCAATGCTGGGTCGAGGATCCGGGCATCGAGGTGGTGATCACCACGGGTGGCACCGGTGTGACCGGCCGGGACGTGACGCCCGAGGCCCTGGAGCGGGTCGCCGAGAAGCGCATTCCCGGCTTCGGCGAGCTGTTCCGCATGCTGAGCTACGCCAAGATCGGCACCTCCTGCCTGCAGTCGCGCGCCGATGCCGGTGTGGCCAAGGGCACTTACATTTTCTGCCTGCCGGGCTCGCCGGGTGCCTGCCGCGACGGCTGGGACGACATCCTCCGCTATCAGCTCGACATCCGCCACAAGCCCTGCAACTTCGCCGAGCTCATGCCGCGCCTGCGCGAGCACGAGGAGCTGCCGGGCTGAGCCGCGGACGGCTCTCTTCTGCGCACCTTCTTCACCGGCGACACCCGTTTCGGCCACGGCGGCGCGCTCGGCCTGTTCCGCCGTCCCTTCCCTTCGGTCGCCGCCATGGACGAGGCGCTGGTCCGGCGCTGGAACGAGACGGTGGCGCCTGCGGACGTGGTCTGGCATCGCGGGCGACTTCGGGGTCCGGATCGGGCCGGAGCGTGCCGCCGCCCTGCTCCGGCAGCTCAACGGCTCGAAGCATCTGATCGCCGGCAACAACGACACGGCCGCGGTGCGCGGGCTCGCGGGCTGGGCCGGCGTCGATCCGAAGCCGCGTTAACCGGATCGAAAGGATACGCTGCCAGACTCCGGACGAACGAAGCGGCACCGGCACGTCGTCGCCGGAGTCGGAGGAACGATCGAGCGTGCGCGGAGCCCTTGCAGCCATCCTGGCTTGCCTCGTCATGATCCTGTCGCCGGTGGAGCCGAACGGTGCCGGGGCGCTGGCCGCAGCGCCGGCTCCGGCCCGGCTGCAGATCGTCTCGGGGCCGGGGTTCGTCCTGCTCGTTCTCCCGAACGACGGTGGGGCGGCCGTCGAGGCCGCCGCCGGCGCGCTGGGCTTGCGCGGGGCCGGGCCACTGTCCGCCGACACGGCGAGCCGGCTCGCCGGTCTTTCTGGCATCATCCGCACCGTCCGGCCGCGAGACGACCGGCTGCTGCTCACCCTCGCCGAAGGCATTCGTGCCGAGACCTACGAGGTGCCGGGCCGTCTCGTGGTCGATCTGCGCCCCGAGGCTTCTCCCCCACCGGCCGAAGCGCGCGGCGCGGTTCCCTCGCCGCCTGCATCGGCGAGCCGTTCCGCATCCGAACGACGTCCGGCGTCGGCTCGCCGGATGCCCGTTCCGGTCCCGCGTCCGGGCATATCCGCCCTCGCCGGCGACATGCTCGAGCTCGACGACACGCCCGAGCTCGAGGCGGTTCCGGCCAGATCCGCGCCGGCGGCGGGGCCGGCGCCGTCCGCAGCGCCGCTGCCACCATCGGTCGTGCCCCCCACGGCCCCGAGGGTCGTCGTCTCGGCCCGAGCGACGGCGGAAACGGCCGAACTCGGCTTCGCCTGGGACCGAACGGTATCTGCGGCCGCGTTCGAGCGCGCCGGCATGCTATGGCTGCTCTTCGGCACGGATGCGCCGCAGGTGACGGGCTGGAACGATCTCGGCCGAGCTGATCTCTCGTCCTGGCTGGCGCCGGCCGCGAGCGAGCAGGACGGCAACGTCCACCTTTTCCGCCTCGCCCTGCGACGGCCGGCCGGCATCCGCGTCGAGCGGAGCGGCACCGTCTGGCACGTCCGCCTGATGCCCGCCCATGTCTCGTCCGCCCCGGCAGGCGGCGCCGGCCCGCCTCGCGATGTCGCCCTCGACGCTCTTTCGGTCGCCGCACCGGACGGCCTGCAGGCGACGATCTCGGACCCGCTCACCGGCGAGAGGCTCGGCGTGCTGCTGACCACCGCCCACGAGCTGCGCCAGCCGGATCGCCTGCGGCTCGTCGATCTCGAGCTGCTCGCCACGGCGCAGGGGCTGGTCTGGCGGCCGCTGGCGGATGGGGTCGTCGCCTCGCTGCAGGACGGCCGCTTCATTCTCTCCCGCTCCGGCGGGCTCCGGCTGGCCGTCGGAGCGAAAGCGCACCTCGCAGCCGAACTCCCGCGCGACGACGACCCGTCGGAGCCCGCCGCCGGCCCCCTCGCTCCCTCGGTGGAGCCCGCTCCGACCTCGCTCCTCGATCTTGCCGCTCTCGGTGGAACCGATGCGCACGATCGCCAGACGAGGAGGCGCGAGATTCAGGCACGGCTGGCGGAGCTCTCCGGACCGCGCCGGACAGAAGCGCGGCTCGAGCTCGTGCGGCTCCTGCTGGCCGATGGGCTCGGCCCCGAAGCGCGGGGCGTGCTCGCGCTCGTGGCAGCGGAGCAGCCGCCGGATCCTGCCGTGGAGCGGCACCGTGCCGCCCTCGCCGGTGCGGCCACAGCACTCGCGGGCGAGCCCGAAGCCGCGCTGACCAGCCTGCGCGACCGCGAGCTCGACGGTGACCCGGAAGCGGCGCTCTGGCGCCTCTATGCCGCAGCGCGGGGCGGGAGCTGGGATCGGGACGCGCGAGCCTCGGCCCGCGCCGGAGCGATGCTCGAGCGCTACCCGCAGCCGTTGCGCCGCCTGCTCGGGCCGGTGCTCGCCACCGCGATGCTCGATCACGATCAGGCCGACACGGCTCTCGCCACGATCGAGCCGTTGCGCCGGCTCGAGCCCGAGCCCGGCACGAGGGCGAAGCTGGATCTCCTCGCGGCACGTGCACTGCTCGATCTGGGCCGGCCGTTCCAAGCGGCGGCACCGCTACGCGCGGCCGCCGCCGATGGCGACGACGCCACGCAGGCCGAAGCGGCCTTCCTCGCGATCAGGAGCGGATACGAGCAGGGCATGCTCGGTGCCGCTGCCGCGCGCGACCAGCTCGTGGCACAGCGGCCGCATTGGGACGGCCACCCGCGGGCGGCACGCATGCTGCGTTACTTGGCCGGGCTGCAGTGGCAGGCCGGCGACGGCCTCGGGGCGATCGCCTCCTTGCGCGCAGCGCTGGAGCGAGCACCCGACCGGGTGACGGCTGAAACGGTACGCGACGAGCTGCGGCGACGGGCGACGGAGCTGCTGCAGCCCGAGAGTCGAAGCGGCCTGTCGCCCGTCGCGGCGGTGGCGCTCTATCGGAGCCACCGCGATCTGCTCGCCGGCGACACGCTCCCGGCCGCGGTGCGGCTCGATCTGGCCACGCGAGCGGCCGGTGCCGGCCTGGTCGAGACGGCATCGGCCCTCGTCGCGGCAGCCGGCCCCGTGACGGGACCGGCTGCCGGTCGGGCGAGGCTGGCCGTGGCCGAAGCCGAGGCCGGGATCGGCGACACCGATACGGCGCTTCGGCTCCTCGATGGCGTGCCGGCCCAGGATCGGCAGACTCGAGACCGTATCATCCGAGCACGGGCCGCCCTGGACGCGGCCGACGCCAAGACGGCGCTGGCGGCGCTGGGCGAGGCCGCCACGGGCGACGAGGCAGACCGGGTCCGGCGGGCGGCGCTGGCGGCGCTGGGCGACTGGCAGGGGCTGGCGCGTACGTGCGAGGCGACGCTGGCTCGGCAGGAGAGCGGGACTGTGCTCGAGCCCGCGCGGGCCGAAGCCGTCGTCTGGCTGGCCCTGGCTCGGGCACGGCTCGGCCAAGCCAACGAGGCGGCCGAGCTCGCCCGGCGCTACACCGACCGCCTGCCCGAGGACGGGCCGTGGCGGCCGCTCCTGGCACTGATCGCGGCTCCGCCTCTGGCGGATACCCCGGAGCGGATGGCAGCAGATGCCGGCACGCTGGCCGCATCGCTGCGCACCCAGCTCGGCCTCCTGCCGCCACTCGGCGACGGCGAGCCGAAGGAGGTCAGAACCGCACCCGCGCGCTCAGCCCCGCAAGGATGATGTCGTTGTCGTAGCTGGCGTGGAGATCGCCCCGGAAGGCGCTGCCCGTATCGGTGGCCGCGAGGTCGACCTCGCTGTCCTCGACGAGGATGTAGGTGAAGGCGGCATCGAGCCCGAGCCAGGGCAGCGGCTGCCAGCCGGCGCCGAGCGAGAGCCAGTAGCGGTTCTCGTCGGGGATGCGCGGGGTGCGCGACCGGTCGCGGACGGGGGACTGGTCGAAGGCGATGCCGGCGCGCAGCGTCCAGCGGTCGTCCGGCCGCCAGGTCGCACCCAAGGCGAAGAACCAGCTGTCGCGCCACTCCTCCTCGGTGACGTTGTCGGGCTGGGCCGGGTTGTCGAACTTGACGGTGAGCTGGTCGAACACGCTCCAGTCGGTCCACTGCGCCTCGGCCATCACGGCGAGGCGATCGGTCACGTCCTGATGGACGCCGAAGGACAGGCTCGCCGGAGTGTTCAGCTTGAGGCTGGCATCGGTGTCGGCGAAAGCGCCCGTGGCCCGGCGGATGATGCCGGCGATCCCGGTGGTGTCGCCACTGAAGTCCACGTCGCCGTCGAGCGTGTGCTGGATCTCCGAGCGGTAGGCGATGCCGAAGCGGGTTCCGGCCACGGGCTCGACGATCGCCCCCGCATCCCAGCCATAGGCCCAGTCGTCGCCGGTAAGGCGAGCGAAGCCATCCTGCCGGCCGGGCGCAGCACCGGGGATGCGCGCTGCGGCACCGATCGTGCCGAAATCGACGGCATTGGTGAGCTCGCCATCGGCGTGCTGCGCCTGGAACCCGGCGCCGAACGCCACCCAGTCCCTGGGCCGCCATGCCACAGCCGGGTTGATGTTGACCGTCGTCAGGCGCGAATGGACGGCATGGTAGCGGCCGACCCACTGGTCGGGATAGCCGGTCTCGAGGCCGAAGGGCGCGTTGATCCCGAGTCCGATGCGAACACCGCCGGGCAAGGGTGCCGCGGCATAGAACGCCGGCACGACGGCATTGTCGGCGATGTCGTCGGCATGGCCGCGGCCCGGGATCGCGGTACCCGGCACGGTACGGCCCTCGGCGCTCTCGAGCTTCGAGCGGGGCGCCACCAGGGTCGCCATCGTTGCTGCCTCGATCTTGGCGACCCAGCCGAGCGCTGCCGGGTTGAAGAACATGTAGCTCACGTCCTCGGCCGCGGACGTGGCGCCGGCGAAGGCATTGCCCTGCGCCGTCGTCGACTGCTCCTTGAGTGCGAAGCCTGCCGCCTCGGCGCCGCCGATGCCGAGCGCGAGGGTCAGCAGGCTGCCCGCGACGGATCCGATTCCTAGCCTCCTCATCGTGCCTTGTCCTTGCTCGTCGATGCGCGCCATCGTTCCAGTGGAATCCGAACGGGCCGGAACGCTGTAGCGCACGATGGTAGGCACCGGGTTCCGCTGCTGCCAACCCCCCAAGCGGGATGGCACCGGCATCATGTCGCCGATGGTTGCAGAAGCACCATGCCCAAGGCCTTCGGAACCCGCCCATCCATGGCAGGCCGCCATGGGGCCGCGCCTCGGGTAGTGGCAGGATCGAGCCGCCGAGGCACGAGGTCGCCATCGGCCCGCTTCTCGATCGGCTCGAGGAGGGCCGCCCTGCGCCGGTCGGCGCCGTCTCCGTGCGACCTCGTGCGCGAGTTCTTGGCCTTCGCCACCGAACGGCTGCCGTGGCCGGCTGCCGCCGGCCACGCCTGGAGCGGCGGCTCGAGCGCGCTGCGCTCGATCGCGGTCGAGGTCGAGGGCTATGTGGCGCCGGCCAGGGCTGCGGTTGGGGTGTGCTCTTTCTCGTCCTTGACCGGGGATCGATGACCCGAGGCCGAGTGCAGGCGCAGCGGGTGGCGCCGGTGCTCGACGGAGCCGCAGACCGCCATGCGCGCCTCGGCTCGGGGCCCCAACCGTCGCCGGGCGAGCAGCTCGCCTTCCAGCGGGGCGAGAAAGCTCTCGCCCAGCACATCATCGCAGGCGTCGCCGACCGAGCCGATCGGGGGGGCACCCCGGCTTCGCGGCGGCGGCCGCCGAACGCCAGCGACGTGTGCCGGCTACCCCGATCGGCGTGATGGCCGACGGCCTCCGGCCTCCTCCGCCCCACCGCCATCTCCAAGGCCCCGAGCACCAGCTCGGTGCCGAGCCGGTTGGCCGTGCTCCCGCCCGCGGCCTTCTCCAGGCGTCCGGGATCATCATCGGCAGAGCCGTTACTCCGTTCCCCCGGAGCGACGGCCCGGAGCCGCCGAGGGGCCAGGTGGAGAAAACCCGTTGCCGCGGGGATGGGCGCTCGGCCGCCCGGCGGTCGGGACCCGGTCCACCAGGGCCGGTGCCGGGCGCAGCATGGCCTTGCCGGTGATCGTCGTCCCGATCTCCTTGCCCCACACGCCCCCGCGCAGGCCCATGGCGTGCATCGGCCGGGCCAGCGTGCAGCGGGCGGCGCCGATGCCCTCCCGCAGTCGCCGCCGCCAGACCTGGCGGACACCGTGGCCATGAAGCGCGCTTCGTGCACGCGGCGGATCTCCGTGCGCGGCACGGCGTCGCGCTGCATCCGCGCCGGCTGCCTGCCCGGATCGACGCGGCGGGCCGCACGGGCGGGGCGGGTCGACGGGCGATCGGCAGGGCGGTGCGGATCGGCGCGACCCCGTACGCCCCCCGGTGCGCGTCGATGAACGCGATCATGGCTCGGACCGCAGTCGAGCGCCGCCTGGGCGAAAGAAGCCGACGCCTTTTGCGGATCCCGTTGGCCTGCTGCAGCTCGCGGTTCTCGTGCTCGGTCGTGGTCAGCGTGCCGCCGGCGACCGCGGGCTTCGCCTCCCGGCGGCCTTCGGCCAAGTCGGCCGGCAGAACCCACTTGCGGATCGCCTGTGCGGCTGGCGCGAACGCGTGCGCCAGGTCCGCCGGGTCGCGTCCGGCGCGGAACCCGCCCGACCATCTGCCGCCGGAGCTCCGGCGCATGGGGTGGACGCGTCTCGGGCACGGGTGAACACCGCTCGCACGAAATCTCGGGAAGTCCACCAAGGCGGGGCAGACCCGGACCATCGGCACCCGTTGCCGCGCCGCCGAGCCCTCGAGCCGGGCAAGCAGTGCCCGAACGATACCCCCCTTCTGCTGTGGCGTGAGTTCCAGCATCGGCCGGCACCCCCGTGGGGATCGCGAGCAGCTCCGTGAAAAGCGGCATGATATCCGGGATGCCGGCACCGCCTGCCGCGGCAGCGCCTCGAGCCTGTCCAGGTCGAGCTCCGGCGGATCGTCCCGCGCCGACCCGACTGCACGCGCAAGCTGTTCGATCAGCGGCCACAGCGTACCCCGATCGTGGTGCGGCGAGCACTGGTAGCGCAGGCTCGCGCGCGGCCCGGAGCGAAGCTGCTCGCACGACGCCGGCACGAGGCGCGACTTGCCAATGCCGGCTCGCACACAGCAGGATCACCTGATCCTCGCCTTTCCTGGCGCGCTGCCAGCGGGAGAGCAGCAGGGGACCGCGTTCTGGTGCGTGCAGCGCCTCGGGGCGAGTCGTCGCCAAGCTCGGTCGAGCCGGCCAAGTCGACGAACATCACGGCGAGCTGCCGCCGCCCGGCCTCGCTCGACGGCACCGCCCGGGGGACGGCGGGATCGAACCCGGCCGGCGTGGGTCGCGGAATGCCTATTGATAGGACTCCAACCCCGGCCCGGGCAGCCGGGCCGCAAGGTCCACACGCACACCTCCTACTGGCCGGCACTGCGGCATGCTCGTATCGGAGCCGACCCAGATCCGGGCGGAAGGCCATACCGCGCAAGACAATCCCGGGAGAGCGGCTCTGCGGGGCGACCGCCGCTCCGTCAGTCACGGGCCACGATCACTCGGGATTGCGCCTCGGCGTCTCCTAGGACACTATTCTGGGTCGGCGCTTGAAACGATCATGCCGCGGGAGTCTGCGACGTTGCGGATAGAAATGGCTCAAATGAATTGGAGGAGAACATTATCTAAAACTACTAACGCAAAAGTTTCGGCGCGGTGTCCGACCTGCCCTCGCGCTCCGCCACCCTCGGGAATCGGCGAGGGAGCGCGCGGCCCGGTGCGGGCGGCGCGGCGACGGTACCGGCCCGGAACCCGCGCCCCGGCGGCCTCGTTTGCCTGTCCGTGGGGGCGAGAGGTTCCGGTCGTGGAGAATGCCCCGAGGAGAGGAGCCATGCCGCAATGTGCCGATGGCGCGGTGGTGATCACGGGTGCGTCCAGCGGGATCGGGCGGGCGACGGCGCAGGCGTTCGCGCGCGAGGGCGCCTGTCTCGCCTTGTGCGCCCGCGGTGCGGAGGCCCTGCAGGAGACGGTCCGGGAGTGCCGCCGGCTGGGCGGCCACGCCTTCGGCGTGCCGACCGACACGCGCGATCCCGAGGCGGTGAAAAGGCTCGCGCGCATGGCGGCCGAGACCTTCGGCGGCATCGGGGTGTGGGTCAACAATGCCGGCGGTGGTGCGGTCGGGCGCTACTGGGAGGTGCCGATCGCGGCGCACCGCGCCACGGTCGAGACCGACCTCTTGGGTTACCTGCACGGCGCCCACGCCGCCCTGCCCTACTTCCTGGACCGGGGCCGGGGCGTCCTCGTCAACAACATCTCGATCGGCGGCCTGATCCCGACCCCGTACGCGGCCTCTTACGCCGCCGCCAAGACCGCGGTCCGGGCGTTCGCGGACAGCCTGCGCCAGGAGCTCGCCTCCTGGCCCGACATTCATGTCTGCTCGGTGTTCCCCTACTTCGTCGACACGCCGGGCATCTACCACGCGGCGAACTACACCGGCCGCGCGCTCAAGCCCGCACCCTTCGTCGTCCGGCCGGAGCAGGTCGCCGCAGCCGTCCTCGGCCTCGCCCGCGAGCCACGGCGCGAGGTCGTCGTCGGGATCATGGGCAAGCTCGGCCGGCTCGAGCACGCCATCGCCCCGCGTCTGGTCGAGGCGGCGCTGCGCCTCGGCACCGAGGCCTATCTCGCGCAGGCGAAGACGGCGCCGGTCAGCGACGGCAACCTGTTCCACCCGATGCCGGAGCCCATGGCGGTCACGGGCGGCTGGCGGCATTCGGGCCTGCGCACGGCGGCTGCCGTCCTCGGCCTCGCCGCGGCGGGCTTCCTCGCCGTTCGCGCGATCCCGCACGGGTGGAAGGCAGCCGACGCGCAACGTACCGCCGGCTGAGCACCCGCTCGCCCGGCAGGCCGAGGCCACCGATCGCGTTGGCGCCGCTGTAGAGCCCGAGACCGCCGCCGAAGGTGATGGTGCCGCCGACGCGCCTGCCGAGCATCGGGTCGTGGTCGGTGCGAAATTGCGGGCCGAGCCGGCGTAGGCGGCCGCCGGATCTACCGGGTTGGCGAAGGGAACCCCATAGAGCGGGAGATCGGGCGCGCCGGGCTGGACCGTCCGGTAGAGCTGGCCGGCAGACAGAGGCACGCCGTCGAGGCCGAGGCCATTGGCGGTGAACGCCTTGGCTGCGGTGATCTGGCGGCTCAAGAGCCACTGCGTGTCGAACTCGCTGCCCGAGAACGCCACGGCGCAGACCACGCCGGCCCGGCCCACCACCACGGCCCAGTAATGATTGCTGAGGCCGGTGGAATCCTCGTTGTCCACACGGGACCAGCTCCGAGCGGAGCCGCTGGTGCGTCACCGGGCAGCTGCCTCTATCGGACGACGTCCCCGTCTCGGCCGCCGCGGATTGGGCCCTCGTGCCCCCCCCCCCCCGAGGCCGGGATGCCGATCACGCAGGCCGCCGCCAGCAGCGACGTGACCAGAAGCGACTTCCCGTGCATGTTGTTTTCCTCCATGTTCTCGCGATTGGCGGTGCTGCTTCGCCGGTTGCGGGACCGCTACGTTCTATGATTATATTCCTGAAATAGGATCACTCCCCTCGCCCGTGTCGGACTACCGGCAACATCCCCGTTCCCAGGCTTCGCCAGGAACAGCCCCCCCCAAGCGACAGGACGGAGATCCGGCAACAGCTATCACGTCGAGCGACAGCCCACCGAAGACAGGACACAAGTAGAGTGACTCGGCGCCGCCGCGTTGTGGGCCGGACACGACAATTGAGGCAATGTTCTCGGGCTGGCGCGATCGGCCTCTTCTCCCGAGGAACGGGAAATATCATTCTGTTGATGCTCTTAAAGCCAGCATCCCATATTAAAGCGGGGCCGCCTGCAAGCGATCGTGCCGGGCACAGCTTCTCTCCTGTCTTCGGCATCAGTAATACATAAGTATGCCCCTTGCCGGCGATCGGGTACGCCGGGCACAAAGGCGCGGCAGCGACGCGGCATGAGGGAGAAGAACGAGCATGAGCCGTCAGTACGTGCTTGCCATCGATCAGGGGACGACGAGCAGCCGGGCGATCCTGTTCGACCGCGAGGGCCGGATCGTCGGCACCGGCCAGAAGGAGCTGCGCCAGCACTTCCCGAAGGACGGCTGGGTCGAGCACGACCCCGAGGACATCTGGCGCGACACGCTGGCCGTCTGCCGCCAGGCGATCCACGCCGCGGGTGTCGCCGCCACGGACATCGCCGCCATCGGCATCACCAACCAGCGCGAGACCACGGTATTATGGGAGCGCGACACCGGCAGCCCCGTCCACAACGCCATCGTCTGGCAGGACCGGCGCACCGCCGAGACCTGCCGCGAGCTCGTGGCCGACGGGATCGAGGAGCGGGTGCGCGGGCGCACCGGCCTCGTGGTGGACGCCTACTTCTCGGGAACGAAGCTCGCCTGGCTGCTCGACCACGTGCCGGGGGCGCGCAGCGCCGCCGAGCACGGCGCCTTGGCCTTCGGCACCGTCGACAGCTTCCTGCTCTGGCGCCTCACCGGCGGGCGGGTGCACGCCACCGACGCTACCAACGCGTCGCGTACCATGCTGTTCGACATCGTGGAGCAGACCTGGGACGAGGAACTCCTGCGGGCGCTTCGCATCCCGCCCTCGGTGCTGCCGGAGGTGCGCGACTGCTCCGGCTCCTTCGGCATCGCCGACCCCGAGCTGTTCGGTGCTGCCATCCCGATCCTCGGCATCGCCGGCGACCAGCAGGCCGCCACCATCGGCCAGGCCTGCTTTCTGCCCGGCATGAGCAAGAGCACCTACGGCACGGGCTGCTTCATGCTGGTCAACACCGGCGAGCGCTTCGTGGCCTCACGGAACCGCCTGCTCACGACCGTGGCCTACCGGCTCGACGGGCGCACGACCTACGCGCTCGAGGGCAGCATCTTCGTCGCGGGTGCGGCCGTGCAGTGGCTGCGGGACGGACTCGGAATCATCAGAAGCGCCGCCGAAACCGAGGAGCTGGCCCGCGATCTTCCCGACAACGAGGGCGTCTATCTGGTGCCGGCCTTCACGGGCCTCGGCGCCCCGCACTGGGACCCCGACGCGCGCGGCGCCATCCTGGGCCTCACCCGCGACAGCGGCGTGGCGCACATCGTCCGCGCCGCGCTGGAATCGGTCGCCTACCAGACCCTGGATCTGGTCGATGCGATGACGGCCGACATGGCGGCGGCGACGCTCGACGGCGGCCTCGGCGGCCTGCGGGTCGACGGCGGCATGGTGGTGAACGACTGGGTCTGCCAGTTCCTGGCCGACATCCTGAACCGCCCGGTCGAGCGCCCGGCCGTGGTCGAGACCACGGCGCTCGGCGCTGCCTATCTCGCCGGGCTCGCGGCCGGCGTCTACGCTTCGCTGCCGGCGGTGGCGGGCGCCTGGCGGCTGGAGCGGCGCTTCGAGCCGGGCCTCGCACCCGAGCAACGCGAGCGGCTGGTCGCGGGCTGGCGGCAGGCGGTGCGGCGCGTACGCAGCTGACGGAGCTTTTTCGCTTTGCAACGGCACCTCCCCGGTGTCATGTTCGCAAACGAAACACGACACCGGGGAGGCTGGGCCAGGTGGCGGGCAGCGAGCAGCGGCGCGCGCGGATCGTCGATCTCGTCCGCCGGCAGGGCTTCGTCAGCATCGAGGCCCTCTCCCAGCTCTTCGGCGTGACGCCGCAGACCATCCGGCGCGACATCAACACGCTGTGCGACCAGGCGATCCTGCAGCGGCATCACGGCGGCGCCGCGCTCGCCTCCTCGGTCGAGAACATCGCCTATCCCGAGCGGCAGGTCCTGTGCATCGAGGAGAAGCGCCGGATCGCGGCCCTTCTCGCCCGCCACATCCCCGATCACGCCTCGCTGTTCATCAACATCGGTACGACCACCGAGGAGGTGGCGAAGGCGCTCCTGCGTCATCAGGGGCTGCACGTGATCACCAACAACCTGCACGTGGCGGCGCTGCTCGCCGGCAAACCCGACTTCCAGGTGATCGTGGCCGCCGGCGTGGTGCGCGCGCGCGACCGCGGGATCGTGGGCGAGGCCGCGATCGACCTCATCCGCCAGTTCCGCGTCGACTACGGGGTGATCGGCATCAGCGGCATCGACGTGGAGGACGGAGCGCTGCTCGACTTCGACTACCAGGAGGTCCGGGTGGCGCAGGCGATCATCGCCAACTCGCGCCAGGTCTACCTCGCCGCCGACCACACCAAGTTCGGCCGCAACGCCTCGGTGCGCTTGGGCTCGCTCGAGGACATCGACGCGCTGTTCACCGATGCCCTGCCGCCGCCCTCGCTCCTGCGCTGCCTCGAGCGCGCGGAGGTGGCGCTGCACGTGGCACGCACGGACGAGAGGGCGGGCTGAGCGCTCGTTTTCGATTGCGAACAGAATATCGTTCTGATACGAAAACCAGGCAACGAAGAACGATCGAGACACCCCGTTCGAGGGCGAGTCCGGGAGGCGTCATCCTGAGCGAGCAGGTCGACATGCTGGTCGTCGGCGGCGGCATCAACGGTGCCGGCATCGCGCGCGATGCGGCCGGGCGCGGCCTGAAGGTCCTTCTGGTCGAGCAGGACGATCTCGCCAGCCATACCTCGCGCTGGTCCTCGAAGCTGATCCACGGCGGCCTGCGCTACCTCGAATATTACGAGTTCCGTCTCGTGCGCGAGGCCCTGATCGAGCGCGAGGTCCTGCTCCGCGCCGCACCGCACATCGTTCGGCCTCTCACCTTCGTCCTGCCGCACGTGCCGGAGATGCGCCCGGCCTGGCTGATCCGGCTCGGGCTGTTTCTTTACGACCATCTCGGCGGCCGCGAGATCCTGCCCGGCTCCAAGGCCGTCGACCTCGCGGCGCCCGGACCCTATGGCGCTCCGCTCAAGCCCTGGGTGAAACGCGGCTTCACCTACAGCGACTGCTGGGTCGAGGACAGCCGGCTGGTCGTGCTCAACGCGATGGATGCCGCGGAACGCGGCGCCGAGATTCTGACCCGCACGCGCTGCGAGCGCGCCCGCCGCAAGGACGGAACCTGGACCGCGGAGCTCGTGGACGCTGCCGGACGTCGCCGGCAGGTCCGGGCCAGAGCGCTCGTCAACGCCGCCGGTCCTTGGGTGCAGCGCTTCCTCGAAGGCGGGCTCGGCATGCGCTCGAAGAAACGCGTGCGGCTGGTCAAGGGCAGCCACATCGTGGTGCCGAAGCTCTACGACGGCGATCATCCCTACATCCTGCAGAACGACGACCGGCGGATCGTGTTCGCGATCCCGTTCGAAGGCAGGTTCACGCTCATCGGCACGACCGACGTGCCTTACGAGGGCGATCCCGCCGCTGTCGCCATCTCGCCCGAAGAGACCGATTATCTCTGCCGCGTGGTCAACCGCTATTTCCGCCGCGAGATCGAGCCGCGCGACGTGGTCTGGGCCTATGCCGGCGTGCGGCCGCTCTACGACGATGCCAGCGGCAACGTCTCGGCCGTCACGCGCGACTACGTGTTCGACGTCGAGGGCGGCGACGGCCGGGCACCTCTGCTCTCGATCTTCGGCGGCAAGATCACGACCTACCGGAAGCTCGCCGAACACGCGCTCGACAAGCTCCGGCCGCACTTGGGCTTCGGCAAAGGCCCCTGGACCGCGACGGCGCCGCTGCCGGGCGGGGACATGCCGGGCGCCAACCTCGCCGCCTTCACGGCGCAGATGCTGCGCGCCCATGCCTTCGTGCCGGAGCCGCTCTTATGCCGCTGGGTGCGGACCTACGGCACGCGGCTCGAGAGGCTGATCGGCGGTGCCAGGCGGCTCGAGGATCTGGGTGCGGATCTGGGCGGCGGCCTGCTCGAGGCCGAGGTCGATTATCTCGTGGCCCACGAATGGGCGCGCACCGCCGACGACATCCTGTGGCGGCGCACCCGTCTCGGGCTCCATGTCGGGGAGGACACGGTGGCGCGCCTGCAGGCGAAGCTCGAGGAACGGCCGGTTCCGGCCCAGGCGGCGGGGCGGCCATGAGCCTGCGCCTCGAAGGGGTCCGCCGGGTCGTCCGCGGCGAGGTCTGGATCGACGACGTCACGCTCGACCTCGAGGAAGGGCAGCTCTACGTGCTCCTGGGGCCGACGCTCGCCGGCAAGACCTCGCTCATGCGGCTGATGGCGGGGCTGGACCGGCCCGATGCCGGTCGCGTGCTCGTGGACGGGACCGACGTCACCGGCCGGTCGGTCCGCGAGCGCAGCGTGGCGATGGTCTACCAGCAGTTCATCAACTATCCCACGCTCACGGCCTACGAGAACATCGCCTCGCCGTTGCGCCTCAAGGGCATGAGCAGGAGCGAGATCGACCGGCGCGTGCGCGAGACCGCGCGCATGCTGCACATCGACCACCTCCTCGAGCGCACGCCGGGCGAGCTCTCGGGCGGGCAGCAGCAGCGGCTCGCGATCGCGCGCTCGCTGGTCAAGGACGCACGCCTGCTCCTCCTCGACGAGCCGCTCGTCAATCTCGACTACAAGCTGCGCGAGGAGCTGCGCGCCGAGCTGCGCGACCTGTTCGCCCGGCAGCGCACGACCGTGGTCTATGCCACGACCGAGCCCCTCGAAGCGCTCGTCATGGGCGGGCGGGTGATCGTCATGGACGAAGGCCGCGTACGACAGACCGGACCCACGGTCGAAGTCTATCACCGGCCGGGCTCGCTTCGGGTCGCCGCCGTGTTCAGCGATCCGCCCATGAACATGCTGAAGGTCTCGGTCGGGAACGGCGTCGCCCGCAGCCTGGGCGGGCTCGAGATCCCGCTCGGCCATCATCTCGCCGGCCTGCCCGCGGCACCCTACACGCTGGGCATTCGCGCCAACCATCTCTCGATCCGCCGCCACGCCGAGACCGATCTCGAGCTCGACGCCACGGTCGAGCTCGCCGAGATCTCGGGCTCGGAGACCTTCATCCACGTGCGCCGGGGCGATCTGCGCTGGGTCGTCCAGGAGGAGGGCGTGCACGAGCATGCGCTGGGCCAGAACGTGAGGATCTATCTCGACCCGACGCGGCTCTATGCCTTCGGCAGCACCGGCGCTCTCGAGATCGCCCCGCCGCGCGCGGGCAGGCCCGGCCGGGAGGTCCGCTAGCTTGGCCGAAATCCGGTTCGCCGACGTCGCCCATTCGTATCGGGCGAACCCGAAGGCCCCCGCGGACTACGCGCTGAAGCCGCTCCGCTTCGCCTTCGAGAACGGCGGCGCCTACGCGCTCCTCGGCCCCTCGGGCTGCGGCAAGACCACGCTCCTCAACATCATCTCGGGCCTGCTGCAACCGAGCGAGGGCCGGGTCTGGTTCGACGGCATCGACGTGACCGGGCTCCCGCCGGCCAAGCGCAACATCGCGCAGGTGTTCCAGTTCCCGGTGATCTACGACACCATGACGGTGGCCGAGAACCTGGCCTTTCCGTTGCGCAACCGCGGCCTGCCCAAGGCCGATATCGAGAAGCGCGTGGTCGAGGTCGCGGAGATGCTCGACCTCGCGCGCATGCTGAAGCGGCGCGCTTCCCGGCTCACCGCCGACGAGAAGCAGAAGATCTCGCTCGGGCGCGGCCTCGTGCGCGACGACGTGGCGGCGATCCTGTTCGACGAGCCGCTCACCGTCATCGACCCGCATCTGAAGTGGCTGCTCCGCCGCAAGCTCAAGGAGGTCCACGCCCGCTTCCGCCACACGCTGGTCTACGTCACCCACGACCAGAACGAGGCCCTCACCTTCGCCGAGAAGGTGGTCGTCATGTACGAGGGCGAGGTGGTGCAGCTCGGCACGCCGCAGGAGCTGTTCGAGCGGCCGGCGCACCGCTTCGTCGGCTACTTCATCGGCTCACCCGGCATGAACTTTTTGCCCTGCCGGCTCGCGGGCGACGGCATCCTGATCGACGGCACCGACGTGATGCTGGGCGATCCCTGGCTGGCGCGCGCACGCGGCCGCGAAGGAGCGCGGCTCGAACTCGGCGTGCGGCCCGAGTTCCTGCACGTCTCGACCGCGCCGGGGCCGACGACGCTGCCCGTGGCCGTCACCCGGGTGGAGGATCTCGGCAACTACAAGCTCGTCACCGCGAGACTGGGACCGCACGAGATCAAGGCGAAGCTCGACGAGGATGCACCCGTGCCGACGGCCACGGCGCATCTCGCCTTGGCACCGCAGCACACCCTGCTCTACGCCGACGGACGGCTGGTCGGCTGAAGCAGGCGGAGGGGCTCATGGACAAGACGCAGAACAACGCCGCCTGGCTCCTGGTCCTGCCGGTGTTCGTGATCGTGGCGTTCAGCGCCATCATCCCGCTCATGACCGTGGTCAACTACGCCTTTCAGGACATCCTCGGGCCGGAGGATCGGGTCTGGGTCGGGATCGACTGGTTCCGGCAGGTGCTCGCCGACGACGACCTGCGCGGGGCGGCGCTGCGCCAGCTCGTCTTCAGCCTCACCATCCTCGCGATCGAGATCCCGCTCGGCATCGGCCTGGCGCTCGCCATGCCCGCGCGCGGCATCGCGGCATCCGCCACGCTCGTCATCATGGCGCTGCCGCTCCTGATCCCGTGGAACGTGGTCGGCACGATCTGGCAGATCTTCGCCCGCGGCGACATCGGCCTCGGCGGCTGGGCGCTCAACCGGCTCGGGCTCGACTACAACTACACGGCCGATCCCTCGGACGCGTGGCTCACCATCGTCGTCATGGACGTCTGGCACTGGACGCCGCTCGTGGCCCTGCTCTGCTACGCGGGCCTGCGCGCCATTCCGCCCGCCTACTATCAGGCGGCCGCCATCGACGGCGCTTCGCGCTGGGCCGTGTTCCGCTTCATCGAGCTGCCCAAGATGCGGGGGGTCCTTCTCATCGCCGTCCTGCTCCGCTTCATGGACAGCTTCATGATCTATACCGAGCCCTTCGTCGTCACCGGCGGCGGCCCCGGCAGTGCCACCACTTTCCTCTCGATCCATCTCGCCAAGATCGCGGTCGGCCAGTTCGACCTCGGGCCCGCGGCGGCGATCTCGATCATCTACTTCCTGATCATCCTGACCTTCAGCTTCGTCTTCTACAACGTGATGACCCGCGTCGGCACGGGAGACCGGACATGAAGCAGGGAGGACCGCACACGCGATGGCGCGCCTTCTGGCTCGTCCTCTACTTCGTCTTTCTGCTCCTGCCGATCTACTGGCTCGTCAACATGTCCTTGAAGACGAACGAGGAGATCATGGGCGGCCTGAGCCTCCTGCCGGCGGCACCGACGCTCGCGAACTACAGGACGATCTTCACCGATCCCGCCTGGTACTCGGGCTACATCAACTCCCTCATCTATGTCGGGATCAACGTCGTCCTGAGTCTCTCGGTAGCGCTGCCGGCGGCTTACGCCTTCTCGCGCTACCGGTTCATCGGCGACAAGCACATGTTCTTCTGGCTGCTCACGAACCGGATGGCGCCGCCGGCCGTGTTCCTCCTGCCCTTCTTCCAGCTCTACCAGACGATCGGCCTGTTCGACACCCACATCGCCGTGGCACTCGCTCACTGCCTGTTCAACGTGCCGCTCGCGGTCTGGATCCTGGAAGGCTTCATGTCGGGCGTGCCCAAGGAGATCGACGAGACCGCCCATCTCGACGGCTACCCGTTCCCGCGCTTCTTCTTCAAGATCTTCCTGCCGCTCATCAAGTCGGGCGTAGGGGTCACGGCCTTCTTCTGCTTCATGTTCTCGTGGGTGGAGCTGCTGCTCGCGCGCACGCTCACCACCGTGAACGCGAAGCCCATCGCCGCCACCATGACCCGCACCGTCTCGGCGGCCGGCATGGACTGGGGGACGCTCGCCGCCGCCGGCGTGCTCACGATCGTGCCCGGCGCCTTGGTGATCTGGTTCGTGCGCAACTACATCGCCAAGGGCTTCGCCCTCGGGCGGGTGTGAGGGGGAGCGGCCATGGAGCGCCTGGAGCAGCTCGTCCGATCCATGTACTGGACGGTGCCGACCGCCACCTTCTTCGCCGCGATAGCGCTCATGCTGGTGGCGATGACGGTCTGGCAGCTCGTCTCGCCCACGGTCGAGCGCAAAGGCTTCCTGCCGATGCCGACCACGCGCGGCGACCGCCTGTTCATCGGCCTTCTGGGCGCAGCCTGGATCCATCTCGCCTGGATCGCCGCGACACCCGAGGACATGCCGCTCTGGGGCGGCTCGATCATGGCGCTCGTGTGGTTCCTGGTGGTGATGCGCTTCGGCTGAGCCCGGCCAGCACCACCTCGTTGCCGCCGGCGGAGCCCCGCCTTCCCTCCGCCGGAACGTGATCGGGAAGGCATGGAACAGGGAGGTTCGAGCAGTGGACACCAGATGGCATTTCGGGCGACGGCGGTTCCTCATGTCCTCGGCCGCGGCCGGCGCGGCGTTCGCCATGCCCGGCATCATCCGCGCCAACGCGGCCGACGCCACGATCAACAAGTGGATCGACGAGTTCCAGCCCTCGACACTCACGCGAGACCAGCAGATCGAGGAGCTGACCTGGTTCCAGAACGCGGCCAAGCCCTTCAAGGGCATGAAGATCAAGATCGTCTCGGAGACGATCGACACCCACGTCTACGAGAGCCAGACCCTCGCCAAGGCCTTCTCCGAGATCACCGGGATCGATCTCACCCACGATCTGATCCAGGAAGGCGACGTGATCGAGAAGCTGCAGACCCAGATGCAGTCCGATCAGAACATCTACGACGCCTACATCAACGACTCGGACCTCATCGGCACCCACTTCCGCTATCAGAAGGCCGTGCCGCTCTCGGACTGGATGGCGGGCGAAGGCAAGGACGTGACGCTGCCCACCCTCGACGTCGAGGACTTCATGGGCAAGTCGTTCACGACCGGCCCCGACGGCAAGCTCTACCAGCTTCCCGACCAGCAGTTCGCGAACCTCTACTGGTTCCGCTACGACTGGTTCACCGATCCGCAGCTCAAAGAGGCGTTCAAGAAGGTCAAAGGGTATGACCTCGGCGTGCCGGTCAACTGGTCGGCCTACGAGGACATCGCCGACTTCTTCACCAACCACGTGAAGACGATCAACGGCGTCCGCGTCTTCGGCCACATGGACTACGGCAAGAAGGACCCCTCGCTCGGCTGGCGCTTCACCGACGCCTGGCTCTCCATGGCCGGCATGAGCGACAAGGGCATCCCGAACGGGCTTCCGGTCGACGAATGGGGCATCCGTATGGAGGGCTGCCGTCCGGTCGGCTCCTCGATCACCCGTGGCGGCGGCACCAACGGGCCGGGCGCGGTCTATGCGCTCCAGAAGTACATCGACTGGCTCAAGGCCTACGCCCCGCCCGAGGCCGCCGGCATGACCTTCTCGGAAGCCGGGCCGGTGCCGGGCCAGGGCAACATCGCGCAGCAGATCTTCTGGTACACGGCCTTCACCGCCGCGCTCGCCAAGCCGGGCCTGCCGGTCGTGAATCCCGACGGCACGCCCAAGTGGCGCATGGCGCCCTCGCCGCATGGGCCCTACTGGCAGGAGGGCGAGAAGCTCGGCTACCAGGACTGCGGCTCGTGGACGCTCATGAAGTCCACGCCGGTCGACCGCAGGAAGCCCGCCTGGCTCTACGCCCAGTTCTGCGTCGCCAAGACCACGTCCCTGAAGAAGACGCACGTCGGCCTGACGCCGATCCGCGATTCCGACATCCGCCACGCGAGCTTCACCGAGCGGGCGCCGAAGCTCGGCGGTCTCGTCGAGTTCTACCGTAGCCCCGCCCGCGTCGCCTGGACGCCCACCGGCGTCAACGTCCCGGACTACCCGAAGCTGGCGCAGCTCTGGTGGGCGAACGTGGCGGAAGCCGTGACCGGCGAGAAGACGGCGCAAGAAGCGATGGACAATCTCGCCAAGCAGCAGGACCAGGTCCTGGCCCGGCTCGAGCGCGCCAAGATCGGCGGCGAGTGCGCCCCCAAGCTCAACAAGGAGGAGAGTGCCGAGGCCTGGTTCAAGCGGTCGAACGGCGGGCAGATGGAGCCGAAGCCGAAGCTCGCGAACGAGAAGCCGCAAGGGGTGACGGTGGACTACGATCTCCTGATCGGCGCCTGGCGCGACGGCAAGGTCATGCCCGAAGGCGTGAAGGGCTGAGGCCCCAGGCCGCAGCGCTGTCCGGCGGACGGGAGCCTTCGGGCTCCCGTTTCTCTTTGCCGGCCCCGGACCAAGGAAGGTCTTCCGGCGCGAGCGCGTTGCGCTAGGCTGCCCCCGGCAACGTGGAAGAGAAGCGCATGAGCGAGCGTCTGGCCGGTACGTCGTGGCATCGCCCCTGGGCCTTGCTGGCCGGTGCGCTGGCCGTGCTCGCCGGTGCGGTGGCGGCCGGGGCGGCGGAGGTTCCGCTCGACCTCGAAGGGCCGGCCGCGGCGACACCCTGGCAGCGCTATCCCGGCTGGCCTACGACGCGCTGGCCGGGCTTCAGCACGCTGGCCGACACGACCCGCTCGCCGTCGCCCCCGGCTCCGGGCGCGTTGCGTCCGGTCGTGGCCCCGATCGCGGGCGATCCCGTGAAGGGCCGCAAGCTCGCCTTCGACCGCTCGCGCGGCGGAGCATGCGTCGCCTGCCACGTCATGGGCCCGGACACGCCGGAGCTGCCGGGCAATGTCGGCCCCGACCTCTCGGAGATCGGCAAGGCCGACCGCAGCGACGAGTATCTGTTCAACTATGTCTGGGACGCCCGGGTCTACAATCCCGAGACGGTGATGCCGCCCTGGGGCGCTCACGGCTATTACGATGCGGCCGAGATCGGGGACATCGTCGCCTTCCTGAAGACGCTGGACCGGCCCGCATCGTTCGCGAACCCGCTCGACGACCCGGCGCGACGTCCCGTCCCGGTCGAGGATCGGGACTGGACCGACCCGTTCGTGAACCCGGCGCAGGAGGACGTCGCTACGGGTGCCGGCCTGTTCGAGGAGCCGGGTCCCTCGGGCCGGAGCTGCGCTGCCTGCCATGCCGACCCGAAGACGGCGTTCAGGAGCTGGGCCGCGCACATGCCGCGCTGGGAGCCGCGGCTCGGCAAGGTCCTGGGCGTTGCCGAGTTCGTGACGCGCCACGCGCGGCCCACCACCGGCGCCGAATGGCCGATGGAGAGCACCGAGAACCTCGCGATGACGGTCTATCTCACCTCGCTCGCCGACGGCGAGCGGATCGCCGTCGACACGACGAGCCCTGGTGCCAAGGAAGCGGCCGAGCGCGGCAGGAGGCTCATGGAGACGAAGATCGGCCAGGCCAACTTCGCCTGCACGGACTGCCACGGGCTCGGCAAGGGGGCCGGCCGGTGGATCCGCGGCCAGTATCTCGGCGAGACGCCGGGCCAGGTCGCACACTTCCCGACCTGGCGGACGAGCCGCAACCAGACCTGGGACATCCGCAAACGGCTGCAGTGGTGCAACGTCCAGATCCGCGCCGACGATCTGCCGCCGGATGCCGCGGCGTATGGCGAGCTCGAGCTCTATCTCACCTCCTTGAGCAACGGTATGGAGCTCGCGGCACCGGGCATCCGGCACTGAAGGAGACACGCGATGCGCCAGAACCGGAAGCTGCAGCGGCGGCACGTGCTGATCGCGGCGGGCGGGCTCGCCCTGAGCGTGCGGCCGGCTAGCGCCACGCCCGAAGCCGCGGGGAAACTCCTGAGCGGGATCCTGAACGGCAGGACGCCCCAGGAAGGCAGGATCAGGCTCGAGATGCCCGAGATCGCCGAGAACGGGAACACCGTGCCGCTCACGGTCGCGGTCGAGAGCCCGATGACCGAGGCCGATCACGTCGACACGATCTGGATCCTGGCCGAGGCCAACCCGGAGCCGGCCGTCGCCGTGTTCCACCTCACGCCCATGAGCGGCCGGGCCGAGGTCGCGACGCGGATACGGCTCGCGCGCACCCAGACCGTGATCGCGGCGGCGCGGACCAGCGACGGCACCATTCACGTCGCCCGGACCGAGGTGAAGGTCACGATCGGCGGCTGCGGCGGCTGAGGGAGGACGATCATGGCCGATACGGGCAAGCCGCGGCTGAAGCTGCCGGAATCCGTAAAGGCGGGCGAGCCGTTCGCGATCAAGACCCTGATCTCGCACCCGATGGAATCGGGCCAGCGCAAGGACGCGCAAGGCAACCCGATCCCGCGGCGGATCATCAACCGCTTCACCTGCACGGCCGGCGACAGGGAGGTCTTCGCGGTCGACCTCCACCCCGCGATCGCGGCCAATCCCTACCTCGCGTTCTGGTGCCGGCTCGATCGCCCGACCGAGCTCGTCTTCACCTGGATCGACGACGGCGGCGAGACCTGGACGGCACGTCAGCAGGTCGAGGTCGTCCCGGCCTGATGCTCACGCGGCGCGATCTCCTGACGGCGGCCGCAGCACTCGCGGGCGCCGCGCCGGCGCCGGCGCGAGGCCGCCTCGGCCAGGACGATCTCCTCGCCATGCGCCCGGTCGGCAACGTGACCCTGCTGCACGTCGCCGATCTCCACGCCCGGCTCGAGCCGCTCTGGTATCGCGAGCCCGCCCTCAATCCCGGTGCCGGTGCCGCCGCCGGGCAGCCGCCGCATCTCACGGCCGAGGCCTTCCTCGAGGCTTACGGCCTCGCCAGAGGCTCGCCCGAGGCTTACGCCCTCACCTGCCTCGACTTTCCGGAGCTGGCACGGCGCTACGGCCGCATGGGCGGGCTCGACCGGCTCGCGACCCTGATCGGGGCGATCCGGGCCGAGCGCCCCGGCCGCACCCTGCTGCTCGACGGCGGTGATTCCCTGCAAGGCTCGTGGAGCGCCTTGCAGACCCGAGGCGGGGACATGGCACGGGCGCTGCGGGCGCTCGGCATCGAGGCCACGACCGGGCATTGGGAGTTCACCTACGGTGAGGCCAGGATCGCCGAGCTGCCGGCGGAGCTGGGCTGCCCCTTCCTCGCCGGCAACGTCGTCGACGCCGAATGGGAGGAGCCGGCCCTCGCCGGCACGGCCACCTTCGAGCGCGGCGGCATCAAGATCGGCGTGATCGGCCAGGCCTTTCCCTACGTCCCGGTGGCGCACCCGCGCCGGCTGGTCCCGAGCTGGTCGTTCGGCATCCGCGAGGAGCGGATCGCCGCGGCGGCCGAGCACCTGCGCGCCGAAGGTGCGGCGCTCGTCGCCCTCCTCTCGCACGACGGCTTCGACGTCGACCGCAAGCTCGCCGGCCGCGTGCCGGGCCTCGACGTGATCCTGACCGCCCACACCCACGACGCGCTGCCGCAGCCGCTCCGGGTCGGCCGGACGCTTCTCGTGGCGAGCGGCAGCCACGGCAAGTTCCTCTCCCGCCTCGACCTCGACGTTCGGGCGGGCGAGATCCGCGACTGGTCCTACCGGCTGATCCCGGTGCTCGCCGAGGCGATCGCGCCCGATCCGGCCATGACGGCCCTGATCCGCGAGCTGCGGGCACCGTTCGCCGCCGAGGAGGGGCGCGTGCTCGGCCGCAGCGAAGCGCTGCTCTACCGCCGCGGCACCGTCAACGGCACCTGGGACGACCTGATCTGCGCCGCCCTCCTCGAGCGGCTGGACGCCGAGATCGCTTTCTCGCCGGGCTTTCGCTGGGGGCCGTCGCTCCTGCCGGGCGAGGACGTGACGATGGGGGACGTCTGGGCGCAGACGGCGATCACCTATCCCGCCACCTGGCGCCGCACGCTGACCGGGGAGGCGATCATGGCCCTCCTCGAGGACGTGGCCGACAACCTGTTCAACCCCGATCCCTACTACCAGCAGGGCGGCGACATGGTGCGGGTGGGCGGCCTCGCCTTCACGCTCGACCCGAAGGCGCCCATGGGCCGGCGCATCGGCAGCCCGACCATCCTGCGCACCGGCCGGCCGCTCGAGGCGAGCGGGCGCTACGCCGTGGCCGGCTGGGCCGCCGTGGGCGAGGAGGCGGACGGCCCGCCGGTCTGGGAGCCAGTGGCGGCATGGATCCGGGCGCGTGGGAGTTTCGCCGTCGCGCCCAGCGGCGTGGCGCGCCTCGCGGGTGCCTGATCCGGGTCCGCGGATCGGCGCCGGTTATGCCGCCATCATAAGAACAAATTCTGCTTATTCCCGGCTCCGCTCTAGGATCGGCTCGACCAGACAACCATCCCGAGCATGGACGAGAGCCGGAGGTATCGCATGTTGGACGACATGATTCATGTCACGCAGTGGCACAATGGCGAGAAGTCGTTCTCGCCGTTCTCCGATGCGGAGATGCAGCGGCGTCAGGACAAGATCCGCGGCTACATGGCCGACAAGGGCATCGACGCCTGCCTGTTCACCTCCTACCACAACATCTGCTACTATTCCGGCTTCCTCTACTGCTATTTCGGCCGCAAGTACGGCCTCGTCATCGATCACCAGAAGGCCACGACGATCTCGGCCGCGATCGACGGCGGCCAGCCCTGGCGGCGCACCTACGGCGACAACGTCACCTACACCGACTGGCGCAAGGACAATTATTTCCGCGCCGTCCAGCAGCTCACCAAGGGTGTGCGGCGGCTCGGCATCGAGTTCGACCATGTCAGCATCGACCTCCGGCGCCAGCTCGAGGAGGCGCTGCCAGGGGTCGAGCTGGTCGATGTCGGCCAGGCGACCATGTGGATGCGGACGATCAAGTCGGCCGAAGAGCACAAGCTGATCCGCGAGGGGGCCCGGATCTGCGACGTCGGCGGCTGGGCCTGCGTCGAGGCGGCGAAGGCGGGCGTGCCCGAGGGCGGGGTCCATTCGGGGTGCACGGGATAGACTTCGTAGGGCGGGAAGCTCGCCGGCGCCTGATCGATGGCGCGCTCCAGCACCACGAGCTGCGGGTGCAGCGCCAGCATGAGCGAGGTCTCGAGCACACCGCCGTGCTCGACCGCCCAGCCCGGAAAGCCTTCCGGGTAGAGCCGTACCATCGTCGCCTCGCCCACGAAGTCCCAATAGGAGAGCACGACCACCTTGACGTCGCGGATACCGTCCCAGCGCAGCTCGCGCAGCGCCAGGTCGATCGCCTCGACGATGAACCAGGAATTCTCATAATGACCGTTGACCAGCACGAGCCGGCGCGCGCCGTGGCGGACGAACTCCTTCATCACGTCGCGCAAGGCCGCCACCAGCGTCGCCCCGTCGAGGCTCGTCGTGCCGGGCAGATGGTTGCCGCCGCCCGACTTCTGGTGCGACTTGTAGCCGTAGGTGAAGGGGGGTGCGACGAGCCCGCCGAGATGCTCCAGCGTCGCGGGCCAGCGCTCGGGCGCGAGCACGGCGCCGCAGATCTCGCCGATCAGCCCGGCGCCGTCCACCTGCGCGACATGTCCTCCTATCCGTTTCCGGCGGTCATCCTTTCCAGGCCAGGAGCACCGCCCCGGTAGCGACGAGGACCACACCGAGCCAGTTCGGGGCAGAAAGCCGCTCGCCGAGAAAAGCGACCCCGAACAGGGCGACCAGCACGACGCTCAGCTTGTCGACCGGGGCGACCCGCGCCGCATCGCCGAGCTTGAGCGCCCGGAAATAGCAGACCCACGACCCACCCGTCGCGACACCGGAGAGCAAGAGAAAGAGATAGCTGCGCCACGAGATCGAGCCGAGCGGCTGCCACTGGCCGGTGGCGACCAGAATGGCGCCGAGCGCGAGCAGGATCACGATGGTGCGGATGAAGGTCGCGAGGTCCGCGTTGACGTTCTCCACCCCGACCTTGGCGAAGATGGCGGTGAGCGCCGCGAAGGCGGCCGACAGCAGCGCCCAGAACTGCCAGGAAGAAAGGGCGGCTCTCAAGGAACGGGACTCACCGTATCGGGACCGTACTGGATCACCTGCACCTTCTCGGTGGTGACCAACCCGCTGCCGATCATGGGCTCCAGCGCCGGCAGGAACCCGGCGATCTTGTCCTCGCTGTCGACGATCTCGATCACCAGCGGCAGATCGGCGGACAGGCGCAGGATCTTCGCCGTGTGCAGCCGGCTCGAATGGCCGAAGCCCATCGGCCCGCGCAGCACGGTCGCACCGGCGAGGTGCGCTTCCCGCGCCTTCATCACGATCGCCTCGTAGAGCGGTCGGTGACCATGGCGGTCGCTCTCGCCGATGAAGATGCGCAAGAGCATGGCGCTACGCGGGATCATCATGGCTCACGCTCCTTGAAGCTCGTTGAGGTTGCTCGCGGCCACGTGGCCGAGCCAGACCGAAAGCATGCAGAGCACGACCGAGAGCACGATGTTGAGCCCGGCGAGCAGCCATTCCTCGTCGCGCAGCAGGCTCAAGGTCTGCAGGCTGAACGAGGAGAAGGTGGTGTAGCCGCCGCAGATGCCGACCATGACGAACTGGCGGGCATTGGGGCTCACGAGCAGCCTGCCGTCGGGTCCGGTGAGCGTGGCGAAGAAGCCGATGATGAACGAGCCGACGACGTTGACCAGCATCGTACCCCACGGGAAGGTGCCGCCGAAGCGCTTGGCCACGAAGCCCGAGCACCAGAAGCGGCTCATGCCCCCGAGGGCACTGCCGCACGCGATCCAGAAATAGGTCGTCACGGTCGCCATCCAGCGGCGGGCAACACGCGCCCGGAGACGGGCGCGGGCGGCGTCCCGTGCCGTCCTGGTACGCGGCTCGATCACTTGGCCACCAGGACCGGACATGGCGCCAGATCCACGAGACGGTCGGTCGTGCTGCCGATCAGGCGGCTGTAGAGGGCGCTGTGGCCCATGAAGCCGATCACCAGGAGATCGAAGCTCTCGCGCTCGATCAGGCCGGCGATGATGGGCACGGTATGACCGGCAAGCAGCCATGGTGAGAGCTGGACCCCTGCCGCCGAGGCAGTGCGGCATGCGTCCCGGATGACCCGAGCGAAGCGACGGTTCTGCTCCTTCTTCTCCTCGACGATCTCGTCGACCGAGCTGGCAAAGCTCGGCAGCTCCTCGACCGAGACCATGTGCAGCTCCGCCCCGCACAGCTTGGCGAGCTCGATCGCCGCCAGCAGCGCCTTGCGTGCGCCGTCCGAGCCGTCGTTGGCGATCAGGATCTTTCGATAAGGTGCACCTTGCTGCATGGGGGTCGGGACCTTCTGCTTGAGCCCCCGGCGGCGTCATGCCGCCGGCTCGAGGCTCCGCTCGCGCGATCCGATCTCCGGCGGCTCAACAGCTCGTACGTCGAAGATGCGCCGGTACAGATCCTCGCCGTGGCTCGTCCGTTGCGGCTCACCTTCCCAGATCTTGAAGCTGCGGCCGCCATCGGCCCGCCTCTCGGCGCGGAGAAACATGGCGCCGGCGAGGCCGGCCTCGTGAAGGGCGTGGGCGAACGCGTAGAGGTGGGTGACGAAGATTATCTTGATGCCGTGCTCGGCCAGGGCCAGGACGATCTGCCGCGCGATCTCCGAGCCCTCGCGCTCGTTGGTGGCGGCGAAGGACTCGTTGAGCAGGAGCAGCGCGTTCGGGCTGAGCCGGTCCACGATCGCGCTCATGCGGGCAAGCTCCTCGTCGAGCTTGCCGCTGCGCATGCTGCGGTCTTCCTCGCGCTTGTAGTGCGTCACGACGCACGAGGCGACATTGGCGCTGAAGGCTTCCGCCGCCACGAACATGCCGCACTGCATCATCACCTGGGCGAGGCCGATGCTGCGCAGGAAGGTCGATTTCCCGCCCTGGTTGGCACCGGTGATGACGACGAGGCCTTTCCCGTCGGCGTGCAGCTCGTTGCCGACGACGGGCCGCTGCGTGCGCAGCGCCAGGCAGACGTCGTAGAGCTTCTGGCAGGTGTGGCGGCGCTCGTCCGCGGGCAGCGGGATGGGAAAGCAGGTCGGCTGGCGCAGCAGCGCGAGCTGCTCGTCCAGGTTGATGCAACCGATGTAGAAGGCCAGCTCGGACCGCAGCGCCTCGAGGAAGCTCAGGATGTGGTCGGCCGATTGCGCCAGCGCGTTGGCAACGAGGTTGATCCCGCGCTGCCTCAGCTCGGAGAGCGCCCGAGCCCCGGCCTCGTCGCGCGGATGAAGGTGGAAGGTGTAGGTGGGCGGGCCGTCGGCGAAGAGCCGCGCCAGCCAGCTCTCCTTCGGCTCGTGCGGCTTGCGCAGCACATAGTCGATGCCGAGATTGCCCTTGCCGAGCCGGGCGCTGACCAGTACGCCGCGGCGGAACCGCAGCACGCGCAGGCACTCCTGCACGGTCGCGAAGTACCGATCGTCCATGTCGGCATCGAGGGTGGCGACGAGCCGCCGGAAGCCTTCGGACCCGAACGAAGGGGCGTGCTCGTCGGCGATGTCCCGTATTGCCTTGAGCGTCTTGACAAAGATCCGCACCACGGTGACCGATCGCTGCAGGATCGCGTCGGGATGAGCGCTGAAGACCCCGAGATGCTGCTTGCGCTCGGCCGCGATCGCCTCGACCGCCAGACGATAGATTGCTCTGATGGGCCCACGGTTGCTCAGGCAGTCGCGCAACACAGCCTGCCGGTAGAGGATGGCCGTGGGATCGGTGAGGCCGGACAGCACCGCTTTCTTGGCGACCTCGCGTAGGAACGGATCGCCCTGCGCCATCGCATCCAGGAGCGTGCCGAGCTCCAGATCCTGGGTCAGGTCGGCCTCGTTCCACGGCGGTGCGGCCTTGAGGTCGAAGTCCCGATCCTCGTGCATCAGGAAGACCTTCATGACGCCAGGCGCTCCCCGATCCGGTCGTAGGTGAGGCGGTGCTTCTCGGCGAGCACCATCGCGTAGGAGACGCCGTCGGCCGGCTTGCGGATGATCCGGTAGGTGCGCGAGGCGGGATCGCCGGGGACGATCGTGCTGACGAGGCTCACCGCCTTCCCGCTCGCCGAGGCCAGCTCCTCGATGAAGGTCACCCAGACCCCCAGGAGATCGAGCCGGACCAGCTCCGCCATGATCGCCCGGCTCAGGAAGATCGCATCGTGCAGCATCGTGGAGTTGAAGATCTCGTTCAGGATGACGATGCTGCGCGGCGTCGCCTCGCGCAGGATGCGATGGATCCGGACGAGATCGTCCTCGAGCTTGCCGCGCAGGGTCGCGATGCTCTCCTCGCGCTCGAAGTGGGTGAACAGCCGGTCGCAGAGAAACAATCGCGCCTCGCGCCCCGGGACCGGACAGCCGAGGCGGGCCAGGTAATGGAGCTGGCCGAAGCTCCGCGCGAAGGTCGTCTTGCCGCCCTGATTCGGGCCGGAGACGACGAGGATCCGCTCCCGGCCGTTCAGGTGGAAGTCGTTGCAAACGATCCTGCCGCTTTCGGCGGTGAGCTTCTTCGCCAGAGCGAGATCGAAGCCGTCTCGGCTTCGGACCTCCTTGTCGGTGGCGGAGACGGTCGGATAGCAGAAGGGCAGACCCGCCTGCCGCAGCGGCGCGATATACGCCAAGTAGGCGACATAGAAGTGAATCTCCCGGTCGAAGCTGCGGACGACCGGGTCGACGTTATCGACGTGCTCGGAGCAAAAGACGTCGAGCCGCTGGAACAGCTCCGGGTACAGCTTGGCGACCAGCTCCAGCACGGCCGCCTCGACGTGGTTCATGTCGTCCGAGGTCGGGAGCTCGACCAGATGGCTCTTGACCGTTCCCTGCTTGAACCGGTCGAAGATGCCCTCGATCTCGGCGCTGTAGTCGGGCTCGCCATCGTACCGGCGAGCCCGGATGCTGCTGCCCTTGATCAGCAGGCAGTAGCGGACCGCCGCAAGCTCGGCCTTGAGCTGCCGTGTCTCTGCCGCGAGGGTAGTGAACCGGTCGGAGCGCGTGTACTCGACGAGGTAGCGGCGGAAGGCCAGGAAGCCGCGCGATCGCAGGTCGGCGTCCAGCAGATCCTGGGCCAGGGTCTCGACGGCATCGCAGTAAATCGCGGCGGCGTCCAGGAGCCACCCCTCCTTCTGATACTTGTAGTAGAGTTTGCCGGCCCGGGCCAGATGCTCGCGCATGGCGCGCATGCCGGCGGCAAAGCGCTTGATGGGCGCGAGCAGGTCCTCCTGTTCGAGGTCCTGCATGATCTCCTGGCGGTACCGCACCGTGCCGGCGTCGGTCAGCGGCGTATGGAAGATCGGCTCCAGATCGTATTCTCGGTAGCCCGCGGTGGCCGCGGCGACGATCTGGTCGAGGTTGAGGTCGACGAAACAGTCGGGCGCACCGGTCTCCTGGCCCGCCGATGCGTCGCTTGGTCGCTCGTACAGCATGCCGTGGAAGGTCATCGTGACGGGCTCCTCGGCCATGGTCGGGCTGGTGATCAGGAGGAAGCGGGGCGATCGAGGGCAGCCTTCGCCCCGGGTGGAATCTCGGCCCGGATCGGCTGGAAGGCCGGCTGGAACCAGCGCTGGGCGATGAGCGTCGGCACCACCGCGCTGCCGATCACGGCCGTGACCAGGATCGTGTACTGGGCCCGGTCGAGGATGCCGTTGGTCAGGCCGAAGAGGGCCGAGATCGTGCCGAAGGTGAGGCCCGTGGACATCAGGAGGGTGGTGTACATGCCCTCGCGGGGCTCGAAGCGGAACGCCCGGGTCAGCGGCAGAATGCCAACGAACTTGGTGGCCAGCTTCACGACCAGGAGGACGACGATCAGCCCGGCCGCGGCGGCGACCGCCGTGAAGTCGACCAGCGAGCCGGCCTTGAGGAAGTAGAACGGGGTGAGGATGGTGAAGGCGATGATCCGCATCCGGTGCGGCAGCTCGGGGTCGGCGAGGAAGGACGGCGCCAGCGCCATGCCGACGAGATAGGCCGGCAGCACGGCCTCGCTGCCGGCGAGCGTCGCCATCCCGCCCAGGCCCAGCAGCACCAGCGCCACGAACTTGGTCTCGGGCTCGCTGACGCGGTGGCCGACCGCCTTGAAGAACCACGGCGCGAAGCGCGGCAGCAACGCGAGCGCCACCGCGGTCAGGGCGCCGAACAGGGCCAGCCAGAGGTCGTAGTGGGCGAAGACGATGCCGAGCGCCAGCACCGTGCCGAGGTCGTTCACGAAGCAGGCGGCGAGGATGATCTTGCCGATCTCGGTCTTGTTGAACCCGGTCTCGACCATGACCGCGTAAACCACGGCGACCGAGGTGGTGGAGAGCGAGATGCCGGCGATCTGCGCCTGCGGCCACGGCCAGCCCAGGAGATAGCGGGCGTAGAGCAGGACGCCGAGATAGGGGGCGAGAAAGCCCACCGCGCCGATGCTCATGCTGGAGCGGAAATGCCGGCGGACGACCTGCGGGTCGATCTCGGTGCCGGCCAGGAAGGTGAGCAGGATCGCGCCGAACCCGGCGAGAAAATTGACCCATTCGGTCAGGGTGAGGCCAATCGTGTTGCCGGCGACGGCGCCGACCATGATCTCGATCAGCGCCACCGAGATCGCGACCCGGATCGAGACGATCGAGGCTATGAGCGCCAATCCCAGCCAGAGTGCGGAGACCAGCCAGACATTGCCCATCGCGCGGTCCTCCGATTCCCTTGCCGACCAGGCGGGAGCGGACCAAGCGCAAGCGCGGAGACGGGAATCAAAAACCCGCCTCGCGGCGGGTTGCGCATGGACTCCCACCGCCGATCACGAGCGGTAGGGGTCATCAGCCCTCATGGGCGGTTATGGGGAACCCCATCCCCAACATGACGAACTTGGCGGCGCGCCGGCGTCACGTCAAGAGCAGCGATAGCCTCGGCCAGCTTTTTGGCCATGAGCGGCTCGCGCGGGGTGCACCGTCCCCGCCCCGCCGTCCAGGCCTGGATCGAGCAGCTCGCCAAGGCCCACGCCCAGAAGCCCGCGCCCGCGGGCCGGGCGATGGTGAGCGGGACCCCTCGCCTAGGCCGTACGCCGGCACTTGGTGCCGAGGATCTTCGTCCATTTGATGGTGCCTACGATGGAGCGCAGGCGCTTCGGCACCTTGATGCGGACGCACGGCGCGTCCGGCCGCGGACGTGGCTCGCTGCACTTCATGCGGTGTGACACAGGCCTCGTCACGTCCCGATGCTACACTGGGGCAGCAGGAAACCATGACATTCCTGTGTGTTGACAGGCTGGACCACGCGCGAGGCGCAATGGCGTCCCCTAGGGGACTCGAACCCCTGTTTTCGCCGTGAGAGGGCGACGTCCTGGACCGCTAGACGAAGGGGACAGCGGCTTGGCGTGGCGGCTAGATAGCGATGCGAAGGCCGGTGATCAAGCCCTTTTCTGCGCCGCGCCACCCGGTCGCACCAGGAGCGCTGCGAGCTCGATCTCGGCCGCGAACAGGAACTGGTCGACCGGCCGCACCTCGCGGAGCACGAAGCCGGCATCGGCCAGAATGCGGGCATCTCGCGCGAAGCTCTCGGGATGGCACGAGACGTAGACCACCTTGGGCACGCCCGATGCCGCCAGCGCCCTCGCCTGCTCGAGCGCACCGGCGCGCGGCGGATCGAGCACGGCGAGATCGCATCCCTCGAGCTCCGCCGGACCCAGCGGCCGGCGGACGAGATCGCGCGTCTCGACCGTTACCCCGCCGAGCCGGGCCGCACCCGCCGCCCGACGCAGCGCTTCGGCCGCCGCCGCATCGCCCTCGACCGCCCTGATGTTCTTCAGCCGGGGTGCGAGCGCCAGGGTGAGCGTGCCGACACCGGCGAACAGATCGACGGCGCGGCGCGCACCCTCGCTCCATTCGACCACCGCTGCCTGGAGCGCCGCCTCGCCGAACGCGGTCGCCTGGAGAAAGGCGCCGGGCGGCAGCGTTACCCGCACTTCGCCGAAGCGTACCCAAGGCTGCCGGCGCACCACGAGCGGCTCCGCCCCGCTCTCGCCCGCGGTCCAGGCGACCCGGGCGAGATCGAGCGCGGCGGCGAGCTGCGGCAGGCGCTCCCGCTCGGCCGGAAGGGGGCCGCGCGCGGCGTGGACGAGGAGGTCGATGCCGGCCTCGGTGAAGGTGAGACTCACCTCCTCGGGCAGGGGTGTGGCCAGCGCCTCCTCCAGCCGCACCGCCAAGGCCGGCAGCGCTGCCGCCAGCTCGGGACAGGCGATCGGGCAGGCGGAGACGGGCTCGAGCCGGTGCGAGCCGCGCGCCCTGAAGCCCAGGATCAGCCTCCCGCGCTCGCGGGCGAGGCCGAGGCGCAGGCGGCGGCGGCTGCCCGAAGGCGTGAGCCGGGGCTTGTCCACCACCTCGCCCGGAAGACCGCGCCGTGCGAGCGCCTCGACGATGCGCCGCTGCTTGTGGGCGACGTAGAGGGCGGGCGGCAGGTGCTGCAAACGACAGCCGCCGCAACGGCCGAAATGCGGGCAGACGGGCTCCGCGCGCTCGCACGGCTCCAGGCAGCGGACCGGCTCGGCGCGCCAGCCTTCCGCCAGGCGCTCCACGAGGCGCACGCGCCAGCGTTCGCCCGGAACGGCACGCGGCAGGTAGATCCGGCCCTCCGGCGTATCGGCGATGCCGTCGCCGGCGGCACCGAGACCCGCGATCACGATCTCGCGCTCGGGGCCGCCCGACGGCGCCGGCCGGTGCCGCGCGCTCACGGCCGGGTCTCGACCAGACGCAGGATACGCCGCCTCGTGCCCGACTTCGCATCGACGACCAGGAGGAATTGGCCCTCGCCCGGCGCCCGGCCCAGAAGCAGAAGCTCGGGGCCGGCGGCGGCGATCTGGGTGATCTCCGCACCTGGCGGCAGCTCGACCGTGCCCGGCACGGACGGCGGTGACGGTGCCTGGACGGTCGCCACCGCCATGCTGGTGCCGCGCTTGACGAGGAGCCATATGAGGGTAGCTGTCCCACCGACGATCACGACGGCTCCGACGACGACCACGATCTTGAGCGCTTTGAGCAGGGAATCCGACATTTCCGCCACCGAAGGGCCCGTGAGCGGGCCGCAGACGCCCGTCCTGACCGGGCCGATCGAACTCGAAGCGGGCCGCGAGCACGACGGCCAGCGGCTCGATCTCTTCCTGGCCGCCCGGCTGCCGCAGCTCTCGCGCTCGCGCCTGCAGCATCTGGTGCGCGAGGGCCGCCTGCGCCAGGGCGGCCGGTTGATAGCGGAGCCGGGCTACCGGGTCAAACCGGGCGAGAGCTTCGTGCTGGACGTGCCCGCCCCCAAGCCGGCGACCCCGGCGGCACAGGCGCTGCCGCTCGAGGTCCTGTTCGAGGACGAGCACCTGATCGTGCTGGTCAAGCCCGCGGGCGTGGTCGTCCATCCCGCCCCCGGCCACGACGAGGGCACCCTCGTCAACGCACTCCTGGCGCACTGCCAAGGCAGCCTGTCCGGCATCGGCGGGGTCTCGCGGCCCGGCATCGTGCACCGCCTCGACCGGGAGGTCAGCGGGGTGATGGTCGTCGCCAAGCACGACCGCGCCCATATCGGCCTCGCCGGCCAGTTCAGCGTGCATGCGATCGAGCGGGTCTACGAGGCCGTCGTCTGGGGGCTGCCCCGCACCCAGGCGGGCACCGTCGACCGTCCGATCGGCCGCCATCCCGTCGACCGCAAGCGCATGGCGGTCGTCCGTCACGGCGGCAAGCGCGCCGTGACACACTGGCGTGTACTTGAGGCCGCGGGAACCCGTGCCGCACATCTGGCGTTGAGGCTCGAGACCGGGCGCACGCACCAGATCAGGGTGCATACCAGCAGCCTCGGCCACCCGATCGTCGGCGACCGCCTGTACGGGCGCGGTCGGGACGCGCAAGCGCCCGCCGTCGCGGCCGGGGCCATCGGTTCCCTCGACCGGATACTGCTCCATGCGCGTCATCTCGGTTTCGTCCATCCCATCACCGGCGAGGTCATGGCCTTCGATGCACCGCCACCGCCGATCTTCCCACGGGTCCTTGAACTCCTGCGGGGGTAGCTTAAGCTGAGCCCGTCCGCTGACGTGCGCCGGCACGTCGGCAGGACCGGACCGACCTGCGCGGCCCGGGCGCGGCGTGCGGGCATGAAGCGACCGTTCGGCATCAGGATTCGATGATGGCCAGTCTCCCGATCGTACCTACCGAAGGCACCGGCCTCGCGCGCTATCTCGACGAGATCCGGCGCTTCCCGATGCTGGATGCCGGCGAGGAATACATGTTGGCGAAGCGGTGGCGCGAGCAGGAGGACGTCGAGGCCGCGCACAAGCTGGTGACGAGCCATCTGCGCCTCGTCGCCAAGATCGCCATGGGCTATCGCGGCTACGGCCTGCCCATGAACGAGATCATCTCCGAAGGTAATGTCGGCCTGATGCAGGCCGTCAAGCGCTTCGACCCCGATCGCGGCTTCCGCCTCGCCACCTATGCCATGTGGTGGATCCGCGCCGCTATCCAGGAATATATTCTGCATTCCTGGTCGCTCGTCAAGCTCGGTACGACGGCAGCGCAGAAGAAGCTGTTCTTCAACCTGCGGCGGCTGAAGAGCCAGATGCAGGCGATCGAGGAAGGCGACCTCAGCCCGGAGGCCGTGAAGGAGATCGCGAACACGCTCGAGGTGACCGAGCAGGACGTGATCGAGATGAACCGGCGCCTCGAGGGGCCGGATCATTCGCTGAACGCGCTCTTGCGCTCCGAGAGCGACACGGAGTGGCAGGACTGGCTGGTCGACGAGAGCGCCTCTCAGGAGACCGCGCTCGCCGAGGAGGACGAGCTCCTCCATCGTCGCGAGCTCCTCGCCCAGGCCATGGCCGTGCTCAACGACCGGGAGAAGCACATCCTGACCGAGCGCCGGCTCAAGGAGGAGCCCACGACCCTCGAGGACCTCTCGGTCCAGTACGGCATCAGCCGCGAGCGCGTGCGCCAGATCGAGGTGCGCGCCTTCGAGAAGCTGCAGAAGGCGATGATGGCGCTGGAAGCGAAGCAGGCGCAGGCGGCGCAGGCCACAGCACTGCCGCCGCACTGAGCCGCGCGGCCGGGCCCGTGCTCAAGCGTGGCCGGCCGTGGTCGAGAGCAGGCTCGGATCGACGCCGATCGCGCGCATCGCCCGCAGCCACTTGGTGTCGTTGTCGCCGCCGAAGACGATGTCGGGCGCGGCGGGGGCCACCAGCCAGCCATTGTTCTGGATCTCGGCGTCGAGCTGCCCGGCACCCCAGCCGGCATAGCCGAGGGCGAGGACGTGCCGGCGGGGACCGGTGCCCTCGGCGATGGCGCGCAGCACGTCGATCGTGGCGGTGAGCGCGAAGTGCTCGTCGATCACGAGCGTGCTCTCTTGTACGTAGTCGGCCGAGTGCAGGACGAAGCCGCGGCTGGTCTCGACCGGGCCGCCGACATGGACGGGCGTGTCGGCGCAGTCCTCCGAGGCCTCGATGCCGAGCTGGCCGATCACGGCCGGAAAGCTGACGTTGCTCGCGACCTGGTTGACGACGAGCCCCATCGCGCCTTCGGGCGAATGCGCACACAAGTAAACGACGCTGCGCTCGAAACGCGGGTCGGCCATACCGGGCATTGCGACCAGCAGCATGCCGGTCAGGTGCCGATGGGAAGCTGCCTGAGACATGTCCTAGAGATATGCCCGGCGCGTCCTGGCAACAAGGGCCAAGGAGGAGCTTCGCGCGACCGACCATGGAATCGGGCCAGAGACGTCGTCTCCGGCAAGACCGGTTGCCGGGGCCCCGGCGCGGTGTCATCTAGAGGCCGGGCACCACGCCGGTGGCCGCCCGAGGACGGGATAAAGGGAAGGATCGCACGCCATGCCGATTGCCGTGGGCGACAAGCTGCCCGATGCCACGTTCAAGGTCAAAACGCCGGAGGGCCTCAAGGACGTCACCACCAAGGAGCTCACCGCCGGCAAGCGGGTGATCCTGTTCGCCGTGCCCGGCGCCTTCACGCCGACCTGCCATGCCAAGCACCTGCCGAGCTACCTCGAGCACCTGGACGTGCTCAAGGCCAAGGGCATCGACACGGTGGCCTGCGTCTCGGTCAACGACGCCTTCGTGCTCGACGCCTGGGCGAAGCAGTCCGGGGTCGGCGACAAGATCCTGATGCTGGCCGACGGCAACGGCACCTTCACGAAGGCGATCGGCCTCGACTTCGACGGCTCGGGCTTCGGCCTCGGCACCCGCAGCAAACGTTACGCCATGCTGGTCGAGGACGGGGTGGTGAAGGCCCTGAACGTCGAGGAGAGCCCCGGTGTGATGGAGGTCTCGGGCGCCGACAAGATGCTGGCCTATTGCTGAGCGGGAACGCCCCTCGCGCCGGCCGCGGGGGGGCACGGCATCGCAAGCTCTCGAGAGAGCTGCCTTTCCCCGTCCTGGGTTCGTTCGGGCGAGCGCGGGTTCGGTTTCGTTCGTGCCATTTCCATTCCTGAACATCCGTCTCGCGCATCCGCAGCGATGTCCCGGCAGGGATGCGGCGCGATACGCGTGGCAGCTCGGGCGACGAGCTCGATCCGCCGCAGCTTGCGCTCGGGCGTCGTCTCGATCGCGGCCACGAAGGGGGGCTCGCCCGCGGCTTCTCGGCCACACTCGCCGCCCGGGTGCTCGCCGTCCAGGCAGGCGTCGTCGAGTGCGATCCCGCCTTGCGGCTCGGGCTTCTCGGCCTCGCGCCGGGCCATCGCCTGCATCAGCTTGTGCTTCACCAGCCAGGCGGTGGACTGCCTCGCGCCGAGCCGAGGGCGGAGCGCGGTGCGCCGGCGCGCGTTCGAGCTCCGGCCCCGAGCCCGAGCCGACGCCCGATCCCGATGCGCCCTACCTGCACCGGGTCTGGGGTCAGTCGGGCTACCCGATGGCGGCGGAGCGGGGCATGACCTCGTGGCGGCCGCCGGTGCAGCCGCGCAGCCCTGGAGGCGGCGGCGTTCGCGCGGGCGAAGGGTGCGTTCGATGCGCTGCACGCGGCGCTGTTTCGCGCCTTCTTCGTGGACGGGCCGGATCTCGCCGATGGCGAGGTGCTGGTCGGGATCGCCCGCAGCGTCGGACTCGACGGCGAGGAGCTGCACCAAGCGCTCGCGCGAGGCCGGCTGCCTTGCGGAGGTCCTGGCCGATCGGGCCATGGCGCGGCGGCTTGGCCTGCGCGGCGTGCCGGCGCTGGTGATCGGGCGGGAGGGCGGGCCGATCGAGCGGAGCGTGCTGGTCCAGGGCGCCCGGCCGCTCGAGGTGCTGCAGGCGGCGGTGGCGCAGGTCGCCTCGGCCTAGCGGCTCCGGCCGGCGGATGCTGCTACCAGGGGGCGTCCTCGGCGGCCCTGCATCCGGCGCCGCGGCACCGGGCGAGCCGCGCGGTCGCCGTCGCCAGCCCGGCGAGGAGTGCCGGGCTCGCATCCCTGGCGATGTTCACGAGCTGGTACGGGTCCCTGTCGGTATCGTAGAGTTCCCTGGCTCCCGTCTGCCACTCGACATAGGTGTAGCGGCGCGTGCGCAGGCCGCGATAGCCCGGAAGGTCGGTCGGAGCCTGCCGGTCGTGCCGGGCCAGCGGCACGGCGATTCGCCAGCGATGCGGTGCCTGGCGGCGCAGAAGCGGCGCGAAGGAGCGGCCGTCGAGGTCGAGGGGTGCCCGCACACCGGCCCAGGCGAGGAAGGTCGGCGCCAGATCGGCGTTCGTCACGAGCTGGCGGCGCTTCACGCCGCGCACCACGCCCGGTCCGCGCACGAGCAGCGGCACGCGCTGGGCTTCCTCGTAGGGCAGATCCTTCACGAACGCCCGGCGATGCTGGCCCATCAGGAGGCCGTTGTCCGACGTGAAGACGATGTAGGTCCGGGCGAGCTGCTCCACGCGCGCCAGCGTGTCGACGATCGATCGCACCACCTCGTCCACGGCCTGGAGCGAGCGCAACTGGTCGCGGCGGCGGCGGTCGATCGCGGCGATCCCGGCCGCGGTCAGGGGCGGGCGCCGCAGGAAGGGTGGCTTGTCGCTCACGTCCGCCTCGTTGAACGAGGGCGGGCGCGGCGCCCGCTCGTTCGGGAACAGGCCGGCGTGGCGCGGCGCCGGGACGGCGGGCGCATGTGGCGCCGGGAGGGCGAGATAGAGGAAGAACGGCTTCCTTGCGGCGGCCGAGGTGGTGATGAAGTCGGTGGCAAGCCTGCCGAGCACGTCGGTGGCGTAGTCGGTAGGACGGCTGCCATGGCGGACGAGGGCACCGTCCTTGTTCAGGACGTAGTTGAACTGCCTGGCGAGATCGCCCCGATACCAGAGATCGGCCGCCCATTCGGTCCAGCCGGACGGGACGTAGCGGCCACCGTCGGCTCGATCGGGATAGTGGTTGAGATATTTTCCGAACAATGCCGTCCGGTAGCCGGCCGCCTCGAGCCAGACCGCGATGGTCTTCTGCTCGTGCCCGAGCTCGTGGAACCGGTCGAAACCGCCTGCGGGCGCCGTGTCGGTCCATACGCCCGTGTTCTGCGCGTACTTCCCGGTCAGGATCGTCGCCCGCGACGGGCAGCACAAGGCGACGTTGACGTAGGCGCGCTCGAAGCCGACGCCCTCGGCCGCGACCAGCGCGTTCAGGTTGCGCATGAACGGAAGCTGGCTCACCTCCATGTCGTCGGTGAGGATGAAGACGATGTTGGGGTGGGCGGCCGACGGAGCCGGCGCAGCTCGCAGCGGCTGCACGGCCAGCACGCACAGCAGCACGATCCACGCCAGGACGGGCCAGCGGATCGGCCGGTAGCGAACGACAATACTTCCTATGGTACAGGCAGCGGTCGGCTCGCCATCAATATTCATCGCAACATCCCCGGGAGTCGCCCGTAGGACGAAGCAATATCCATGACGTCTACCCTGGTCCAGGGCAATCGATATTTCGCCCCGATCAGGACACGAGGCGACCCATGCGAGTCATCTCTCTGGTTGGGGAACGCATATCTTCCACCGGCTCGCCGGCGACATCCTTCACCCCGACAGCGTCTTTTCCGGCATCTTTGGACAAGCTGCGGTCATTCCATGGGGGCCAGCGGACGCGAGAGGAGCGCTTCGATCGCGGCATCGACGTCGAGCTCGCCCGCCACCACGGCGCGCACGGCCGCGGCGATCGGCAGCTCCACCCCGACACGGGCGGCGAGACGGCAGGCGGCCTCGGCGGTGTAGGCACCCTCGCTGAGCTTCTCGCCGGCGGCCAGGAGCTCGGCGGGGAGGCGGCCCTGCGCCAGCGCGAAGCCGAAGCTGGTGTTGCGGGAGGTGAGACTCGTGGCCGTGAGCAGGAGATCGCCGAGGCCGGAGAGCCCCATGAGCGTCTCGCGCCTCGCGCCCAGGGCATGGGCGAGGCGGCCCATCTCGGCGAGGCCGCGCGTGACGAGCGCCGCGCGCGCATTCTCGCCCAGACCCTTGCCCATCGTGACGCCGGCGGCGATGGCGATGACGTTCTTGAGCGCACCCGCGAGCTCGACGCCGAGAAGGTCGTCGCTCGGGTAGGGGCGGAAGGTGAGGCTCGCGAGCCGCTCGGCGAGGTGCCCGGCGAGCGCCTTGTCCTCGGCCGCGATCGTGACCGCGGTCGGCAGTCCCCGCCCCACCTCGGCGGCGAAGGAGGGACCCGAAAGGCAGGCGATGCGGGCACCCGGCCGCTCCTCGGCCACGACCTGGCTGAGCCGGAGGCCGGTCGCCTGCTCGAGGCCCTTGGCGCAGATCACGAGCGGTGCTCCGCCCGGCGGCAAACGACGGCAGACGGCGCGGAGCTGCTGGGCCGGCACGACGAGGAGGAGCGCTTCGGCATCGGCGAGCTCGTCCAGCCTCGCCGTCGGGGCGATCTCGACCGGCAACCTCACGCCCGGAAGGTAGTGCCTGTTCTCGCGGGCCGCCGCCATGGTGGCGATCCGGTCGGGATCGCGGCCCCAGAGCCGGACGGTGTTGCCGGCGCGCGCCGCCACGATCGCGAGCGCCGTGCCCCAGGCGCCGGCCCCGACCACCCCGAGCCGTGTCATGCGACCTCGCGCCCGCAGCGGCCGACATAGCGGCGAAAGACGGCGCGCAGATCCTCCGGGATCGGCACGGAGCGGCCCGAGGCGAGGTCGGTCGCGACGGTGACGAGCCTGCCCTTGACCCGAACGGCGCCGTCCACGGCACCCGACACGTCGATCCGGAGCGTGAGCGAGCGCTCGCCCAGCCGCTCGATGCGAAGCTCGAGGTCGAGCGTCTCGCCCATGCGGCTCGACGCGCGATAGTCGGCCTCGGCATGGGCCACCGGGAAGGCGAGCCCGTCCTCGCGCAGGAGACGCCAGTAGTCGAGCCCGAGGCCCTGGCCGAACCAGTCCTCGATCAGGCCGTGGAACAGGTCGAAGTAGCGCGGGAAATAGACCACCCCGACCGGATCGCAATCGGCGAGCCGCACCAGCCGTCGGCTGCGGAACGGGGCCGTTGCCGTGTCAGATGCCAAGGACGTGCTCCTCCAGGCCGGGCGGCGAGGAGGCCGGGAAAGCGACAGGCGGCCCCTTGCCGGACGGACGCCTTTTCGGCGATCCGGCGCTCGGCGGCAAGGGGCGCGCGTGTCAACCGAAGTCGCAGACGATCTCGAACGTCGGCCGGGGCTCACCACGCCAGCGCTCGCGCGCCCTCTCCCTCGCCCTCGCCGCGGCCTCGCGGCTCTCGAACGGCCCGAGGCGCTCCACCATCCGCATCCGCGGCCGGCCGCTGCCGACATCGGCCGCGTTCACGAGCTTGCCGATCACCCAGTATACCATTGCCGTCCCGGTCTCCTCCACCCGAACGGGTCGAGCATAAGCGACGGGACGTTAGCGATCGCTGAACGGCGCTGCCGCTCCGGCGTGCGGGGCGCATCGTGATGAGGCGGGTCGTTCCCCCTGCCATTCGGCAGAAGCGAGGACGAGACCGGGTCAGACGCTGCCGAGCGCCGTCGCCGGTGGCAGGTCGGGAAGGCGCGCCTCGATGACGGCGCGGCGCGGCTGGGCGGTCTGGGCACCCACGGCCTCGCAGGTGCAGGCGGCGGCGACGCTGGCGGCACGGAGCGCATCGAGGAGCGGAGCACCGCCGTCGAGCCAGGCGGCGAGCGCACCTACGAAGGCGTCCCCGGCCCCCGTGGTGTCGACCGGCCGGATCGGCAGCACCGGCACGCGCCAGGCCTCGGCGCGGGCGACGGCGAGGCAGCCGGCACCGCCCAGGGTGACGATGCAGGCGAGCCCGTGCCTGCCGGCCAGCAGCCGGGCCGCGGCTTCGGGCCCCTCGCCCGGAGCGCCCGCCACGATCTCGGCCTCGAGTTCGTTGACGACGAGGACGTCGAGCGCGCGCAGCACCTCCGCGGGCACGGGCCCGGCCGGCGCCATGTTGAGGACGGTACGCGCCCCTCTCGCCTTGGCGCGGACGAGAGCCGCGAAGGTCTCCTCGCGCCGGATCTCGTTCTGGCACAGGACGGTCGTGCCGGGGCCGAGCAGGGCGTCGGGGATCTGATGCGCAGCCGTATCGAGATTGGCGCCGCTGCCGACGATGATCGCGTTCTCGCCGGCCTCGTCGACGCCGATCACGGCGATCGCGGTCGGCCGTCGCGAGACGGCGAGGAGTTCGCAGCCTACCCCGGCATCCTGGAGCAGGCCGCGCAGGACCGACCCGTAAGCGTCGTCACCGACATGGCCCACGAAGCGGACGTCGGCGCCGGCCTTGGCGGCGGCCGCGGCCTGGTTGGCGCCCTTGCCGCCCGGCGCCATGACGTAGCCGGGGCAGAGCACGGTCTCGCCCGGCCGCGGTAGCCGCGCCACCTTGAACAGGAGATCGGCATTGACCGAGCCGGGCACGATGATCATGGAGCCTCCGCAGCACGTTCCGCGCCCTGCGGTTATCGGGCGGCGCGCGGCCGGCGTCCAGCCCGGCGGGAAAAGGCAAGGGCCGGCCCCGCGTGGGGGCCGGCCCTCGCCGCACCAACCGGTGAGAGCGGCTCAGCGCTTGCTGAACTGGAAGCTGCGGCGGGCCTTGGCGCGGCCGTACTTCTTGCGCTCGACCTCGCGGTCGTCGCGGGTGAGAAAGCCACCGGACTTGAGCAGCGGACGCAGCGTCGGGTCGTAGTTGATGAGCGCCCGGCTGAGGCCGTGGCGCACGGCGCCGGCCTGACCCGAGAGACCACCGCCGGTCACGGTGCACACCACGTCGTACTGGCCGACCCGGTTGGTCACACCGAAGGGCTGGCCGATGATCATCTGCAGCGTCGGACGGGCGAAGTACTGCGCCATGTCCTTGCCGTTGACGGTGAACTTGCCCGTGCCGGCCTTCACCCAGACCCGCGCCACCGCGTCCTTGCGGCGGCCGGTGGCGTAGGCGCGGCCGAACGCGTCGAGCTTGGGCTCTTTGGGCTCGACCGGCTGCTCGGCCGGGATCGCGGCCTTCAGGCGGGCGAGGCCCGAGAGGCCCTCACGAAGCTCAGCCATGGGCGGCCTCCAGCGTCGAGTTCTTGCGGTTCATGGCGGCGATGTCGAGCTTCTGCGGCTGCTGGCCGGCATGAGGGTGCTCGCCGCCCTTGTAGACGTGGAGCTTCCTGAGCACGTCGCGCCCCAGGGGACCCTTCGGCACCATCCGCTTCACCGCGGCCTCGATCACCCGCTCCGGGAACCGGCCGTCGAGCACCTTGTCGGCACGACGCTCCTTGATCCCGCCGGGATAGCCGGTGTGGTGGTAGTAGATCTTCTGGGTCCGCTTCTTGCCGGTCAGGACCACCTTCTCGGCGTTGATGACCACGATGTGGTCACCACAGTCCATGTGCGGGGTGTAGATGGCCTTGTGCTTGCCCCGCAACCGGTTGGCGAGGATGGCAGCCAGCCGGCCGAGGACGAGGCCTTCGGCGTCGATGAGGTACCAGCCCCGCTCGATCTCGCTGGGCCGTGCGGTGTACGTCTTCATGCAGGTAACAGCCCGCTCGTTCTGCCGATCCAGGGGCAGAAGGATCCACCCGCCACGGATTTCAGCCGGCAACAAGATATCGGCGCGAAGGCGCCGCCTTCGCCCGTGGCGGGCATCTCTAGGCGTTCCGGCCGTTTCTGTCAACGCCCTGTCTGGCCTGCCGAGCCCGTGTCATCGCTCAGCGCCGCGGGGCGGGGATGGCGTAGGTGCCGACTGCGTGCGCCACCGCCTCGCCCTCGTTCGCAGCGCTCGTGATCGTCACCTCGCCCACGGCGAGCACCCGGCCGAGCCGCAGGATGCGCCCGTGGCCGATGAGGTCGCCGGGACGGGGCTTGGCGAGGAAGTGGACGTCGAGGTCGGTCGTGACCGCGAGCTCGACCCGGCCGATCAGCGACAGGACGACGCCGTAGAGCGTGATGTCGGCGAGGCCCATCATGGCGGGCCCGCACACCGTGCCGCCCGGCCGCAAGATGAGCTCGTTGCAGGGCAGCCGCACGTCGACCCGGCCGGGCTCGAACCGCTCGACCCGGCAGCCGAGCTGGCCGACATAGGGGACTCCCTGCGTCGCCAGCGCCTCGAACTCCTCCGCCGTGAGCTGCGGCCTGTCCACCGATCCCCGTCCTTTCTCGCTCGCATGACCGGCCCGGCCGCTCCGGCTCGACGGACGGCGAGCGAGCTCAGCGGCAGGCCGCGGCCGGCGATCTCGCGGATCGGCTTGCTCGGGATCGCCGCGGCGGTCGACGAAGTGCCGCGTCGGGATCACGAACGCGCCCGGGCCGCCGATGACGTTGTCCTTGTAGTAGAGAGCGAGCGCCGCGTCCATCGGCGTGAGCAGCGCGAAGGGCTGCGGTCGGTCGTTCGGGATCGACAGGCCGCCGCGCTCACCGCCACGTCGCGCCCTCCGGCCTTCGCGCATGGCGCGACCGAAGGCAACGGCGCTGCGACGGCGCGCTCCGCGCGCGCTCGCGGTCCACGGGCTGGTCGGAGCGGCCGATCGGAACGAGCGCGAGCAGATGGATGGACCATGGCCGCAAGCGGTCGTCGAGACGGCGACGCCTGCGCGGGGCGGGCGTCCTCGGGCGTCAGGCGACCTCTTTCTGTCGCGCGGCCTTCTTGCGCTCGTGCGGATCGAGATGGCGTTTCCGGAGCCGGATCGCCTTGGGTGTCACCTCGACCAGCTCGTCGTCGGCGATGTAGGCGATCGCCTTCTCCAGCGTCATGCGGACGGGCGGGGTCAAAAGCACGTTGTCGTCCTTGCCGGCGGCACGGATGTTCGTGAGCTTCTTCGCCCGGAGCGGGTTGACCTCGAGGTCGTTGCCGCGGGTGTGCTCGCCGATGATCATGCCGGAATAGACCTTCTCGCCCGGCCCGATGAACATCGGCCCCCGATCCTCCAGGTTCCACAAGGCATAAGCCACCGCCTCGCCCTGCTCGGAGGAGATCAGCACGCCGGTGTAGCGCTGCTGGATGGCACCCTTGAAGGGCTCGTAGCCGTGGAACACGCGGTTGAGCACACCCGTGCCGCGCGTGTCGGTCAGGAATTCGCCGTGATAGCCGATGAGCGCGCGCGAGGGGGCGTGGAACACGAGACGCTGCTTGCCCGCACCGGCGGGGCGCATGTCCTCGAGCTCGGCGCGGCGTGCGGTGAGCTTCTCGACCACCACGCCGGCGAAATCCTCGTCGACGTCGATCACCACCTCCTCGACGGGCTCGAGCCGCTCGCCGGTGACGGGGTCGGTCTTCATGACCACGCGCGGCCGGCCGACGCAGAGCTCGTAGCCCTCGCGGCGCATGGTCTCGATCAGCACCGCGAGCTGGAGCTCGCCGCGGCCCGCGACCTCGAACGCGTCGCGCTCCTCGCTCTCCTTGACCTGGATCGCGACGTTGCCTTCGGCCTCGCGCTTGAGCCGGTCCCAGATCTGGCGCGAGGTGACCTTGGTACCGTCCTGGCCGGCATAGGGACCGTCGTTGACCGAGAAGGTCATGACGATCGTGGAGGGGTCGATCGGCTGGGCCGGGAGCGGAGCATCGACGGCGAGGTCGCACAGCGTGTCGGCGACGGTGGCCTTGGTGAAGCCCGCGATGGCGACGATGTCGCCGGCCTCGGCCTCCTCGATCGGCTGGCGCTCCAGGCCGCGGAAGGCGAGGATCTTGGTGACGCGCGCCTGCTCGATCGGCTCGCCGTCGCGGGTGAGCGCCTTCAGGGTCGCATTCGGCCTGAGGCGGCCCGAGGTGATGCGGCCGGTGAGCAGCCGACCGAGATAGGGATTGGCCTCGAGCGTGGTGGCGAGCATGCGGAACGGCCCTTCCGTGTCCCGGGCCGGGGCGGGCACGTGGCTCACGATGAGATCGAAGAGAGGGGCCAGATCCTCTTGCGGGTCACCGAGCTCGCGCACGGCCCAGCCGTGCTTGGCGCTGGCATAGACGTGCGGGAAGTCGAGCTGGTGCTCGTCGGCATCGAGCGCCGCGAAGAGATCGAACACCTCGTTCAGCACCTCCTCGGCACGCTGCTCGGGCTTGTCGACCTTGTTGATGACGACGATGGGCCTCAAACCCTGCTTCAGCGCCTTGCCGAGGACGAACTTGGTCTGCGGCATCGGGCCCTCGGCCGCGTCCACGAGCAGAAGGCAGCTATCCACCATCGAGAGGATGCGCTCCACTTCGCCGCCGAAATCGGCGTGGCCCGGCGTGTCGACGATGTTGATCCGCACCCCCTTCCAGACCACCGAGGTGCATTTCGCGAGGATGGTGATCCCGCGCTCGCGCTCGAGATCGTTGCTGTCCATCGCCCGCTCCTGAACCTGCTGGTTCTCGCGGAACGTGCCGGATTGCTGCAGGAGACGGTCGACGAGAGTGGTCTTGCCGTGGTCGACGTGCGCGATGATCGCGATGTTGCGCAGATCCATGGGTTCCGCTTCGAGGGAGAGGATGGCACGAGAAGAGGATCCGCGGCCTTTCCGCCACGGTGAGCCCGGATATAAGCACGGCGAGGGCCGACGCCAAGGCGGCAGAGATGCTGGTGCCGTCGTGACGCGGTCTCACCCCTGGTCCTTGCCGAAGGAATGGCGAAGGGCGACCTATGGCGAGCCGCCGCGACCGTTCGGGTTGCGGCAGCTCGTGCAGCGAGGAGAATGGAATGACCCGCCGCCTCCGGCCGCGGCCGCTTTCGAGGCCACCTCGATGAGGAACGACGCGCGGACGCTCGTGGTCGGCTGGCGCATCGAGACGATCGCAGCGCTGGCGGGGCTGGCGCTGCTCGCCATCGGCTGCGTGCTGGTGCTCAAGCCGTTCTTCTCGGCCCTGCTCTGGGCCATGATCCTCGCTTATGCGACCTGGCCGGCCTATGCCGGGCTGGAGGCCCGGCTGCAGCATCGGCGCTCGCTCGCGGCGCTTCTCATGACGCTGGCGCTGGTGCTGGGCTTCGTCCTGCCCCTGGCCCTCGTCGCCACCACCATGGCCGACACGGTGACGGCCGGGGCCGAGAGCGTGCGGCAGCTCATCGAGTACGGTCCGCCGCCGCCGCCGCCCTGGGTGGTCGACCTGCCGCTGTTCGGGCCCGAGCTGGATGCTGCCTGGCGGCAGTTCGCGAGCGACACGGTGGCCTTCGCCGCCTTCATCAAGCCCTACATAGCGCCTGCACGCGATCTCGCGATCCAGGCCGGGCTGGGGATCGGTGCCGCCGTGCTCGAGATCAGCCTGAGCGTGCTCGCGGCCTTCTTTCTCTATCGCGACGGTATCGAGGTCGTGGACCGGGTGCGCTACCTCGGCCAGCGCATCCTGGGCGAGCGCGCGCATCATCTTCTTCTCGTCACCGGCGACACGATCCGGGGTGTCATCTACGGCGTGGTCGGTACCGCGATCGCGCAGGGCATCCTCGCCGGCATAGGCTTCTACCTCGCCGGCATACCGGGCGGGCTGTTCCTGGGCTTCGTCACCTTCATCCTGGGCCTGATCCCGATGGGCCCGCCCCTGGTCTGGATCCCGGCGGCGTTCTGGCTGCTCTGGACCGGCCAACTGGGCTGGGCCGTCTTCCTCGGCATTTACGGCTTCTTCGTGATCAGCGGGGTCGACAACCTGCTCCGGCCCTATCTCATCAGCCGGGAGAGCCGGATGCCGCTGCTGCTCGTGTTCCTGGGCGTCATCGGCGGGGCGCTCGCCTTCGGCTTCATCGGCATCTTTCTGGGGCCCACGCTTCTCGGTGTCGCCTTCGCGCTGGTCGCGGAATGGAGCACGAGCGATCGGCCCGAAGCGGGAGAAGCCGGGGGACCGGTCCCGACGCCGGTCGAGGCCGAAGCGGTCGGCCGGCGAAATTGACGCTTCCGCCGCGCTTGCGTAAGAACCCCTGCTGCCCGCCTCGGACGCCCGGATGACCTTCCGCCTCGCGCACCTTTCGGACCTGCATCTGGCGCCATTGCCACGCGTCAGCCCGCGCGCGCTCCTGAACCAGCGCGTCCTCGGCTATCTGTCCTGGCAGCGACGGCGCTACCGGGTGCATCGGCGCGAGGTGCTGGACGCGCTCGTGGCCGATCTCAGGGAGCAGGCGCCCGACCACGTCGCGATCACGGGCGACCTCGTCAACATCTCGCTGCCGGCCGAGTTCGTGCAGGCGGCGGCCTGGCTGCGCCAGCTCGGCGGACCCGACTGGATCACCGTCATTCCGGGCAACCACGACGCCTATGTCGAGATGAAGTGGCGCGAGGCCTGGGCGCACTGGTCGGACTACATGTGCGGCGACGGCACCGAATGCAGCGGCGACGAGCGCCAGGCGTTCCCGTTCGTGCGCCGGCGCGGCGACATCGTCCTGATCGGCCTCTCGACCGCCGTCGCCACACCGCCCACCTTCGCGACCGGCCGTCTCGGCCGGCGGCAGCTCGGTGCCCTCGACCGTCTGCTCGACACGCTCGACGACGACGCCTGCCGGGTCGTGCTCCTGCACCATCCGCCGGTCGCCACCATGACCGACTACCGGCGGCGCCTGGTCGACGCCGACGCGTTCGGGGCCGTCCTGAAGCGCCGGCGCGCCGAGCTCGTGCTGTGCGGCCACCAGCACGTCTTCCAGCTCGGCGCGCTTCCGGCGCCGGACGGCGGCGCGGTCCCGGTCGTCGGCGCTCCTTCCGCCTCGCTCCACGGCGGCGACCGGCACCACGAAGGCGGCTACATCGTCTACGATCTGGCACCTACCGATCACGGTTGGGCGATCGATCTCGAGCTGCGCCGCTTCGATCCGACGACCGGCAGCTTCGCTCGCGTGTTCAAGCGGTGTCTGCGACAGGGAAGTGGCGAGGCTGGTATCCGACTCGCCACCGCGGCGAGCTAGCCGCCTTCCCGCCGACCGGCTAATAGGCTCGGGCCGGCACACGCGAGGCACCGCCGATGCCGCTCGGTCGCAGCGTCGGCTTCGGGACGGAAAATGTCGATCTACAGCCGTTATCTCCTGGGTCAGATCGCGCGCCCCATGATCACGACGATCCTGGTGGCGCTGATCGCCCTTCTCGCCGAGCGGACCTTGCGCGTCGTCGACCTCGTGGTCGGCTGGCGCGGCAGCCTGTTCGTCGTGTTCGAGATGCTGGGCTATCTCGTCCCACACTATATGGGGCTGGCGCTGCCGGTAGCGTTCTTCATCGGCATCCTCCTGACCTTCAGCCGGCTCAGCCGCGAGGGCGAGCTCGCCGCGATGCACGCCTCCGGCGCCGGCCTCGCCCGGCTCGTGCGGCCGATCCTGATCGCCTCCTTCCTGCTCGCGGCGGTGACCGCGTTCCTGGTAAGCCAGCTCCAGCCCTATGGCCGCTACGCCTATCGTGCGGCGACCTTCGCGCTCACCAACGCCTCCTTCACCACGCTTCTGCAGAGCGGGCTGTTCACCACCGTCCGCGACACCACCTACATGGTGGAAGACCTCTCCGAGGATAAGACCGCGATGAGGAAGGTGTTCATCCATCGCGGCAAACCCGGCGACGACGCCCTGACCGTGACGGCGGTGGAAGGTCGCGTCGAGCGCAGCGGGCCCGTGAGCCCGATCGTGCTGGTGCTGCGGAATGGCCTGCAGCTTCTGGTCCCGGCCGGAAGCAAAGAGAAGGCGAGCGGGGCGGACGAAGGCAGGCCGCGCGAGATCGTGGCGCGGTTCCGCAGCTTCGACACTACGTTCGGCAACCCCGACGAGGCCTTCCGGCCGCGCGGCGAGGACGAGCGCGAGATGACGCTGCTCGAGCTCTGGACGGCGCGGAACGATCCGCCGCCGGGTGTGAAGCCCTGGGAGATCCGGGCCGAGCTGAACGGGCGCCTCGTGCGCATCCTGGCCCTGCCGGTGCTGCCCTTCATGGCCATTCCGCTGGCGCTCGGCCGGGTGCGGGCGCAGCGCTCCTACGGCCTCGTGGTCGGGCTCGCCGTGCTCATCGCCTTCAACCAAGTGATCCAGCTCGGCGAATCGCTGGCCGACAACAACAGGCTGCCGTGCTGGCTCGCCTTGTGGGTGCCGTTCTCGATCTTCGCTCTGGGCTCGCTCGTGGCGTTCGTCCGCACCGCGACCAGGGTGCCCGACCCGCGCTTCGCCTTCTGGCTCGATTATCAGCTCGGCCGGCTGCGCTCGCTTCTGCCGCAGCGCCGCGGCCCGGCTGCGGCGGCACGCGGATGAAGGTCCTCACCCGCTACCTCAACCGCTTGTTCCTGGTGCGGTTCGCGGTCGTGCTCTTCGGCATCGTCGGCTTCGCAGCCGTGATCGACCTGATCGACGTGGGTGCGGAGCTCGTCAAGATGGAGGGCGGCGGCCTCTCGGCCGGCCTGCGCTACTTCGGCCTGCGCCTGCCGATCATGCTCTCGGAGCTGATGCCGATCGCGGCCCTCATCGCCGGCCTTCTGACCGTGGCCGATCTCCTGCGCCATCGCGAGCTCGTCGTGATCTGGAGCAGCGGGATCAGGCCGCTCGCGATCCTGCGCATGCTCCTGCCGGTGGGCCTCGTCCTGGTCGGCGCCAAGTTCGCGATCGACGACTTCGCCCTGCCGCGGGCGACGATGGAGCTCCGGATCTGGGGCATCGGCGAATATCGCCGGCGCCCGGGCGAGGGCCAGGAAGGGGAATTCTACTGGGTCCGGAGCGGTGACGACATCGTCCAGCTCTCGGCTCCCGCCGCCGTGGTCGGCAAGGTCGAGGACATCACGATCTATCGCCGGGACCCGCAGGGCATCCTGACCGAGCGCCTGCAGGCCGCCAGCGCCACGCCGATCGAGCACGGCTGGCGCCTTCTGGACGTGACCCGTTCCGTGGTCGGCGCCCATACGATCGAGCGGCTGCCGTCCTTCGACTGGCCGGGTGTCATCGACCTCGCGCGCATCAAGCTCCTCGCGCGCCCGCCGCGCGAGCTGGCGCTCTCCCAGCTCTGGGACATCGCACGGCGCGGCGGTTACGGCCTCAGGGCGCCCGAGCCCTACCGCACCTGGCTGCACGAGCGGATCGCGAGCGCGTTCGTGCCGATGCTCCTCATGATGCTGGGCTTCGCGCTCGTGCGCCGCTTCAGCCGGACCGCCTCGATTGCTCCCGTGTTCATGACGGCGGTCGGCATCGGCTTCACGCTGATCATCATGAGCGGCGTCGCGAGCGCGCTGGGCGAAGTCGGCGTGCTGGCGCCGGCGCTCGCGGCCTGGGGGCCGCCGCTGCTGCTCGGCGCCATCGTCTTCCTTCTGGGGACTCGCGGCGACCTCACGGGCTGACGGCGCCGCGCGCGTTGAGCGCCCCCCGGCGCTCGTTCCGGCCGCCGTTCCCCGTTTTCAGGCTCCGGGCCTCGTGTATGATGGACCCGCGTGGCGGGAGAAAGCGACGACGAAGCAGCCCGCCCGAAGAGGATCAGGGAGGTCCCGCGATGTTCACCCGCAGAACGGCGCTGCTCGCCGGCGCCTGCGTGCTCGGCCTGAGCACCGTCCTGGCCGCGCTGCCGGCGGCGGCGAAGCCCAAGGTCGTGCAGGGGCCGGGCTACCTGCCCGCCTGCTTCAAGCCCTGGAGCGAGCAGACCAAGTTCTTCCAGTGGGAGGCGAAGCCCGGCCCCTACCGGATAGCGCTGGTCAACGGCTTCGTCGGCAACACCTGGCGGATCCAGATGATCCAGACCGCCAAGGCCTTCGCCGAGCAGCCCGGGATCAAGGACAAGATCAAGGAGTTCAAGGTCATCTCGACCGGCACCGATGCCGCGGCCCAGCTCGGCGCCATCGAGGACTTCATCAACCAGGGCTTCGATGCCATCGTCACGATCGCGGTGAGCCCCGAGGGCTTCGACCGCGTCATCCGCCTCGCCGACCGCAACGACGTCGTCATCGTGCCGTTCGACAACGTGCTCGACACGGATGCCGTCATGCAGGTCAACGAGGACCAGCTCGAGATGGGCCGCATGTCGGCGCGCTTTCTCCTGAAGGAGCTGGGCGACAAGAAGAGCGGCAAGATCCTGGAGGTGAGAGGCCTTCCCGGCAACTCGGTCGACCGCGACCGCCATCTCGGCTTTCGCGAGGTCATGGGCAAGGAGGCTCCCGGCTTCGAGATCGTCGAGATCGTCGGCAACTGGGACGACGGCACCGCGCAGAAGGCCACGGCCGACGCGCTCGCCGTCCACAACCATTTCGACGCCGTGTTCACCCAGGGCGGCTCGACCGGCACGGTGCGCGCCTTCCTCGATGCCGGCCATCCCATGGTGCCGATGGCGGGCGAGGCCGAGAACGGCTTCCGGAAGCTGATCGCGCAGTACAAGGACAAGGGCCTGAAGGGCTTCTCCTACGGCCAGTCGCCGGGACTGGCTGCGATCTCGATGAAGGCGGCGATCGCCGCGCTCGAGGGCAACAAGATGCCCCAGCTCGTCTCGGTGCCGATCCCTTACGCCGACTACACCACGCTCGAGGACGGCAAGAACTACTGGTCGAATCTCTCCGACAACTTCTTCACGCCCAACGAGTTTCCGCCCTGTGACGTCAACATCACGGCGGTGGAGATCATGGGCAAGACCTCCGAGAACGTGAAGTGACGCGGACGGAGGCGGGCGGGCCGGTGCCGCCCGCCCCGGCCCCGCTGCTCGAGCTCCGCGGCATCGCCAAGCGGTACGGGGGCGTGCGGGCGCTCGAAGGGGTCGACTTCACCTGCCGGCCGGGCTCGATCCACGCCATCCTGGGCGAGAACGGTGCGGGCAAGTCGACGCTCATCAAGATCATGGCCGGCGTGGTCCAGCCCGACGAGGGCGAGATCCGCCTCGAGGGCGAGCGCGTGCGCTTCGCCGGCCCCGCTGCGGCCAGCCGTGCCGGCATCGTCGCCATCTTCCAGGAGCTCTCGCTCGTCCCGGACCTGAGCGTGGCCGACAACATCGCCCTCGCCGATCCGCCGCGCCGCTTCGGCCTGATCGACCGGCGAGCGCAGCGGCAGCGGGCGCGCGCGGTCCTGGCCCGGCTGGGCTGCGAGGACATCGATCCCGGCATGCGCATCAAGGACCTGCCGCTCTCGCGCCGGCAGATGGTCGAGATCGCGAAGGCCCTGGCCCTGAAGCCACGCCTTCTGATCCTGGACGAGGCGACCTCGGCCCTGACCGCGGCCGACGTCGAGCGGGTGTTCCGTCTCCTGCGCGAGCTGCGCCGCGAGGGCCTGGCGCTCCTCTACATCTCGCACCGGATGCACGAGATCGCTGCTCTCGCCGACACCTGCTCGGTGTTCAGGAATGGCCGGCACGTCGCGACCTTCCCGCAGGGCAGCCGCAGCGGTCGGGAGATCGTGCGCCTCATGATCGGGCGCGACATCACGCAGGTGTATCCGCCGAAGCCGGAACGGCCGCAGCCGGTGCCGCCCTGCCTCGAGGTCGAGGGGCTGGGATGGGAAGGACGGCTCAACGATCTCACCTTCCGCGTCGGCCGGGGCGAGATCGTGGGCCTGGGCGGGCTCGACGGCCAGGGGCAGCGCGAGCTGATGCTGGCGCTGTTCGGCGTGCTCCGCGGTCTCTCCGGCACGATCCGCCTGGAGGGGCGCGAGCTCGCGCTCACCGGCCCGGCCCAGGCCAAGTCGCCGGCCTGCGGCATGGCGCTGGTGCCCGAGGACCGCAAGACCGAGGGCCTGCTGCTGCCGATGACGGTGCGGGACAATCTGAGCCTCGCCGCCCTGCCTCGCCTGTCGCGGGCGGGCGTGGTCGACCGGGATCGCGAGAACGAGGCCGTCGCCGCCATGATCCGGCGGCTCCGGATCAAGCTCGGCGATCCGGCCGATCCGGTCGCCACACTTTCGGGCGGCAACCAGCAGAAGGTGGTGCTCGGCAAATGGCTGATGACCGGCCCTCGCCTCATCCTCCTTTCCGACCCCACCCGCGGCATCGACGTCGGCACCAAGCAGGAGATCTATGCCCTCATGCGCGAACTCGCCGATCAGGGTGCGGCGATCCTGTTCTACAGCACCGACTATGACGAGCTGATCGGCTGCTGCGACCGCGTGCTGATCCTCTACGACGGCCGGATCGTCCGCGTGCTCGAAGGGGCGGCGATCACGGAGCAGAACATCGTGGCGAGTGCCTTGAACCTCGGCGAGGTCGCCGCCTGATGCGCGCTCTCGGCAACGCTCTCGGGCGGCATCTGGGGCTCACGCTCGCCGTCCTCCTCTTCCTCCTGTTCTACGGTGTCTACAATCTGTTCCACCCCAAGGGCTTCACCACCGCGGTCCTGATCCAGAACACGAACGAGAGCTTCGCCCTCGTCATGGCGGCCATGGCGCAGACCGTGCCGGTGCTGGCCGGCGGCCTCGATCTCTCCGTGGGTGCGGTGATGACGATGGTGAACTGCCTCGCGAGCTATCTGCTCGCGGGCTCGCCAGCCGCCATGCTGGGCGGTGTCCTCGTATGTCTCGCCGCCGGGGCGCTCGCGGGCTTCCTCAACGGCTGCGTCGTGGTCTACGGCCGGCTGCAGCCGATCGTCGCGACCCTGGCGACGGGTGCGGTCTATCTCGGCGTGGCACTCTGGCTGCGTCCCACGCCGGGCGGGGCGGTCGATCAGGATCTGGCCTGGGCACTCACCAACGACCTCTCCGAGCTCGCCGACACCTATGGCTGGCTCGACGGCGAGACAGCCTGGTTCCAGGCGATCGCCTGGCTGCCGGTGCCGCTGCTCCTCATGATCCTGGTCGTCCTTCTGGTGTGGCTGCCGTTTCGCGAGACCGTCACCGGCCGGACCGTCTATGCGGTCGGCTCGAGCGAGCCCGCGGCCTTCATGTCCGGGCTCGCCATCGATCGGGCGCGGCTCGCCGCCTTCACGCTCGCGGGCTTCCTCGCCGGGATCGGCGGGCTTTACCTCGCCATCCAGACCTCGAGCGGCAACGCCGACGTGCCGCAGGCGGGCGCCTACACGCTGAACTCGATCGCCGCCGTCGTGATCGGCGGCACCTCGCTCTTGGGCGGCAGCGGCGGGGCGGCAGGCTCGCTCGTGGGTGCCCTCGTGATCCGCGCCATCTCGTTCAACTTCCGCATCTTCGACGTGCCGCCGCTGGTCCAGCCCTTGTTCGAGGGCATCGTGCTGCTGGCCGCGGTGTCCCTGGGGGCCGGCCGCGTGTTCCGCGTCAAGAACCGCCTGCAGCTCATGACATGACGAGAACCCCGAAGCTCGCGGCCGACGACCGGCCGATCCTGATCGCGAGCCTGTTCGTGCTCGTGATCCTGGCGCTCGGCTCCGGCTACACGCTGCTGACCCAGGGCAGCCTCGCCTTCCTGACACCCACCTACCTCCTCCAGCAACTTCAGGTCGCCGCCTTTCTCGGCATCGTCGCCGCCGGCATGATGCTGGTGATCCTGCTCGGCCACATCGATCTCTCCGTGCCTTGGACGCTCGCGGCCGGCGCCATGATGGCGACCGCGGTCGGAGGCCCGCTCGCCCTGCCGGTCGGCGTGGGCGTAGGCCTCTTCGTGGGCCTCCTCAACGGGCTCGGCGTCGCTTACTTGCGCGTGCCGTCGATGATCTTCACGCTCGGCATGAACGCCGTGCTGCGCGGGCTCATGGTGATGCACACCGGCGGCTTCGCGCCGCAGACGCACGCCACCGAGCTGATGGCCTGGCTCGCCACCGGCCGCCTCCTCGGCCTGCCGATGGCGCTTTTGGTCTGGATGCTGCTCTCGGCGCTGATGGTGCTGCTGCTGCAGCGCACCGTGTTCGGCCGCTACGTCTATGCCATCGGCAACCGCGAGGCCGCCTCCTATCTCTCGGGGGTCCCGACCCGCGCCGTCCTGGTCGGGGCCTTCGTGCTCTGCGGCGGCTGCGCGGCGCTGGCCGGCGTGCTGCTCGCCGGCTACTCGACCAAGGCCTACCAGGGCATGGGCGACCCCTACCTCCTGCCCTCGATCGCCGCCGTGGTCATCGGCGGCACCCATATCCTGGGCGGGCGCGGCCGCTATGCCGGCACGGTGGTCGGCACCGTCCTGATCACGCTCCTTTCCTCGGTGCTCTCGGTGATGCAGATGGCGGAGGCCGGCCGGCAGGTGATCTATGGCCTCGTCATCATCGTCATGCTGCTGGCCTATGGGCGGACCCAGAAGCTGCAGGCGTGAGACTCTCCGGAAGCGCCGGGCGTGCTTGCTCATGAAGCGCCGCTCTCGGCCTCCTCCAGGCATGCGGCCAGCATTCGCAACGCCTGTTTCGTGGCGCGGGCCGGCGTGTTCCCGAAGCCCAGGAGCAGCCCGCTTCCCACCTCTGCTCCTGCGAGCGCGTGCGCCGAGAGCGCCGTCACCCCGAGCCGGCGTGCGCGCGCTGCCGCTGCCACGGCCGCGTCGTCCGTCCCGCCGGGCAGGCGGACCAGGACGTGCAGCCCGGTCGCCGATCCCGTCACCGGCGCGATTCCCGCTTCCGCCGCTGCCGTCAGGAGCGCTGCCCGCCGCTCGGCATAGAGCGGTCGGACCCGTCGGATGTGCGCTCCCAGATGCCCGTCGCCGATGAAAGCGGCTGCCGTCGCCTGCAGCGGCGGGGCGACGTGCCGGCTCACCGCCGCCCGCACCGCCAGCGCCGCATCGATCAGCCGGTCCGGCACCACGAGGAACCCGAGCCGCACGCCAGGGGCCAGGAGCTTGCTGAGCGTGCCCACGTAGAGCACCCGTCCGCCATCCTCGCCGTCCAGCGCCTTCAGGGGCGGCACCGGTGCTCCGTCGTAGCGGAACTCGCTGTCGTAGTCGTCCTCGACCACGAATCCGTCCGCCGCCCCCGCCCATGCCAGGAGCTCGAGCCGCCGGCCGAGGCTCATCACCACGCCGGTAGGGTACTGGTGCGAGGGCGCCACCAGCGCCAGGCGCGCCCCCGGCGCCAGCACCCGGCCGGCCGCCACGTCCAGCCCCTCCTCGTCCACCGGCACGCCCACGGCCGTCAGTCCCGCCAGGGTCAGTGCCCGACGCGAGGACGGGTAGCCCGGCTCCTCGACCCAGACCCGCTCGCCCGGATCGGCCGTGGCCATGGCCGCGATCAGCACCGCTTCCTGGGTGCCCGAGGTCACGATCACCTGCTCGGGACGGCAGACCACCCCGCGCGCCGCTCCGAGATAGGCGGAGAGCGCCTCGCGCAGCGCGCGAAGGCCGGCCGGATCGGCATAGCCGAGCTCGGGCGCGTTCCGCCAGGCGCGGGCCGAAAGCCGCGCCCAGAGCGCTCGGGGAAAGGCATCGAGCGCCGGCAGGCCCGGCGTCAGCGGCCAGGTCGAGGGCGTGGACGGTGGTGCCCCGATCGCGAGCAGCCCCAACGCTCGCGCCGAGCCCCTGCGTCCTGCGGCGCGCGCCGCCGGCCGCGCCGGCGGCCGCGGTAGCCGCGAGGGCACGAACGTCCCCGACCCGTGCCGCGCCTCGAGGAAGCCCTCCGCGATCAGCCGCTCGTAGGCGAGGGCTACCGTGTTGCGCGCGAGCCCCAGCTCCTGCGCCAGCACCCGCGTCCCCGGCACGCGCGTGCCGGGAGCGAGCGCTCCTCGCACAACGGCGTCACGGAAGAAGCGGACGAGCTGCTCTTGGACCGGCGACGTGCCGGCACGGTCGAGGGCGAAGCTGTTCCAGACGGGAAAGGCGGCACGCGGCATGAAAGTGGCCCTATCGATCCGACACGTGTGGCGCTTGGCACAAGAGCCTCTTTCACCGCAAGCTCGCTCCGTCACCGCACCCTGCCACGAGAGCACCATGTCCGACCGCACCGCCGCTGCCCCGGGCTTCCCGATCACCCATCGCAACCGGGTCCGGCGCCTGCACGAGCGCGGCCGGTACGACACGGCCGCGATCTACGCGATCCTCGATGCCGCCATGCTGTGCCATCTCGCCTACGTCATCGACGGCCAGCCCTACGCCACGCCCACGGCCTTCTGGCGCGAGGGCGACCGGCTCTACTGGCACGGCTCCTCGGCGAGCCGCATGCTGCGGGCGCAGAGCGAAGGCATCCCGGTCTGCCTCACGGTGGCGCACCTGGACGGCCTCGTGCTCGCCCGCTCGGCCTTCCACCATGCCGTCAACTACCGCTCGGTCATGGCCTTCGGCCGAGCGCGACGGATCGAGGATCCGGCCGAGAAGCTCCGCGCCATGACCGCCTTCGTGGAGCGCTTCTTCCCCGGCCGCACCGCCGCCTTGCGGCCGCCCACGACCCAGGAGGTCAAGGCGACGGCGATCCTCGGCATGCGGATCGAGCAGGCCTCGGCCAAGAGGCGCATCGGTCCGCCCGTGGACGACGAAGCGGACTACGTCGCTGCGGTCTGGGCCGGCGTGATCCCGCTCGCGACCGTCGTCGGCGAGCCTTCTCCTTGTCCGCGGCTGCCCGAGGGCATGGCTCCGGGTCCCGACCTCGCGGCCTATGCTCCCGGCCGCCGGCTTGATGCGGCTCTCGCCAAGAACCGGGCCATGATGCCGGACGCCGAGCCCTGATGATGCGCTCTTGCCGACTGCCAGGAGAGCGATGCCACGCCGGCATAGGGTGCATCGACCCGGCTCTTGCTACCATGCCGCCTTCGATTTCGATCTGGATCGAGACCGGCCTGCAACCTTTCTGCTTCTGATCGGATACTGTCAGGGTAGCATTTCCCGCTATGCCTGAGGTGACCACGGCATCACCCGATAGCGACAGCAGATGAGAAGGCCCTTGCTCGGGGGAGCACGGGACGGCTAATCAGGAAGCATGACTGGCATGGAGCCGACGAGGGGAAGGCATGATCGGCAGCTCCATCATCCCTGTCGGGCTGCGATGCATCGCTGGTGTCGCGACGAAAGCCTCGGTCCGTCGGCGGCCTTCGTCTGCCGCGAGGCTGCGAGCCTGCCTCGCATGGCTGCAGCATCGGACGGGCGAGAGCGTGGCTGCTGCCCAGACGAGCAGGCTGCTCGACGGGCCCGCCATCATCCGCCGGCTCCTCGGCTAGGCAGCTCGTGGACACGAATCGCGCCGGAGCCGGTAGGGCAGTCATCCCGGTGTGAGTCTCGGACCCGCTCCTGCGGCGAGGCGGCTTATCTTCGGTTCTTCCATGCCTCCTCGACGAACGCCCTCGAGGCGTTGGTCTTGGGGAACGGGATATCGGGCTCCTCGACCTCGAGGAAGTCGCACAACGGCTGCCAGCCTTCGCGCAGATCGAACGTGAGCAGACGGCAGGCAGGGATCTCGGCCTGCACCTCGGCGACGTGTTCCCTGAAGATCCGCGTGGCGACGTCGCGTTCCGACATCCGATCGTGGAAGACCTGGACCGTCACGGTCTGGTACCCCATCTCGGCGATCGCGTTCATGTGCGGCGAGGGATGGGTTCCGCGCGCCGCGACGAAGGGGGCGATCGTGGCCTGCACGCTGTCGAACCACTCGTCCGGATCGCGCACCGTCAAGATCACCTTGGCCTCGGGAAAGCAGCGCACGAGTTCGCGCCAGTATCGTGCCCCCGGCCAGTCGACCTGCGACCGGTAATCGCGAAAGACTTCGTCCCAATCGACCGGCCCGCCTCGTGCCGCCGCTTCCCAAGCAGGGAGCAGCTCGGGATGGTCGCGGATCTCGAACATGTGATGGCAAGGCCCGAAGCCCAGATGCTCGAGCGCGATCTTGAGGGAATTCGTCCCGGTGCGGCCGAAGCCCGGGCCGATGATCTCGAGCGGCATGGTTTCCTCCCCGACACGGCTGCCGGATGCCCCGGATGGGGCGGCAGCCATTCTGGAGCCTGCTCCCGTACCGGCCTCTGGTCAATCCGGCATTCCCGATGGTCGATTCGGCGCGCGGCTTCGGGCGCCGCTGCTCGTAGGTCGAGCATGGGTCGCAGGCGGCGGCGATCCGCTCGATGACCGAGAAGAGCGGCTGCAGCCGCGAGACGTACGGGGTCGCGCCGGTCTGCAGGGTGCTGCCGATCGCCCCGTCGACCTACCACGCCCATGTCGCCCGGCGCG
>NZ_JBBLZC010000077.1:0-944 GCF_037908215.1 Benzoatithermus flavus | reverse complement strand
GCGGACCGAGGACGGACGGCCACGGGCCGAGCGGCTGCCAAAGGCCGCTGCCGGCGCCTTCCGGCGCAGCGGCGCCGAGATGGTGCTGCCGCTCCGGATGGCGGCGGAAGGCCCGATCGGCGCAGGGCGGCATGAGCGCTCGCCGGCGCGGCCGAACGGGCGCAACGGCGACCGCGCGCACGCTCGACACCGTGACCGGCGCCGCCGTTCACCGGCACGTCGGCTTGCCGGGAGCGTCGCGCCCAACCTCCCAGCTGCGGCAGGGCACCCTCGAGCCGCAAAGCGGCTCGAGGGGATCGGCGTCTCGACCCGGCGCGGCGACGCACTGGCCCGGGCGACGGGGCCGTCGGGCATCTCCGAGAGCACGGTCGGCAAGCCGTGCCAGGACAGCGACGAGCGCGGCGCCGCCTTCCTGCAACGGCCCTTGGAGGGCGACTGGCCCCCATCTCTGGCCGGACGCCGCTTCCCTCGAGCCCGCGCGCGGGCGGCGTCGATCGGCTCCGCCGCTCGCCCATCGCGGTGGCGGCGACAATCGCCGTGGCCGTGGCCACCGACAGCAGCCGCGAGATCGTCGGCCTGCCCATCGGCCGCGCGCAAGCGGACGCCTTCTGGTCGGCCTTCCTGCGCAGCCTGCACGAACGCGGCCGCAAAGGCGGGCAACGGGTGATCGCGGCCGCGCCCGAGGGGCTCGAGGGCGCGTGCTCGGCGCGCCCGGGCAACGGTGTCCGTGGTCACGGGATGCGCGGTACCTCGGCCCGGGGCCCGAGCGCCAGCGGACCATGGTCGCGGCCGCGCGGCGCCGGGCGTTTGGGCCGCCCGGTCGGGACGGTGCCCGCTGGCCGGCCGGTTCCGCCCCCGCTGGCCCAGGCCCGGCGCCCGCGTGGACGAGAGCGAGCACGCTCGATCGCAGCGCGCTCGAGGCCGGCCCTCCCGAGCTTCCCGGC
>NZ_JBBLZC010000016.1:0-105400 GCF_037908215.1 Benzoatithermus flavus | reverse complement strand
CCCGCCGTGGTCGGCTGATTGGTCTTCGACCCGCATCGAGGACCGGCATTCCTACACCACGCCCAGGGGCACGATCGCATATCATCGCGGCATGGCCGAAGGGGTCACCCTCGCTTGCGGGGGTTATCCGCAGGCGGAGCCCCTTGCGAATACCGCCATGGGCCGGTACGCGGCGGAGAAGACTGGCATGGATCGCCCCTCGTTCCGCCGGACCCCGGGTTCGGCGCTCCCCCGAAGGGCAGCCCGAAGGCAGGTCTTGTTCCTTCCCAAGGATTGTGTACATATTGCATATAGCTTGTACTCTCCCGAGATGCGACGACGCGTGTGGCCCCGGGACGCACGGGAAGTCGATGCCTCGCCGATGGAAGCCGGCGCCAAGAAAGTGACATGAAGAGCAGCAAGACGACGCTCTACGAGACGCTGAAGCGTCAGATACTGACGCTCGAGCTCCCTCCCGACCACGACCTCGACGAGGTCGGGCTCAGCGAGGAGTACGGGATTTCGCGCACGCCCGTCCGGGACGTCCTCCGGCAGCTGGCGGGCGAGGGCTATCTCGACATCCGCGAGAACCGGGGCGCTCGCGTCATCCCGATGAACCACGCGACGCTCCGCGACTTCTTCCTCGTCGCCCCGATGATCTACGAGGCCGTGGGCCGGCTGGCCGTGCAGAACTTCAAGCCTGCCCAGATGGAGCAATTGAAGGAATGCCAGGAGCGGTTCCGCGCCGCCGTCGCGCGGCGCGACTCCGATGCCATGGTCGTCGAGAACACCCGGTTCCATGCGATCATCGGCGAGATGGCGAACAGCGCCTTCCTCAAGCCCAGCCTGAACAGGCTGCTGATCGACCATGCGCGGATCGGCTACACCTTCTTCCGGCCCACGGATGACGAGATGGAGGCGAACCTGGCGAAGGCCTGCGAGCACCATGACCAGTTCATCCGGGCGATCGCCGAGAAGGACGAGGCTGCGGTCGTGCGTCTCGTGTTCGAGCACTGGGAGCTGTCGCGCCGGAACATGGAGATGTTCATCGCGCCGAAGGGCCTGAGCTCGGAGGCCTTGAAGCGGCTGGGATCCGCGCCGCGGGACCTCAAGCCGAAGATCCGCCATCCGGCCAAGGCCTGACGCGATCCCCGGCAGAGCCTCCTCCCCCTCGGGCCCTTGGGCCCATGAACCTGCCATCGGTGCGCCGGGGCCGCCCCCGGCCCGCGCCGCCGATCCGGCCTGGATGACGCCAGGCATCCGCTCCCTTTCCCGTTCATGCTCGCGCACCGGCGAAGCCCGTGCCCTCGGTGCTCGGACACGAGACGCACACGACCCGGCTGCGTCCGGCCGGCACACATGCTGCATACTGCTTGTTCGATATATTGTGTAACTTAATAATACATTTTGTTGACAGCGCCCGGCCGCGATGGCATTCTTGCTGCCAGTCGATCGACGAGCCAGCGCGTGCAGTCGGGGAGGATCGGCAGCCCACTGCCGTCACGAGAGCGCCGCAACGGGCTCGTGATGCCGACGTTCGACCGCCGGCTCGTGAGCGGCGCCCGCCCCAGGGCGGCCGGGCCAGGCCATCAGGGTCTCACCAGTAGGATCCGAAACGTGAAGTTCGAAGGCATCTACACACCTGCCGTGACACCCTTCGGGCCGGGAGGCGAGATCGACCGGGCCGCGTTCGCCGACGTGCTCGAGAGCCTGATCGCCGCGGGCGTCCACGGCATCGTCGTCGGCGGCTCGACCGGGGAATATTACGCGCAGACCGCCGAGGAGCGGCTCGCCCTGGCGGCCTTCGCCAAGGAGGTGATCAAGGGTCGCACCGCCCTCATCGTGGGCACGGGCGCCACACGGACCGAGGATTCGGTCGCTTACGCCGAGCACGCCAGGGAGATCGGTGCCGACGCCATCCTGGTCGCTTCGCCACCCTACGCGCTGCCGACCGAGCGCGAGAACGCGGTCCATGCGCTGACGATCGACCGCGCCGCGAATCTGCCGATCATGCTCTATAACTATCCCGGTCGTACCGGCGTCATGATGGGGGAGACCTTTCTGTCGCGGGTCAGCCGTTCGAAGAACTTCCGGGCCATCAAGGAAAGCTCGGGCGACATCAACCGCGTGCACCTGCTGGCGCGCGAGTTCCCGCACATCGAGATGTCCTGCGGCATGGACGACCAAGCGCTCGAGTTCTTCGCCTGGGGATCGAGAAGCTGGGTGTGCGGCGGGTCGAACTTCCTGCCCAGGGAGCACATCGCTCTCTACGAGGCCTGCGTCGTCGAGAAGGACTTCGACAAGGGCCGGGCCATCATGAAGGCTTTGCTGCCCCTCATGGCCCTGCTCGAGGGCGGTGGCAAATTCGTCCAGTGCATCAAGTTCGGCTGCCAGCTCGCGGGCCTCGAGGTCGGCGACGTCCGCCCGCCGCTCAGGCCCCTGAACGACGAGGAGAAGCGCGGCCTGCAGACGGTCGTGGCCAACCTCAAGCGCACGATCGCGCACATCACGTCGGAAAACTGAACCATGAGCGATCTGCTGACCGCCCACGAGTACAAGGCCATCGCCGAGACCATGACGATCGGCGGCAATGCCTTCATCGACGGCATCGCCCGGCCAGCGATCTCGGGCGAGACGTTCCCGACCATCAATCCCGCCACGGGCCGCGAGCTGGCCCGGGTCGCCGCCTGCGACAAGGCCGACGTCGACCTCGCGGTCCAGAAGGCGCGGGAAGCCTTCGAGGATGGCCGCTGGCGCAACCGGGCCCCGGCCGAGCGCAAGCGGGTACTGCTGCACTTCGCCAGGCTGATCGAGCGCAACCGGCATGAGCTCGCGGTGCTCGAGAGCCTGGACAGCGGCAAGCCCGTTGCCGAGTGTCAGACGATCGACGTTCACGAGACGATCAACACCATCCGCTGGCACGCGGAGCTGATCGACAAGATCTACGACAGCACGGCTCCGGTCGGCCAGGGTGCCGTGGCGCTGGTGGTGCGCGAGCCGATCGGCGTCGTCGCCTGCGTGCTGCCGTGGAACTTCCCGCTGCTGATGATGGCGTGGAAGATCGGTCCGGCGCTGGCCGCGGGCTGCTCCGTCATCGTCAAGCCGGCCGAGGAGACCTCGCTCACCGCGATCCGCCTCGCCGAGCTCGCCTTCGAGGCCGGTGTTCCGGCCGGTGTGCTCAACGTCGTGACGGGCAGCGGTCCGGCGGTCGGCGAGCCCATCGGCCGCCATCCCGGCATCGACATGGTCAGCTTCACCGGCTCCACCGAGACCGGCAAGCGCTTCCTGCGCTACGCCGCGGACTCGAACATGAAGCGGGTCGTGCTCGAATGCGGCGGCAAGAACCCGGCCATCGTGTTCGACGACGCCGAGGACCTCGACCTGGTGGCCGAGCAGGTCGTGCTCGGTGCCTTCTGGAACATGGGCGAGAATTGCTCGGCGACCTCCCGCCTGATCGTCCACGAGAAGGTCAAGGACGAGCTTCTCAGCCGGATCAAGGCCTACATGCGCGAGTGGCGCATGGGCGATCCGCTCGATCCGAGCAACCGGGTAGGCGCCCTCGTCAGCCGCGACCACTTCGAGAAGGTCAAGTCCTACATCGACCGGATCCCGGCCGAGAATCTCGAGCTCGTCGAGGGCGGCAGGACCGAATGCGGCGCGTTCATCGAGCCGACCGTCGTGGACGGTGTGACGCGCGAGAGCAGCCTTTTCCGGGACGAGGTCTTCGGACCGCTCCTTTCGGTCACGACGTTCTCGAGCATGGCTGAAGCCATCGCCCTCGCCAACGACACGCCCTACGGTCTCGCGGCCTCGGTCTACACCGGCAGCCTCAAGCGGGCCCTCAAGGCGGCGCGCGAGATCCGGGCCGGCACCGTGACGGTGAACTGTTTCGGCGAGGGAGACATCACCACCCCCTTCGGCGGGTTCAAGGAATCCGGCTTCGGCGGCCGTGACAAGTCGATCTTCGCCCACGATCAATACACCGAGCTGAAGACGATCTGGATCGACACGTCCGACCGTTCAGTCGACGAGACGATCTGGTGACCGGGCACGTGATCCGCCGCCTGCCCGTCGACACCGGCCCGTCCGGCTGGCTGGCCCTCAGCGCGCGACGAATGCCCGTCCGCGCCCTCGACCGCGACCGGACCGCGGACTGGCTCATCGTCGGCGCGGGCTTCGCGGGCCTGTCGGCGGCCCGGCGTCTCGCCCAGCTCCGGCCCGGCGAAACGATCGTGGTGGTCGATGCGCGCGAGGTCGCGCAGGGGCCGGCCGGACGCAACTCGGGCTTCATGATCGACCTGCCGCACAACCTGGCGGCGGGCGAATATTCGCCGGGGAGCGCGGCACAGGCGAAGCAGGAGATCGCCCACAACCGCTTCGCCATCGCCTTCGCCACCGCCGCGGCCGCCGAATACGGCATGCCGCGGAGCATCTTCGATCCTTGCGGCAAAACGAATGCAGCCGCGACCGCGCGCGGCGAGAAGCTGAACGCGGACTTCGCGCGCGCGCTCGATCGCGCGGGCGAGCCGTTCGAAATGCTCGACGCCAAGGCGATGCGGGACATGACCGGCACGTCCTACTACACGAGCGGGCTGCACACGCCCGGTGCCGTCATGATCCAGCCAGCGAGCTACATCCGCATCTTCGCGGCGGCCCTGCAGCCCGTCGCCGACATCTACGAGAACTCGCCGGTGGTGGGCCTCCGGCGAGAGGGCAAGCTCTGGGCGGCGCGTACACCGCGCGGCACCGTCCGGGCGCCGAAGGTCATCCTGGCCGTCAACGGCCACATCCAGGACTTCGGTCACTTCGGCGGCCGGCTGATGCACATCTTCACCTACGCGTCCATGACCAGGGCGCTGCGCCCCGGCATGGCCGGGTACGGGCGCACGGGCGTGGCGGCCTGGGGGCTCCTGCCGGCCGACCCGATGGGGGCGACGGTGCGCAAGATCACGCATGGCGACGAGGAGCGCATCGTCATCCGTACCCGTTTCACCTACGACCCGAGCCTCGAGGTCTCGGAGGCGCGGGTCGCCGGGATCGCGGCCGAGCAGCGCCGGTCCTTCGACGCGCGCTTCCCGCATCTCGAGGGCCTGCCGTTCGAGTTCAGTTGGGCGGGGGCGCTCTGCCTCAGCCTGAACCACGTCCCGGCCTTCGGCGAGATCGAGGAGGGCTTGTTCTCGGCCTGCTGCGAGAACGGCCTCGGTACCGTGAAGAGCACGCTGGCGGGGGTACTGGCGGCGGATCTCGCGACCGGCACTGCTTCGACGATCCTCGATGAATACCGGGCACAGCCGGCGCCCAAGCGCCTGCCCCCGGCGCCGCTGGCCTATCTCGGCATCAACGCGTTCATCCGATGGCAGGAATGGCGCGCCGGCCGCGAGGGCTAGGGGCCTGATGGTGAAGACAATCGTCAGACAGGAGAGGTGAGAACATGAGGAAGTGGCTTCGGGCGGCGCTCGGCGCGCTCGCCCTCTTGGGGATCGCGGCCGGGCCCGGCCACGCGGAGGACAAGACGATCCGCATGGGCACGATGTCCTGGGAGGATCTGACGCCGATCACCGGCATCACCAAGAAGGTGCTCGAGGATGCCGGCTACACCGTCGAGGTGACCAGCTTCTCCGAATGGGGCATCGCCTACGCCGCCCTGACCAAGGGCGACACGCAGATCATGGTCTCGCAGACCGACTACGTGGCGCACGACTACTGGAACCGGAACAAGAACCGGCTCGAGAAGCTCTCGCCCGTGTCGCACGGCCTCTATCAAGGGATCGCCGTGCCGAAGTACGTGCCGATCGACTCGCTGGAGCAGCTCAACGAGGTGGCCGACAAGCTCGGCAACAAGATCATCGGCATCGAGCCCGGTGCCGGCCTGATGCGCGACACCGCCAATGCCGTCTCGGCCTACGGCCTGAAGCTGCAGCTGGTCGAGGGCAGCACCGCCGGCATGACCGCCGCCCTGAAGTCGGCGGTCGACCGCCAGGACTGGATCGCAGTGACACTCTGGGAACCGTCCTGGATGTCCCAGAAGTTCGACGTCAAGTATCTGAAGGACCCGAAGGGCGTCTTTCCGCCGCCGCAGACCTACTACTGGATCGGCCAGAAGGGCTTTTCGGAGAAGTATCCCCACGCCCGCGAGGTGATCGCCAGTGTCTACGTGCCGCTCGCCGAGATCACGGCGATCAACGCCGCGGTCAAGGACGGCAAGACCATGGACGAGGCCATCGCCGATTGGATCAAGAGCCACGCCGACCTGATCAAGCGCTGGGAAAACATCAAGAAGGGCTGATCCGGCTCGCCGGCAGCGCCGCCCCGCAAGCCTCATATCGGCGGGGCGGCGCTGCCCGAAAGGGTTTTTGGGACCGCACCAAGGCACGGCGCGACGTCCCGAGTGAAGGGAGGTCAACATGTCACCCGCCATGGACGGCAACGGTCCCCTGATCGACTGCCGGTCGGTCTGGAAGGTCTTCGGCAGGCAGGCCGAGGCGGCGATTCGCGCCATCGCCGAGCGCGGGCTCGGCAAGGCCGAGGTGCTCAAGGAGTTCGGCTGCGTCGTCGGCGTCGCCAATGTCAGCCTCACCCTGAACAAGGGCGAGATCTTCTGCATCATGGGGCTCTCGGGCAGCGGCAAGTCCACGCTGATCCGCCTGTTCAACCGCCTGATCGAGCCGAGCCTCGGCAAGATCTATGTCCGCGGCGAGGACATCGGCGCCATGAACGCCGCGCGGCTGCGGGAGACCCGGGCGCGGCACGTCGGCATGGTGTTCCAGAACGTCGCGCTGCTGCCGCACCGCACCGTGCTCGAGAACGCCGCTTTCGGCCTCGAGGTGCAGAAGGTCGACAAGGCCAGGCGTCTCGAGATCGCGAAGGCGGCTTTGGCGAAGGTCGGCCTCGGCGATTGGGGCAACCGCTTCCCCAACGAATTGTCGGGCGGCATGCAGCAGCGCGTCGGCCTCGCCCGGGCACTCGCCGCCGACCCCGAGATCATCCTGATGGATGAGCCGTTCAGTGCGCTCGACCCGCTGATCCGGCGCCAGCTGCAGGACCAGTTCCGTCGGCTCTCCAAGGAGCTGGGCAAGTCGGCGATCTTCATCACGCACGATCTCGACGAGGCCATCCGCATCGGCGACCGCATCGCCATCATGAAGGACGGCGCCATCATCCAGGTGGGCACGGCCGAGGACATCGTCTTGAAGCCCGCCGATGATTATGTGGCGGACTTCGTCGCCGGTATCTCGCGGCTGCACCTCGTCAAGGCCCATTCCGTCATGCACCCGATCGATGCCTTCCGGGCCACTCGCCCCGACCTCGACCCGTCGAGCCTGCCCCGGACGTCAGCCGACGCCGACGTCGACGAGCTGATCCGGATCACCCTCGCGAGCCGGCAGGACGGGATCGCGGTGGTCGAGAACGGCGCCCTCGTCGGCGTGGTCACCACGCGCAGCCTGCTACAGGGTGTCAAGGGCAAGGAGCCGGGCGAGACGATGGCACTTTGAGGCAAGGACCGGATCGGAACGGGAGCGGCGAGCCATGGACACCCAGGACCTGACGAGCGCCATCGACGACGCGATCGACAACGGCCTCGACTGGCTCAACACCTACGGCGGGGATGTGTTCGACGCGATCCGCCTCGTGCTCGACGGGCTCTTCGAGGCGATCGCCTGGGCGCTGCTGGCGCCACCCTTCTACGTGACCGCGCTGCTCGTCGGCGCCTTGGGCTGGTGGGCCGTGAGCCGGCGCTTCGGTGTCGCGGCTGCGCTCGGGCTCGCGTTCTGCGCCGTGATGGGGCTGTGGCCGGAGACGATGCAGACCCTGGCCCTGGTGCTGGCGGCGAGCGCTCTGGCGCTCTTGATCGCCATCCCGCTCGGGATCGTGGCCGGCTTCTACCCGCGGCTGAACGCGGCGCTGCTGCCGGTGCTGGACATGATCCAGACGCTGCCGCCTTACATCTATCTTCTGCCGGCGGTGGCGCTGATGGGCTTCGGCCCGGCGACCGCCCTCGCTGCGACCGTCGTGGTCGCGATCCCGCCCGCCCTGCGGCTGACCGCGCACGGCATCCGCTTGACGCCGCTGAACTTCCTCGAGCTCGGCCAGGCGAACGGCAGCTCGTCGGCGCAGATGTTCGTCAAGATCCGGCTGCCGTTCGCCATGCCGAGCATCATGGCGGGCGTCAACCAGTGCCTGATGATGGCGTTCGGCATGGTGGTGATCGCCGGCATCGTCGGCTCCGGCGGCCTGGGTGCCACCATCTACGACGCGGTCCGCACGCTGCAGATCGGCAAGTCGATCGACGCGGCCATCGCCATCGTGATCCTGACCATGATCCTCGACCGCATCACCGAAGGGGCGGTCAAGGACGAGCGGGAGGCAGCCGCATGACGCCCGACCTGCCCTTCATCTTCTCGCCAGGGTCCCTCGTCGCACCCGGCGTCGACTGGCTGAATACCCATCTCCATCCGCTCTTCGCCGGAATCAGCATGGTCGTCGAAGCGGTTCTTACGGCGGTGCAGTACGTTTTGACGGCCCTGCCGGCCGGCGCGCTCATAGCATTCGTGGCGGCGCTCGCCTGGGCGCTGGCGAGCTGGCGGATCAGCCTGCTCGCGGTGGGCACCTTGGGCTTCTGCTGGGTGATGGGCCTGTGGACGGCATCGCTGCAGACGATAGCACTGGTGTTGGTTGCGGTCGCGATCTCGGTCGCGATCGCATTTCCACTCGGCATCCTGGCCGCGCGCGAGAAGCGGCTCGAGCGGGCGCTGCGGCCGGTGCTCGACGTGATGCAGACCGTGCCGCCCTGGGTCTATCTCATCCCGGCGGTGATCTTCTTCAGCCTGGGGCCGGTGCCGGCGCTGATCGCCACCGTCGTCTACGGCGTGCCGCCGATGCTGCGCCTGACGACGCTGGCGCTGAACCAGGTGCCGAAGCCGCTGCTCGAGCTGGGCGATGCGCTAGGTGCCACCCGTGGCACCATCCTGCGCAAGATCGAGCTGCCCTCTGCCAAGCCGACGCTGCTCGTCGGCCTCAACCAGTGCATCCTCCTGTCGCTGGCCATGGTGGTGCTGGCGGGCCTGGTTGGTGCTGGCGGGCTGGGGGCCGAGGTGACGCGGGGCCTCGCGCGCATGGAGCTCGGCGTGGGTCTGCGGGCGGGGCTGTCGATCGTGGCGGTGGCGCTCCTGCTCGACCGGCTGTCGCGCGCCGCCCTCGACCGCCCGGCGCGACGGGCACGCTGAGCGGCAACCTGGCGAAGGAAGACATCATGACCATCGAGGCGCGGATCGGCATCATCGGCGGCAACGGCTGGCTCGGCAACGCCATCGCGCGGGCCGCCGTCGCCACGGGCGCCGTCGATCCCACCCGCCTGACCCTCTCGAGCCGGTCGGGCAACCTCGGCGCGGCGACGATCCCCGGTGTCCACTGGACCAGGGACAACGGCGAGCTGGTGGACCGCTCCGACGTCGTGGTGCTGTCGGTGCGCCCGGAGCAGTTCCAGGGCGTCCACATCGCCGCGCACGGCAAGCTGGTCGTCTCGGTGATGGCCGGCGTGCCGGCCCGTGCCGTCGCGGAGCGAACGGGGGGCGACGAGGTGGTCCGCGCGATGCCGAACGCGGCGGCGGCCATCCGCCGGTCCTTTACCCCGTGGTACGCGACCCCGCCCGTCTCGGCGGCGGGCAAACAGCTCGTCCAGGCACTCTTCGATGCCTGCGGCGAGGCTGCCGAGGTGCCGCTCGAAGCCCACATCGACTACTGCGTCGGCATGACGGGTTCGGGTGCTGCCTTCCCGGCGCTGCTCGCCCAGGCTCTGATCGCGCACGCCGTGGCGCAGGGTCTACCGCCCGCTTTCGCCGAGCGCGCCGCCAGGGGTGTCGTGGCCGGGGCGAGCCAGCTCCTCGCCGGCGAGGGCGGCGACCCGGCGCAGATCGTGCAGGCCATGATCGATTACCGCGGCACCACGGCCGCGGCGCTGCAAGCCATGATCGACCGCGGCTTCATGGGCGCGGTCGCGGCTGGTCTGGAGGCCGCGGCCGCCAAGGCAGCGGCCATGGCGTCGGGCTGAGCGCCCCGCCGTCGCGAGAGGCCGTGAGGAAGGATATCAGGGATGCCGAGCCGAGACCCCTTGCTTCAAGCGTTCCTGACGAGCCTCGCCGCGGCGTTGCCCGCCCATGCCATCGGCCCCGAGGCCGCGGCCGCGATCGGCAGGATCTACGACGCCCTGCGAACGCCTCGCGCGTGCGGGCACGTCGCTCCTCGACGCCTGCCGGTCTGCCGCTACCTGGCCGAAGCGGTCGCCACGGCCCGTGCCGGCTCGCCGCCCGTGGCCCGCGTCGCCGACGCCTTCGCAGCGCTGGAGCCGTCGCTGGCCTGGGCGCCGCGCGCCACGGGCGGTCCTTTCGCCAGCGACAACTGGCCGGAGGGGCACGCGAACACCACCATCGTCGGGCCGAAGGGTCTGGAAGACCGGAGCGACCTCGCCATCGGGGCCTCCCTGCTGGCACCGCACGTACGCTATCCCGACCACAATCACGCTCCCGAAGAGGTCTATCTCGTCCTGTCGCCGGGGCGCTTCCAGCACGGCGAGTCCGGCTGGTTCGAGCCGGGGATCGGCGGGACGCTCTACAACCGGCCGAACATCCGGCATGCCATGGCGTCGGACGACGTGCCCCTGCTCGCCATTTGGTGTCTTTGGATCGGGCAGCCTGCATAGGTCCAGGGCAGAGAAGTGCTTCAACTCAGGAATCCAGGGAATCCAGGATGAATCTGACGGGGAAACGTGCGCTGGTGACCGGCGCGTCCGGGGGGATCGGCGCGGCCATCGTCCGCAAGCTGCGGGCGGCGGGCGCGCGGGTCGTAGCGGCCGACCGCGACGTGTCCGGTATCGAGGCCGAGGCGCATCTGCCGGGTGACCTGCTGGACTCTGCCTATGCCGATGGCTTGCCGCAGGCCGCGGCGGACGCGCTCGGCGGGCTCGACATCGTCGTCAACAATGCCGGCGTGATCACCCGAGGCCCGGTGACCGAGACCTCGGATGCCGACTGGAAGCTGTCCGTAGGGGTGAACGTCGAGGCGCCTTTTCGCATCTGCCGCGCCGCGATCCCCATCATGGCGGCAGCGGGCGGAGGGGCCATCGTCAACGTGGCCTCCTGCTGGGGTCTGCGGCCCGGGCCGAACCACGCGGTCTACTGCATGACCAAGGCGGCGATCGCATCCCTCACGCAATGCATGGGGATGGACCACGCACGCCAGGGCATCCGGATCAACGCGGTCTGCCCGAACGAGGTCAACACGCCGATGCTGCGCACCGGCTTCGCCAAGCGCGGCTTCGATCCGGACACGGCGGTGGCCGAACTGGGCAGGACGGTGCCCCTCGGCCGGATCGCCGAGCCCGAGGACATCGCCGACGTGGTTCTCTTCCTCGTCTCGGACGCCGCTCGCTACATGTGCGGCTCACTGGTCGAGGTCAATGGCGGGAAGCCGGTGGGATGACGCGCTTCGCAGGCAAGGTTGCCCTGGTCACCGGCGGGCGAAGCGGGATCGGTCGGGCCATCGCCCGGCGTCTGCGGGACGAGGGTGCCCGCGTCTTCACCGCGCAGCGCGGGGCGGACGCCGAATGCGAGTGGATCGCTGCGGATTTCACCGATCCCGACAGCCCCGGGCAGGTCGTTGCCGAGGTGATCGCCCGCGCCGGGCGGCTGGATGTTCTGGTCAACAATGCCGGCATGATGCAGGAGGCGCGCGTCGAGGAGATGAGCCTTGCCGACTGGCAACGCAATCTCACGGTCAATCTCACGGCACCCTTCCTGATGATCCGCGCCGCCCTGCCGCATCTGCGCGCGAGCCGGGGCAGCATCGTCAACGTCGGCTCGATCGAGGGGCTGGGCAGCAATCCCCGCCACGCGGCCTATTGCGCCTCCAAGGCCGGGTTGCACGGGCTGACCCGCGCGGTCGCGGTGGATCACGGGGCCGAGGGCATCCGTTGCAATGCCGTGGCACCCGGCTGGATCGATACCGATCTGAACATCGAGTTCATCGAGAGCATGCCCGATCCTGTGGCCTTCCGCCGCGACCTCGGCCGTATCCATCCGGTCGGCCGCACCGGCCGGCCGGAGGAGGTGGCGGCATTGGTGGCCTGGCTCGCCTCGGCGGAGGCGAGCTTCGTCACCGGGCAGGTCTGGACCGTGGATGGGGGCAGGATGGCGCAACTGAGCCTCCCCTGAGACCACGCTCATAACCGCCTTTCCGGGCCGGCAGCCTTGCCCTCGAGGTGCGCGCCGAGCCAAGCGACGAAGGCCTGCGCGCTCGGCTTCAGGCTTTCGCGGCTCGGCACGACGACGAAGTAGGCGCCGCGCGTGCGCAGGTGGAGGTCGGTGACCCGGCGCAGCCGGCCCTGCTGCAGCAGATCCTCGACCAGGCAGTTCCAGCCCAGAGCGATGCCGTGGCCGGCGACGGCGGCGTGGATCACGTCGGTGTAGTAGCTCAGGCGCAGCACCGGTCGGCCGGGCCGGGCCGCCGAGAAGGCGGCGAGCCACTCCTTCCAGCCGATCCAGCCGGGATTGGCGGAGTCGTAGTCCAGGAGGGTGTGGTCCAGAAGCTCGTCCGCCGTTTCCGGCAGGCGGCAGCCGGCGGCGTAGCTCGGGCTGCAGACGGGGAAAAGCTCGTCCTCGCACAAGAACACGCTGCGACCGTCGGGCCAGACGCCGTCGCCGTAGCGGATCGCGACATCGACCATGTCCCGCTCGAGATCGATCGGCGTGTCCTGGGTGATCAGGCGGATCTTGGTGCTCGGGTGCAGCCGGCGGAACGCCGAGATCCGCGGCAGCAGCCAGAGCTGGGTGAAGGCGACCGTGGCGCCGATCACGAGCTCGTCCTCCTCGCTCTGCGCCCGGACATTGGCGATCGTCTGGTCGATGAGGCTGAACGACTGCGACAGGACGCCGGCCAGGATCCGGCCGCGCTCGGTGAGCTCGACCCGGCGATGGAGGCGGCGGAACAGGGCGAAGCCCAGCTCCTGCTCGAGCGCGTGGATCTGCCGGCTGACCGCGGCCTGGGTCACGCCGAGCTCGCCCGCCGCCTTGGTGAAGCTCAGGTGGCGCGCCACTGCCTCGAGCACGACGAGCGAGGTCAGCGACGGCAGGCGGCGGCGGAACCCTTGCATGAGCTGGAATTATGCCAGAACAGCGAGGAAGTGTCGTTGACCGTGAGCGGTGGGACGAGGATTCATCGTGCCATCGAGCGTTGCGTTCACAACTTTCTCTGTGGAGTCCGGTGCATCATGGCAACCGTCCTGGATCGTTCGGCGGTGGCGAAGGAACGGCTGTCGATCGGCCAGCTCATCCGAGCGCGCCGGCCGGGGTACATGCTCCCGGCCGATTTCTACCTGCGGCAAGACGTGTTCGCGGCCGATCTCGAGGTGATGTTCCGGCGCCAGTGGCTGCTGGTCGGCGTCGCCGCCGACGTGCCCGAGCCCGGCGACGCGTTCACGGTCGACATCGGCGACGCCTCGGTGATCCTCGTGCGCGGCGACGACGATCATGTCCGGGCGTTCCGCAACGTGTGCCGGCATCGCGGCGCCCGTCTGCTCGAGCCCGGGCCCACGACCATCGGCAAGCTGGTCTGCCCCTATCACCAGTGGACCTACGAGCTCACCGGTGAGCTGGCCCACGCCCAGCACATGGGCAAGGACTTCGACCGGAGCTGCCACGGCCTCTTGCCCGTTCACCTGCGCGTCGTCGGCGGCTTCCTGTTCGTCTGCCTCGCCGAGGAGGCGCCGGCCGACATCGACGAGCTCGCCCGGGTGATGGAGCCGCGCCTCGCTCCTTACGACCTGGCCAACACCAAGGTCGCGTTCGAGAAGTCGATCGTCGAGGAGGGCAACTGGAAACTCACGATGGAGAACAATCGTGAGTGCTACCACTGCGCCGGCTCGCATCCGGAGCTGACGAGCTCGTTCATCGCCGCCGATTTCGGCTTCGACCCGGACGCGCTCGAGGGCGAGGAGGCGGAAGAGGTGGCGGCCCACCTGGCGAAGCGCGAGGCGAAGCTCGCCGAATGGGAGGCGCAGGGCTTCGGCTCGTGCCCGGTCGAGCATCTGAGCGGCGGTGACATCAACTTCCGCACCGAGCGCCTGCTGATCGCGGGTGCCGGCGAGTCGGCGACGCTGGACACCAGGATCGCCTGCAAGAAGCTCCTGGGCGGAATCGAGCGCAAGGAGCTGGGCGACCTGCACCTGTGGACGCACACCTCCTGGAGCCACGTCTTCAGCGATCACGCGGTCTGCACCTTCGTCCTGCCGCTGGCGCCGGACCGTACGCTCGTCACCTCGAAATGGCTGGTCCACAAGGACGCGGTGGAGGGCGTGGACTACGACGTCGAGGCGCTGACCCGCGTCTGGCAGGCCACCAACGAGCAGGACGCGGCGCTCGTCGCGCGTGCGCAGCGCGGCGTCCGCGACCCGGCCTACGTGCCGGGCCCCTACTCGCCCTTCACCGAGCGCTACCTCGACCTGTTCGCCACCTGGTATCTCGGGCGCCTCCAGGCGCACGGGTACTGACCGCAGGACCGGGGGAGACCTCGCGTGGGCACCGCCGTCGACGGCTGACGAAGGACATCCGAGATGGACATGGAGGCAAAGATCGCGGCGCACCTCGCCGACGCGCGCGGGACCTGGGATGCCGATACCGACGATGCGCTCGTCTGCCGGCAGGTCCGGCCGGAAACGCACGACGTCAAGACGTTCATCCTCGAGGCACGGCGACCCCGGCTCTTCCGCTACCGGCCCGGGCAGTTCCTGACCTTCGACTTCGCGATCGACGGCCTGCGCATCAACCGCTGCTACACGATCTCCTCGACACCCACCCGCCCGCACCTGATCGCGATCACGGTGAAGCGCGTGCCGGGCGGGCCGGTGTCGAACTGGCTGCACGACCGGCTCGAGCCCGGTATGGAGTTGCGCGCGACCGGGCCTTTGGGCGAGTTCACCTCGCTGGCACATCCGGCGCAGAAGTATCTTTTCCTCTCGGGTGGCAGTGGCATCACGCCCTTGATGTCGATGGCCCGCGCCTACCACGATCTGGCGCTGCCGCGCGACATCGTCTTCGTCCACTTCGCGCGCACGCCGGCCGACATCATCTTCCGCGCCGAGCTCGAGCTCATGGCGCGCAACCTACCGAGCTTCCGCTTCGTGCCGGTCTGTGAGGCCGACGGCCCGGGCGAGCGCTGGGCCGGCTTCTCCGGCCGCGTCTCGCCGCCCCTCCTGCGGCTGATCGCACCGGATTTCCTCGAGCGCGAGGTCATGGTCTGCGGGCCCGCCCCCTTCATGGCGGCGGTGCGCGGCATCCTGGCCGGAGCCGAGTTCGACATGGCCCGGCATCACGAGGAGAGCTTCGACTTCGCGACGCCAGCAGGCGGCACGGAGGAGGAGATGGCGGCACCCGCCGCAAGGGTATTCAAGATCGAGTTCAGGAAGAGCGGCCGCACCGTGGCGTGCGGTGCCGGCAGCTCCGTGCTCGCGGCGGCCAAGGCGGCCGGGATGCGGCTGCCTTCCTCCTGCTCGAAGGGGTTGTGCGGCACCTGCAAGAGCCGGCTCGTGTCGGGCGAGGTCGACATGAAGCATCAGGGCGGCATCCGCCAACGTGAGATCGAGCAGGGGATGGTCCTGCTCTGCTGCGCGAAGCCGCTCACCGACCTCGTCGTCGATCGCTGAAGCAGGAAGAGGCAAAGGAGACGGCGTCATGGAAACCGAGATGCCACAGGCGGAGGCGCGGCGCACGCGGAGCGGCGGGAGAAGTGCCAGACGGGCGCTCAGGTCCGCACCCGACCTCTCCATGCTCCCCGCCCTGCGCCGTAACCTGCCACCCTGCGAGGTCATGGACCCCTCGCAGGTCGAGCGGATCGATGCCGCCTCCATGGCGATCCTCGAGGAAGTGGGGGTCGTCTTCCGCGACCCCGTGGCGCTCGCCGACTGGCGTCGCGTAGGCGCCGACGTGCGCGGCGAACGGGTCCATCTCGACCGCGGCCTCGTGCGCGAGCTCATCGCCACGATACCGGCAACGTTCACCTACCGGGCGCGAAATCCCGACCGTAGCCTGCCTTTCGGTGGGCCTCACGCCATCTTCGTGCCGATGACGGGAGCACCCTACCTGCGCGACCTCGACGACGTGCGCCGCCTGCCGACGCTCGCCGACCTCGAGATGTTCCACAAGCTCGCGCACATGAGCCCGGCGCTGCACTCGACGGCGCATCACATCGTCGAGCCCATGGACGTCAAGGTCAGCCACCGGCACCTTCACATCACCTACTCGTCCATGAAGCACTCGGACAAGACGTTCATGGGGATGACCACCTCGCCCAGGAACGCCGAGGACGTCATGGAGATGTGCGCGATCCTCTTCGGTGAGGACGTCATGGAGGAGACGCCGGTCGTCACCGGCAACTGCAACGGCAACTCGCCGCTCGTTTGGGACGAGGTGATGCTGGGCGCCATGCGCGCCTTCTGCCGGCGCAACCAGCCCGTCCTTTGCTCGCCCTTCGTGCTGGGCGGTGCCAATACCCCGGCCTCCGTCGCCCCCGCCGTGGCCCAGCTCAATGCCGAGGCGCTGAGTGCCTTGGCCTACACGCAGGTCGTGCGCAAGGGCTGCCCCGCGATCTACGGCCACTATCTCTCGACGGTGTCGATGAAATCCGGGGCACCCATGGCGGGCACGCCCGAGATCTCGCTGATGAACTTCATGATCGGCCAGATGGCGCGCTTTTACGGCGTACCCTGGCGGACCTCGAGCCTCCTCGGCGGTGCGAAGACCTTCGACGCGCAGGCGGGCTACGAGAGTGCTACGACCCTCTCGGCCGTGCTCCATGCCGGCGCCAACTACATCTGGCATGCGGCGGGGTGGAACGAGGCCGGGATGCACTGCTCGGTCGCCAAGTTCGTCGTGGATGCCGAGCAGTGCGCCATGGGCTATCGCCTGGCCGAGGGGATCCGTTGGGACGACTTCGACGAGGCGCTCGCGGCGGTGCGGGACGTCGGCCCCGGCGGGCACTATCTCGGACACCCGCACACCCAGGCCAACTTCGAGCGGGCCTTCTTCATGCCCAGGCTGTTCGACAACAATTCCATCGAGCAATGGCAGGCCGAGGGAAGCCAGGAGATCACCGCCCGCGCCCTGGCCCATGCCCGCCGGCTCCTGAGCGAGTACGAGGAGCCGCGTCTCGATGAAGGCGTGGACGAGGCGCTGCGCGACTACATGGCCCGGCGGATGCGCGAGATCCCGGCGGTGGATGCGCTCAACAATGAATACTGATACCGGATCCGGCCGATCGGTTCGGGGAGAGCGGCTCGGTGTCGGCGGGCCACCCGTCGAAGCGGGTGTGCCGCCCGGAGCAGCGCCGGCATGGTGGCCAGCGTGCGGCAACTGGCCGCAACGAGACGCACGGCTGCGCCGTGCGCCGATGTCCCGCTCCGGCCCCGAGCGAGCATCCGTCAGACAAAGGCGAGGCAGGGGCGCCCATCCAGCTCGAGCCGCGTCATGCCGACGCCGTAGACCTCGCCTACCCGCTCGGCGCTCAGCACCTCATCCGGCGTGCCGAGCGCCACGAGGCGGCCCCGAGAGAGCATCGCGACCCGATCGGCGAAGCGTGCCGCGAGATTGAGGTCGTGCAGGACGACCACGAGCCCGCAGCCTGCGCGGGCGAGCCCGACGGCGGCCTCGAGCACGAGCTTCTGGTGCGCGAGGTCGAGGCTCGCGGTCGGCTCGTCCAGAAGCAGCCAGCGCCCGGCCGGTTCTTCGTCCGGCTCGATCACCTGCGCCAGCGCTCGTGCCAGCATCGTTCGCTGCCGCTCGCCACCCGACAGGCTCGGGTAGCGTCGCTCGGCCAGATGTGCCACCTGCGCCAGTGCCATCGCCCGTGCCACCACGGCCGCATCCGCCTCCCGACCGTGCCGCCCGCGATGGGGTGCTCGCCCGAGCATCACGACCTCGCGCACCGTGAACCCGAACGCGAGGGCGATCTCCTGGGCCATTACCGCGCGCCGCCGCGCCAGCGCCAGGGCATCCCAGCGCGCGAGCGGCCGGCCGTCGAGCGCCGCGTGCCCCCGCTCGGGCCGGCGGTGCCCGCTCAACACGCTCATGAGCGTGGACTTGCCGGCCCCGTTCGGGCCGATCAGCGCCGTGATCTCGCCCGGGCGCAGCGCCAGGGACACACCGTCCAGGAGCGCGCGCCTGCGGGCCCGGACCGTGACCTCGACCGCCTCCAGCATCAGCTTCGCCCCCGGTGCCGCAGCAGAAGATGTAGGAACAAGGGTCCGCCGATGCCGGCGGTGAGCACGCCGATCGGCAGCTCCGCCGGCACCACCAGCGTGCGCGCCGCCGTGTCGGCGAGAAGGATGAGGCAGCCGCCGAGGCAGCCCGCGGCCGGCAGGAGGCGCCGGTGGCCCGGGCCGACCAGAAGGCGTGCGAGATGTGGGGCGGCGAGGCCCACGAAGCCGATGATGCCGGTCGTCGCCACGGCGGCGCCCGTGCCGCAGGCCGTCGCCACGATCACCAGCCGTTTCGTGCGCTCGACGGCGAAGCCCAGGTGGTACGCCTCGCGCTCACCCAGAAGCAGCGCGTCGAGTGCCACGGCCCGAAGCGGCAGCGCCAGCGCCGGGGCCAAGAGGAACGGCAGTGCCGGCAGGATGCCGGTCCAGGTAGCACCGGCGAGGCTGCCCATCATCCAGAAGGTCACCTCGCGCAGCGCCCGATCGTCGCTCGCGAACACCAGCCCGCCAATGCCGGCCCCGGTCACGGCGTTGACGGCGATGCCGGCGAGCAGCACGGACGCCACGTCGAGCGCGCCGTCGCGGCGCCCGACCCTTTGCACCAGCATCGTGGCGGCGAGCCCGCCCGCGAACGCCGCGACCGGCAGGAGCCAAGCGCCGAGGCTCTGCAGCGGATCGGGAAGCGGCAGCAGGGGACCGACGACGATCCAGGCCGCGGCCGCGAGCGCCGCCCCGCCCGAGACGCCGATCAGTCCCGGGTCGGCCAAGGGATTGCGGAACAGGCCCTGGATGGTGCCGCCGCACGTGCCGAGTGCCAGCCCCACCGCCACGGCCAGGGCGATCCGGGGCAGCCGGATGTACCAGAGCACGGTGGCCTCCTGGGCGAGCCCGGTCGTGTCGCCGTCCCCGTTCCAGCCAGCGAGGAGCAGCGCCGGCAGCCGGGCGAGCGGAATCGGCACGGCGCCGATGGCGATGGCAGCGACCGTGCAGGCGGCGAGCAGGAGAGCGAGAAGGGGCAGGGCCAGGTTGCGTGGATTCGGCACGGCCCGAGCCGTCGGCAGGCAGGCGAGGGGGCTCGTCATGCGCCGGGCCCTCTCATCCCTCGCGCGCCGAGGCGGGGTGAAGCTGCCGGGCGAGCTCGCGCACCGCCTCGGGCGTGCGCGGCCCGAAGCCCAAGAGCAGCATTCCGTCCATGGCGACGAGCCGGCCGCCCCGGCCGGCGGGTGTTTCGGCGATGCCCGGCAGCCCGAGCACCGCGGCGCGGCCGCCCATGGCCTCGACGGTCTGAGCCATGGCCAGCAGCACGTCGGGTCGGGCCGCCATGGCGGCCTCGGGCGAGAGCGGCTTGTAGCCGGTGAAGCCGGAAAGCGCGTTTGCCCCGCCCGCGAGCCGGATCATGGCATCCGCGGCCGTCTCGACGCCCGCGGCCATGGGAGCACCCTTGCCGGCGGCGATCAGGAACAGGACCCGAGGCCGGTCCGTCATGGCCGCAGTCGCGGCCGTGACGGCTGCGAGTTCCCCTTCGATCCGCGCCGCGAGCACCTCGGCCTCGGGCGCCGCATCCAGAAGACGCCCGATCGTACGCACCTTGTCGCCGATTCCGGCCACGGTCGGCACGTCGGCGATCACCTCCACCCGCACGCCCGCGATCCGGAGCTGGTCCAGCGTTGCAGGCGGACCGCTGTGCTCGATGGCGAGGACGAGGTCGGGATGCAGCGCCAGGATCGGCTCGGCCGACAGGCGCCGCATGTAACCGACATCGGGCAGCGCCGCCACCGCCGGCGGGTAGCGGCTGGTGCTGTCGACGGCGACCAGCCGGTCGCCACGGCCGAGCGCGTGGACGATCTCGGTCACCGCCCCCCCGACCGCGATCAGTCGCTCGGCGGCGTCGACCGTCGTCGGCAGGGTCACCAGGAGAACGAGCAGCAGTGCCTTCATGCGTCGGCCGCCAAACGGGGTAGGCTCGCGGCGATGCGCCGCCAGCTCGCGGTCTCTTCGGCCTCGGGTGCCCGCTCGCCGAACATCATCAGGATCAGCCCGCCCGCGGCATCGAACAGCTCGAGGCTCGTGACGACGCCGAGATCGGTGTGTTTGCGGGCGACCCAGGCCCTGGCGACGAGATCCTCGCGCAGGTGCAGGTTGAAGCCGGGGTCGAGGATGTTCCACCACGGTCCCACCGCCTTGAGTCGCTGGATCGTGCCGGTATGAATCTGGATGCAGCCCGGGTTCGGCACGAAGATCATGATCGAGACGTCGTCCTCGACCGCCCGCTCGCAGGCGAGCTGGAAGGCGTGCGGCTCGACCTGCCAGGCGAGGTCGTCGCCCACGAGGCGGAACGCCTGCTCGCGCCCGGCACCCAGGTCCTCGAGCAGACCGTGAAACCGGTGGACGTCGCCGAGCCCGAACCAGCGCGTGCGCAAGATCTCGCGGTCGATCATGTCGTCAGGCCGATCCAGGGGCCTTCCAGCCGATGGCGCCACCGCGAGCGGGGCGTCCTGCTCCGGTATCGCGAAGCCCGCGGCCAGCTCGGCGAAGGCGCGATGATCGCTGTACTCCTTGAGGTGGATCTTGTGGACCGCCGTGCCGTCGGCGGCGAAGAACTGGAAGCTGCGCCGGGGCGGGCCGCTCGGGGACGCCTCCTCGACCGCGAAACCGAAGCGCCAGTGGCGGAGGAAGAGGCGCAGGTCGATCAGGCGGCCGAAGGCGCCGCCCACCTCGCCGGAGAAGCGCAGATCGCCATAGGCGCCGACCTTCTCGTGCACGGCGACCTCGTTGCGGGTCAGCGCCATGACCGTGCCGAGGCGGGGCACCTCGCACAAGAGCGCCGGCCATTCAGGGCGCAGGCGCGTCACGCGCATGCCCACCGGCGCATCGAAGCCGGCGTGCGCGGCCAGGAGCTCGGCCTCGCTGATGCCGAGCCGGGCGGCGAGGTCGCGCGCGCGCAGCCCTTCAGCCTGCTTCAGCCGTGCGGCGTCGGCGCGGATGGCATCGGGATGCGGACGCGCGAGGATGGGGAAAGCGGTCGGCATGAGGGTGTCACCAGCGGAGCGTGTAGGAGATGGCAGCCTTGAAGTCGCGGCCTTCTTCGACCGCACCCGTGAACACCTGGGCGTAGGTCTCGTCGAAGAGATTGTCGACGCCGAGGTCGAGCCGCACGCCCTCGAGCGGGCCTTCGGCCGGCTCCCAGGTCGCGAACAAGCCGTGGACCCGATAGGCGTCGCGCTCCTCGCCGGGGTCGGCGCGGTCGAGCCGGCCGGCGAAGATGCCCCGCCAGCCCGCGACCACGTCGATCTCGGGCAGCTTGACGGCAAGCTGGGCGGTGAGCCGGTTGGGCTGGAGCACGCCGAGCGGGCGGCCGGTGTTCTCGTCCTCGCCGTCGAGCTGCGCGTAGCCGAGCGCTGCGAGGATGCGCCGGTTCTCGTAAGCAGCCTCGATCTCGGCCCCTTGGAGCTCGGCGTCGGCGACGTTGACCGCCCGGGTAGTGCCGTCGCAGTTGGGCGGGAAGCAGCTCGGCGGCGTGGGCTGGACGACCTCGAGGTCGATGAAGTCCTTGCCCTTGATCCAGAAGTACGAGCCCTTGACCTGAACCTTGTCGCCCTCGAAGGCGACATTCTCGAGCTTCAGGCCGGCGCCGATCTCGTAGTTGGTGGTTTCCTGCGGCTTCAGGTCGGTGTTGGCGACGAAGAAGTTGTCGCCGAAGCGAGGGATCGAGAAGTGGAGGCCGTTGGCGTAGAGCTCGTCGAAGGTGGGCGCTCGGAAAGCCTGGGCATAAGTGCCGAACAGCGACAGCCATTCCACCGGCAGCCAGGTGACGCCGAGCTTCGGCGAAAGCTTGCCGTCGTCGGTGTCCTCGCCGAACGGGCTCGCGTTGCTGAAATGGTCGTAGCGCAGACCCGGGATGACGAGCCAGGTCCCCGGCGTGCCGAGCGGCCGGTCGAGCACGAGCTCGTCCTGCAGGAACAGGGCCGTGGTCGTCGCCTCGGCGTCGGGCACGCCCGCACGCTCGTTGTCGGCGGTGACGCTGCTCCTCCCGTCCTGGTCGTCGCGGTAGGCCTCGACGCCATAGGTGAAGAGCGAGCTCGTGCCGCCGCCATGGTCGAGCCGGGTGCGGTTGTCGGCGCGCATTCCCACCGTGTCGACCTTGCGGGTGAGCCTGGCTCCTTCGGGGCTCAGGCCCGTGTCGTCGAGCGGACGCTCCTCGACCTCGGTGCCGGCATAGTAGGCGGTGAGGCCGAGATCGAGCCACGGCCGGTCGGGGCTCGACCAGCGCCAGCCCGCCCGGAGCGTATCGTTGCGGATATCCTTGTCGGTGAGACCGCCGCTACCGAGGCCTTGCGGGTTGTTGGGCTCCTCCGCCTCGCCGCGGAAGCCGAGATAGGAGAGCTCGAACCGGTGGTTCCGGACGCCGGTGTAGCTCCCTTTGAGCAGGCCCGCGAACGTCTCCTGGCCGGCATCGTGCAGCCGGCTGCCGTCGCCGAGCTCGATCGAGGCGGAATCGCGCAAGCTCAGGCTGCCGACGAGGTCGGTGCCCTGGGCTTGCGCGAACCCCGTCGCCTGGAACTGGCGCTCCTTGTCGGCGGTCGCGTAGCCGGTGCGAAAGCGCGTACCCGCGGTCTCGCCCGCGCGCAGGAAGTCGGCGGCGTCCACCGTGCGGAACTCGATCGTGCCGCCGAGGCCGCCCGAGCCGTAGAGGGCGGAAGTCGGGCCGCGCACGACCTCGACCCGCTTCGTCAGGTCGGGGTCGATGAACAGGCGGCCGTCGTGGCCGGAATGGAAGCTCTGCCGGGTGCCGTCGAAAAGCACCGTCACATCGGGGCCGCTGAAGCCGCGGATGCTGGGCACCTCACCCGTGCGGCGCGGCCCGCCCTCGAACGCCACGCCCGGCACGTAGCGCAGCACGTCCGCGGGCTTGGACGGGTTCAGGCTCTCGATCTGCCGTCGCCCGACCACCGAGACCTGGCCCGGGTACTCGAAACTTTCCAGGGGGTTCGAGGTCGCGGTGACGGTGATGGGGTCGAGCACGGCCCCGTCGGGCGAGGTGGCACCCGTGCCACCCGCCTGCTCCTGCGCCGCCGCCCCGGCGCCTGCCATCGCCGCCGCCGCGGCGACGAGAAGGCCATGCGAGCGCCGCATGGCAATGGTTCGGCCAGTCATGGCCCTGCCTGCCTCCTGTCTGGTCGTCCGTGGCTGGCTCGCGGCCGGGGGATGGCTGCTGGCTGGCTGGGGTCCTCCGCGCGCGGCGGAGGTTCTATTTCGTGAGAATGAGCTTGCCGTTGCCCGTCACGCGCAGCCGGTAGATGCTGCCGTTGTGGACGATCTGGAGCTCCCGACGGCCACCCAGCAGCTCCCTGCTGCTGACCGGCTGCCGCGCATCGTCCTGCCCGGTGCTCGGCGCCTGGGGCTCGTCGGCCTGTCGGGGCATTGCGTTCGATCGGTCGGGTTTCATGGCGGCGCCCGAATAACCGTTGAAATGAATATATGTCAACAGTCCAGCCATAATCTCGAATTATTCAAGTTTTGTTCTATTCGCATAGAAAATTTGAATAATTCCAAGAAGAGAGCTCGGAAGGCCGGAGAGCCGACCATGTGCCGCGGCGGGGCCGTCCGCTCGGTCAGCCCAGGCGGAACTGGACCGGGACGGTCAGCTCGAGCCGGTCCTGCGGCAGATCGGCCGGCATGGCGGGAAAAGGGGCGGCGCGGCGGACCATGGTGGCGACCTCGCGGTCGAGCGGCTCGTGGCCCGAGCTGCGCTCGATCTTCCAGCTCAGAAGCCGACCGTCGCGGCCGATCGCGAAACGGAGCAGGACGGTGCCTTCCTCGCGGCGCAGACGGGATACAGACGGGTACTCCTTGTGACGCTCCAGCCAGGCGGCAAGCCGGGTCAGATAATTCTGCATGGTGCCCGGCTCGCTGCCGCCGGGCGCAGCACCGGCTTGGCCGGGTGCTGGGGTGGGTTCGCCGCCGGAACGGCCTTCTGCTGCCTCGGGCGCGGCTCTGTCCGCATCGGCTGGACTCGGAGCGGTGCCGGGCGCCGCCGTGGCTTGCGGCTTCGGTCCCGGCTGCGCCACCGTCCTCGCCGCCGCGCCCGGCGCGGGCTGACGCCGGGCCTGCGCCACCGGAGGCCGTGGCTTGGGCAGCGCCGGCGCGGCCGTGCTCGCCGCAGCGGGCGCCGTGGTGGTCGACGTCTGCTCTGCCGAGGGGGGCGGCTCGACCGGTGCTGGCTGCGCCGGGACGGCGGCGGCAGGCAGGACGGCCCGCGTCGTCTCGGCCTTTGGCGCTTCCGACGGCGCCGTAGCGGCGGCAGCGCTGCCGGCCGGTGCCAGCGCCACCTCGATGCCACCCCTGCCGGTCGCGATCGCGCCGGGCCGGGGCGGGTCGGTCATCGACCACAGCCAGACGAACGGCGCGAGGTGGAGCAGCGCAGCCGTGGCGACGGCCCAGGAGCGGGCAACGGTGGGCGGCATGACGGGTCAGCGCGCCGTGGTGGCGACAGGTGCCTCGCCCGCTTCGGCCAGCAGGATCACCTTGGCGAAGCCTGCGCCCGATGCCAGGCCCATGATGCGCATCACCTCGCCGTAAGCGATCGTCCGGTCGCCGCGCACATGGAGCGTGGCCGAGGGATCGGTGGCGGCGAGCGCCCGCAGGCGGTCGCCCAGGGCCGCAGGCTCGACCGGCTCGTCGTCCAGGTAGACCCGGCCGGTGCGGTCGATGCTGAGGACGAGCGGATCGCGCGGCGGGCTCGCCGCCTTGGCGCCGATCCGGGGGAGCTGCACCGGTACCTCCGCCGTCATCAGCGGCGTGGTCGCCATGAACACGACGAGCAGAACCAGCATGACGTCGACGAGCGGCGTCACGTTGATCTCGGCGAGCGGCCGGTAGCCGCCCGGGGCCTCGTTGCCGATCGGGGAAAGCGCCATGCTATTCGGCCGCCTGCAGCGCCGCGGCCCTGGGCTCGCGCGCGAGCGAGGCGCCGAGCCGGCCGATCGTCGCGTCGAGCCGCTGGCCGAGCCGGCCGAGCTCGGTCACGAGCTTGTTGTAGCCCATCACGGCCGGGATGGCGGCGACGAGGCCGATCGCGGTCGCGAACAAGGCCTCGGCGATGCCGGGCGCCACCGTCGCGAGGCTGGTGTCGTTGCTGGCGGCGATGCTCGCGAAGCTGCGCATGATGCCCCAGACCGTGCCGAGAAGGCCGACGAAAGGGGCAGCCGAGCCGACCGTGGCGAGGAACGGCAGGCCGGGTTCGGCACGGCGCAGGTGTCCGGCCGCCGCCTCGCGCATGGCCCGCTCGATGCGGCCGCGCCGCTCCGCCCGGCTCTCGCCGAGGTCGCGATCGTGCCATTCGGCGAGCGCGGCCTCGAGGACCCCGCGGCCGAGCGGCCCCAAGGCCGTCGTGTCGCTCAAGGTGCCGCCGCGGGCAAGATGCCGCTCGAGCCGTGCCGCCTGGCGCCGCAGCGCCACGATGCGCACGAGCCGATCGAGGAGGATGGCCCAGCACGCCACCGACGCCAGGACGAGCAGCGCCATGATGGCCTTGACCACGGGGTCAGCGGCCATGAAGAGGGCCACGGGCGAGAGATCGGGCAGGGCCGCCGCTACGGCCGACGGCTCCTGCAGACCAGAGGCGGGGGCATCCAAGGCCTTCTCCTCCATGCTGCCCATCGAATCGGGGGCGACTGCACCGCGCGTCGCCGATAGCACAGGCATCCGCGGTGACAAAGACGAAGCACTCCAGATTGATGTTGTAATAACTTCAAAGAAAGCGTGACCTCGTTCACGATGCAGTACCGCGATTACGCGGCTGATCCGGCGGCTCAACGGAGGGATCGAGCGGCATAGCGGGTGATCGGCGCCTGGAAGGCGCGCACCCGCTCGGGCTGGTGCCTGCGCAGCCGGCGCAGGCAGCCGCGCGGGCGGCGCTCCAGCCCCGCCTCGGTGCGCCGGGCGGGAGCTCGTCCGGGTTGTGCTCCGGGGCGTAGCAGGCCGGCAGGACGAGCAGCGCGGTCTTCTCCCGAGGCTCGGCCACCCAGGCCTGCGCCTTCCTTGTGGACCTCGAGATGGTCGACGATCGGGAGCAGCCCGCACCAGCTGCGGCGGAGTGAAGCCCATCGGGTCTCGAGGCCCGATCGATCCTCGACGGGATATGGCAAGGACCGGCAGGCACGGCGGGAGCTGATCGCCCGGACCAAGTCGCGCTGGCAGCAGGAGCTGAGCGCGATGGATCACGAGAACGACGATCCCGGCGTCACCTGGAGCAGACGCGCGGGGGCGCGATCGCAACCGGATGAGCCCGCGGCAGGCCCGGTGCGCCATCATGGCAGCCTGGCCACGGCGGCCGTGGCTTGTCGAAGCAGGCAGGGGCCGCTGGATCCAGCGACCTGCGGCCGTCGGGCTGAGCGGAGCAAGCGGTCGTGGCTACAGAACGCGACCTGCCTATCGGCTGCAGCTCCACGGTAGAGCCGAGAGTGCCGGCCTCGTGCCCGCTCTCAGGCTCCTCGCTCCCGCGCGGCGAGCGCTCGGTCGACGAAGGTGCCGGCCTCGCCGGTATAGGTGGCGGGATCGAGCAGCCGGTCGAGCTCGGGCGCGCTCAGCTCCGCCACGATCTCAGGCATCGCGCGCAGCACCTCGCCCAGATCCCGCCCTTCGGCCACCGCCCGCTTCGTCGCCCGCTCCAGCAGCGCGTGTGCCTGCTGCCGTCCGAGCTTCGCCCCCAGCGCCATCTGCACCGCCTCGGCCATGATCAGGCCCCGGGTCGTCTCCAGCCCGGCCCGCATCGCCACGGGATCGACCTCGAGCCCTTCCACGATCTCCACCATGCGGCGCAGAGCTCCCGCCGCGAGCAGCGCCAGCTCGGGCAACGTCTGCCACTCGGCATGCCAGCCGCCCAGGCCCCGCTCGTGCTCCTGCGGCATCGCAGCCAGCAGCGTCGCCACCAAGCCCGGCGCCCGGATCGCTGCCGACAGCACGACGGCGGCACCCACCGGATTGCGCTTGTGCGGCATCGTCGACGAGCCGCCCTTGCCCGGCGCCGCCGGCTCGAACGCCTCGGCGACCTCGGTCTGCATCAAGAGCGCGAGATCACGCGCCATCTTCCCCAGGCTGCCGGCGAGCAGCCCGAGCCAGGCCGCGAGCTCGGCGAGGCGGTCGCGATGGGCGTGCCAGGGCAGGTCGGGTACGGCGAGGTCGAGCTGCTGCGCCAGCGCGCGCGTCACCTCGAGCCCGCGTCCGCCCAAGGATGCCAGCGTGCCGACCGCCCCGCCGAACTGCAGCACGAGGAGCCGCGGGCGCAGCGCGCGCAGGCGCTCGTGGTGGCGCAGTACGGCGTCGAGCCAGCCCGCGGCCTTGAGGCCGAAGGTGAGCGGCAGCGCCTGCTGCAGCCAGGTGCGGCCCACCATCAGCGTGTCGCGGTGGCGGCGGGCGAGATCCGCGAGCGCCACCTCGAGGCGGTCGAGATCGGCCTCGAGCAGGACGAGACAGGCGCGGAGCTGCAGCACGAGGCCGGTATCCATCGCGTCCTGGCTCGTGGCTCCCCAATGCACGTAGCGGGCGGCCGTCTCGTCCGTCTCGGCGACCAGCGCCGTGAGCCGCTTGACCATCGGGATCGCGGGATTGCCGGCGAGCGCGGCCGCTTCCCCGAGGGCAGCGAGGTCGAACAGCTCGGCCCGGCATCTGGCCGCGATCGGCTCAGCAGCAGCAGCGGGGATCACCCCGACCGCAGCCTCGGCCCGGGCGAGCGCCGCCTCGAAGTCGAGCATGCCCTGCAGGCGTGCTCGGTCGTCCAGAAACGCGGCGACTTCGGTGGTGCCGAACAGGGGATCCAGCAGGCTGGACGGGGCGGAAGACGTCACGTGGCTCGGACCTCCTCGTCTCGGGTCGAGCAAAGGACCGTCACGGCCGGCCTCAGGCGGCGGGCGGCAAGCGCAACAGCGCGCGCGCCTCGGCAACGGTGGCGGGCCGGCGGCCGTATTCCGGGCAAAGCTCGACCACCCGCCTGACCAGCGCCGCGTTCGAGGGGGCGAGCGTGTCACGGTCGAGTCGGACATTGTCCTCCAGACCCGTCCGGCAGTGCCCGCCCAGCTCCAGCGACCAGCGGTGCAGCGTGAGCTGGTCACGGCCGATCCCCGCTCCCGTCCAGGTCGCATCCGGCGCAAGGCGCTTCAAGGTCCGCACGTAGAATTCGAACACCTCGCGGTCCACCGGCATCGCGTTCTTCACCCCCATCACGAACTGCACGTGCAAGGGGCCTTCGATCTTCCCGGCCTTTTGCATCTCGACCGCCTGGAAGATCATCGAGAGGTCGAATGCCTCGATCTCGGGCTTGACCCCAAAGCGCCGCATCTCGGCTGCCAGCCAGTCCACGAGCTCGGGCGGGTTCTCGTAGACCCGGGTCGGGAAGTTGCACGAGCCGGTCGCGAGCGAGGCCATGTCGGGGCGAAGGTGCAGCATGCCGCCGCGTTCCTGGCCGGCACCCGAGCGGCCGCCGGTCGAGACCTGCAGGATCATGCCGGGGCAGTGCTTGCGCAGGCCCTCGAGCAGGCGGGCGAAGCGCTCGGGATCGGAGCTCGGGGTCTCGTCGTCGTTGCGCACGTGCAGGTGCGCCAGCGTCGCCCCGGCTTCGAACGCCGCCTGGGTCGATTCGATCTGCTCGGTGACCGTGATCGGCACCGCCGGGTTGTCCTTCTTGCGTGGCAAGGAGCCGGTGATCGCCACCGTGATGATGCAGGGCTCGGCCATGGGGCTGTCTCCTTCGTGGGCAAAGGGCTGGGTCAGGTGGTCTGGCGGGCGTCCTCGACCGGGGCGGCGGTCCTGGCCCGGGCCTCCTCGATGCTCACCCCCCGCTCGGGGATGCCGCGCAGGCCGAAGCCGCCGGTCACGATCGTCCTCCCGTCGCGCAAGAGGCCCGAGAGCGCGGCCTGCGCATCCTCGTATACCTCCCGCATGGAACGCTCCCGCTTAGACGTCGAAGAACACGGTCTCGTCCTCGCCCTGAAGACGGATGTCGAACCGGTACACCACCTGGCCTTGGCGCTCCTCGCGCCGGGCCAGGAGCGTCTTGCGCCGCTCCTCCTGCTCGATCAGCCGCAGGACCGGGTCCTTGGCGTTGGCATCGGCCTCGTCCGCGAAGTAGATCCGGGTGTTGAGATGGATGTTGATGCCGCGGGCGAACACGGCCACGTTGATGTGGGGCGCCATCAGGGTGCCGTGCCGGCCGGGCACCGGCCCCGGCTTCACCGTCTCGAACCACCAAAGGCCCGTCGCGAAGTCGCTCACCGCCCGGCCGAAGCCGCGGAACGCAGGATCGACCGGCTTGTCCTGGCGGTCGGCGGGATGATGATACTTGCCGTGCGCGTTGGCCTGCCAGATCTCGATCATGGCGTCGCGCACGAGCGCACCGGTGCCGTCGTGGACATGACCTTCGAGCCGGATGCGCTCGCCGGCAGCACCCTCCGCGGCCAGGACGTGCCAGCGCTCGCCCTCGCGGATATCGATGCCGGCCGCGCGCGGCATCATCCCGATGTGGAGATAAGGACCGGCGGTCTGGGAAGCGGTCTCGATCAGCATGGGCTCAGGCCCCCTCGATCCTGTTCTCGAACGGCGTCTGCCGCCGCCCACGCAGCACGATGTCGAAACGATAGGCGATCGTGTCCAAGGGAATGGTCTCGTCGAGATCGAGCCGGGCGACGAGCCGCTCGCGCGCGCCCGGATCCGGGATCGACTTGTAGATCGGGCAGTGCCGCAGCAAGGGGTCGCCCTCGAAGTAGAGCTGGGTGACGAGCCGGGTGACGAAGCCGTGGCCGAAGATCGAGAAATGGATGTGCGCCGGCCGCCAGTCGTTGAGCCGGTTGCGCCAGGGATAGGGGCCGGGCTTGATCGTGCGGAACCGGTACCAGCCCTCCTCGTCGCTGAGCGTGCGGCCGCAGCCGATGAAGTTGGGATCGAGCGCCGCCACGTAGTCGTCGTTGACATGGCGATAGCGGCCGCCGGCATTGGCCTGCCAGATCTCGATCAGAGCGCCGGGCACCGGCCGCGCGTTCTCGTCGAGCACGCGGCCGTGGACGATGATCCGCTCGCCGATCGGATCCTGGTCGACACGGCCGTTCGCGAGCAGGTCGTTGTCGAGCGGGTGCAGCATCTCGTGCCCGAACACCGGCCCGGTGATCTCGGACAGGGACTGCTGCAGGGCGATCAGCGGCCGCCGCGGCGAACGCGTGACGCTCGTCTTGTAGTCGGGAAAATAAGCCGGGGGATGGATCGCGCGGTTGCGCGGGCGGTACTCGCCGTCGAAGTTCATCGCTGCTCTCCCTGTGGGCTCGGCGCCGGCGGCAGGTCGGCATAGACCTCCTTGGCGATGCGGATGGCGGTGTTGGCGGCCGGCACGCCGGCATAGACGGCGACCATCAGGAGCACCTCCTTGACGTCCTCCTCGGTAGCACCGGTGTTGCGGGTGGCGCGGATGTGCATGGCGAGCTCCTCCTCGTGGCCCAGCGCCGCCATGAGGCCGATCACCAGCATCGAGCGGGTGCGCTTGTCGAGGCCGGGCCGGGACCAGACCGAGCCCCAGGCCCCCTCGACGATGAAGCGCTGGAAATCGGCATCGAAGGCGGTTTTCCTGGCCTCGGCAAGGTCGACATGCGCGTCGCCCAGGACGCTGCGCCGGACCGACATGCCGGTTGCATATCGCTCGTCAGGCAAAGCCTTTCTCCTCCAGGAAGGTCCGGATCACCTGCGCCACGCGATCCGGCTGCTCGACGCAGGGCAGATGCCCCGCCTCGGGCACCGTCACGTAGGCGGCGTCGGGGATGAGCCGTGCGAGCTCCAGGACCAGAGCCGGCGGCGTGGCGCCGTCCTCCTCGCCGACGAGGCACAGCGCCGGCAGGCGGAGCGCGGCGGTCGAGAGGCCGAGATCGGCGTCGCGGATGGCCGCGCAGCAGCCGAGATAACCTTCGACCGGCGTGCGGATCAGCATGTTGCGCCAGCCGGCGAGCTCGTCCGGGTGCCGTTCGCGGAAGGCACGTGCGAACCAGCGCTCGAGAATCGCATCGGCGATGCTCGCTATGCCACCGGTTCTGACGGCGTCGATCCGCTGCTGCCAGGTCTCGGCGGTGCCGATCTTGTGGCTCGTGTCCATGAGCACGAGGCCCGCCACGAGATCCGGCCGTCCGACAGCGAGCTGCTGCGCGATCATGCCACCAATCGAGAGCCCGACCACGATCGCGCCGCGGACGTCCAGCGCATCGAGCAGCCGCTCGAGGTCGCTCGCGAGCTGAGGGATGGTGTAGGGGCCGGGCGAGAGGTCGGTGAGGCCGTGGCCGCGCTTGTCGTAGCGGATCACCCGGAACGAGCGCTCGAGAGCGGGCAGCAGTGCATCCCACACGCGCAGGTCGGTGCCGAGCGAGTTGACGAGAACGAGCGGCCGTCCCCGGCCGTCTCCGGAGAGCGCATGATGGACGACGATGTCGCCCGAGCGCATGAACATGGTGCTCACCTCCCGATCCGCAGCCGCCGATCCTTTGCACGCGGACTGTCTCGTTCATGGAGCCGCGAGCAGAAAGATCGCTCAGCGTTTCCGTTATGGGAAGTGATATTATAGACCATATCGATAACCATGAGGTAATGAGTATCGGGCATCAGGAGAGGGAGCTTGATCGATCCGCGCATCAAGATCCGGCATCTGCAGTGCTTTCTCGAGGTCGCGCGTTTGGGCCATGTCGGGCGGGCCGCCGACCGGCTCGCGATCACCCAGCCGGCGGTGTCGAAGACCCTGCGCGAGCTCGAGGACATCCTCGCGGTGCGGCTGTTCGAGCGCAGCCGGCGTGGCCTCGTGCTCACCGGCCCGGGCGAGCTGTTCCGGCACTTCGCCGCCACCAGCGTCGTGGCGCTGCAGCAGGCGGTCGACAGCGTGGCGCAGGGCCGGATGCGCGGCGACACGATGGTCCGCGCAGGTGCTTTGCCGACGGTGGCGGCCCGCCTGATGCCTGCGGCCGTGCGGGCCTTTGCCGCGGCCAGGCTCGGGGCCACGGTCAGCCTCCTGACCGGCCCCAACCGGTTCCTTCTGGACCGGCTGAAGAGCCGCGATCTCGACCTCGTGGTCGGCCGGTTGGCCGATACCGAGCAGATGACCGGGCTCGCCTTCGAGCAGCTCTATTCGGAGCGGCTGGCGCTGGTGGTGCGTCCCGGCCATCCGCTCCTCGCGCGTCCGGAGCTCGATCTCAAGGCCATTCGCGAGCACGTGGTGCTCATGCCGACCAAGGAGGACATCATCCGCCCGATGGTCGACCGATTGCTGCTGGTCAACGGCATCGGCGCGCTCGAGCGGCGGATCGAGACCGTGTCGGGCGACTTCGGCCGGACTTTCCTCAAGCAGAGCGATGCGGTCTGGTTCATCTCCCACGGTGTCGTGGCGCTCGATCTCGCCGCCGGCCAGCTCGTCGAGCTGCCGGTGGACATGTCGGACACGACGGGCCCGGTCGGGATGACGATCCGCGCCGACGAGCGACCTTCGCCGGCGGCAACGCTCCTCATGCAGGCGATCCGCGAGGCCGCCAAGGCGATCCGAACCAACCCGAGCCGAGCCGCGCATCCGTGAATGCCGACGTCAGTGGCCAAGCGCCCTGCTGCCGGCGAGCGCGGGCGTCGCTCCGCCCTCGGGATGGGCGAGCTGCTTGAGCACGAGCGCTGCTGCGGCGATCAGCCCCGGTACGGCGACGATCGCGAAGATCTCGCTGAAGCCCAGCTGCCGCCGTGCGAGCTCGGCCACGAGGAACGAGCCGGCGATGCCGCCGAAGCGGCCGAGACCCAGCATCCAGGCCACGCCCGTGGCCCGCCCTTCCGTCGGGTAGAACGCTGCGGCCAGCGCGGGTAGCGACGACTGCGACGTGTTCATGATGGTGCCGGCCGCGAACACCAGGAACATCAGCAGGCCGAGACTGCCGGCCACCTGCCCGATCGCGTAGACGGCGGCGGCGGTCAGCACGAAGCCGATCGCGATGATCACGTTGGCATTGAAGCGATCCATCAGCCAGCCGGAGAGGATCGCCCCCACGCCGCCGAGCGGAAACAGGGCGGAGATGAGCGCAGCGGTGCTCGGCGCCAGCCCGACGTCACGGAACAGGATCGGCATCCAGTTGATCAGCGCATAGAAGATCACCAGGCCCATGAAATAGGTGATCCACAACATCACCGACCCGACCAGATAGGAGCGCGAGAGTACCAGGCCGAGGCCACTCTTGATGTCGGCCGTCGGCGCATGCTCGTGCATGACGAACGAGGTGGCATCGACGACGGTTGCCGAGACGCGGCGCAGCACGGCGCGAACGCGTTCCACCGGCTGCCTTTTGGCCACCATGTAGCGCACCGATTCCGGCAGCAGCAGGAGCAGGAGCAGCGTCAGCGCCAAAGGCGCCGTCCCGCCGAGCACGAGAACGCTGCGCCAGCCCCACAGCGGTATCATCCAGGCAGCGAGAAAGCCGCCGAACGCCGCACCCAGCGGAAAGCCGCAGAACATGGCGTTGGTCAGCATGGCGCGCCGTCCGTCCGGACAGTACTCGCTCGTCAGGGTGACGGCATTGGGCATGGCCGCACCGAGCCCGAGCCCGGTGACGAAGCGCCAGACCACGAGCTGGCTCAGGCTGCCGGCGAACGCGGAAGCGAGGCAGGCCAGGGCGAACACCAGCACGGAGCCGACCAGCACCGCCTTGCGGCCGAAACGGTCGGCCAGGGGGCCCGCGGACAGGGCGCCCCCTGCCAAGCCGAACAGCGCGGCGCTCAGCACCGGCGCCAGTGCCGCCCGCTCCACGCCCCATTCGGCGATCAGGGAAGGAGCAATGTAGCCGATGGCGGCCGTATCGAACCCGTCCAGAAGAACGATGCAGAAGCAGAGCGTGAAGATCAGCCACTGGAAACGCGAGAACGGGTGCTCGTTCAGAAAAGTTTGGACGTCGATGCTGCAGTCTGCTGGCATGATGTTGTTCCGTTGGGCATCCGGCGCTGATGAAGAAGGTCGGATCTCTATCCCGCGCTCGAGCCGCGCCGACCTCGGCTCGGCAGGGCTCGTGCGGATCAGATGCTCGAGCTCAGGAGAGCGGCAGACCCACGTAGTTCTCCGCGATCATGGTGGCGGCGGCGCGCGAGCTGGTGACCAGCTCGAGCTCGGCGAGCTGCCGCTTGAGGTCGAACGCGCCCGCATCCGGAAAGCGGTGCAGAAGCTGGGTCATGTACCAGGAGAACCATTGCCCGCGCCACACCCGCCTTAGTGCTGTCGCCGTGTAGGCCTCGAGCAGGTCGGTGGCGTTGGCGCTGTAGTAGGCCCCGATCGCGCGGGCGAGCACATGCGCGTCCGCAGCGGCGAGGTTGAGGCCCTTGGCCCCGGTCGGCGGCACCGAATGGGCGGCATCGCCGGCCAGGAACAGGCGCCCATGCTGCATCGGCTCGGCCACGAAGCTGCGCAGAGGCACGATGTTCTTCTGGAAGATCTCGCCCTCCTTGAGCCTGAAGCCGTCGCCCGAGACCCGCGCGTGCAGCTCGGCCCAGATCCGATCGTCCGACCAGTTCGCGACCTTGTCGTTCGGATCGCACTGGAAGTACATGCGCTGCACGTTGGGCGAGCGCGTGCTGATCAGCGCGAAGCCGCGCTCGTGGTGGGTGTAGATCAGCTCGTGCGAGGAAGGCGGTGCCTTGGCGAGGATGCCGAACCAGCCGGCGGGGTAGGTGCGGAAATAGTCCTGACGCACCGTGCCTTCCGGGATCGCCTTGCGACAAACGCCATAGGAGCCGTCGCAGCCGGCGACGAAGTCGCAGATCAGCTCCTCGGCCGCGCCCTCCTTGGTGGTGAAGCGGATCCTGGGCCGGTCCGAGGTGACGTCCTCCAGGCCCTCGGCCCTGGCCTCGAACAGGATCTGGCCCCCGGTGGCGAGCCGGAGCTCGATCAGGTCCTTCAAGACCTCGTGCTGAGCATAGACGGTGATGGTCCGGCCGTTGGCGAGGTCGTGGAGGTTGATGCGATGGCTGCGGTTCTGGAAGCGGATCTCGAAGCCGTGGTGGACGAAGCCCTCGCGCTTCATCCGCTCTCCGGCGCCGATCTCGGTCATGAGATCGACCGTGCCCTGCTCGAGCACGCCGGCGCGGATGGTGGCCTCGATCGCCGCGCGCGAGCGGCTCTCGAGGATGACCGATTCGATCCCGCGCAGATGCAGCATGTGCGAGAGCAGCAGCCCCGCCGGACCGGCGCCGACGATTCCAACCTGCGTGCGCATGGCCGGTTCACTCCTTCCTAGGCTTCGAGGGTGACGCAGGAAAAGCCCGCCCGGGAAGGCAGACGAGACACGATCTCGAAAGGACCGATGCGGGCAATGCTGCCCTCGGGCCATGCACGCACGAACGCCTTCCCCTGATCTGCGGCAAGCGACCCTTCTGCTGCGGGTCGTATGGCTGGTCGAGACGACGCGGTCAGGATGACCTTTCTACTGCATCGGCGGAAATGAGATTGTGAATTTTTACGATAACCATCCGGTTATCGAGAAGCGTCGGCTGATCCTGGCGGGCTCGTCATCGCGAGATGATCCCGTATGGCTGCCAGAGAATGAACGAACCAGATGGTTATACAGCTCGATCCGAGGCTGCTTCCGGGCTAGAAGGAAGCCGGCCCCGGCAAACGGGGCGGGACGGAGGCGTGGTTCGGCATGTGCTCTCGCCACAACCGATGGACAGCGACGTGACCCTACTCGACGAGCAGAAGAAGGCACGACCCGAGACCCGTTCGCGCAAGAACGATCCGGAGCGGACGAAGAGCGACATCCTCGCCGTCGCGACCGAGGAGTTCGCCGCCCATGGGCTGAGCGGTGCCCGTGTGGACGAGATCGCGCTCCGCACCAAGACCAGCAAGCGGATGATTTACTACTATTTCGGCAGCAAGGAGGGGCTCTACCTCGCCGTCCTCGAAAAGGCCTACCGCGACATCCGGGCGATCGAGAGCAGCCTGCATCTCGAGGACATGGCACCCGAGGCAGCGATCCGCCGGCTGGTCGAGTTCACCTTCGACTACCAGGACGCCAATCCGGACTTCATCCGGCTGGTCAGCATCGAGAACATCCACAATGCCGAGCACGTCGCACGTTCCGCCTCGATCCGCAGCCTCAACGTCTCGGTCATCGAGACCATCCGGGCCATTCTGCAGCGCGGGCGGGAGCAGGGCGTGTTCCGCGTCGAGATCGACCCGATCGATCTTCACATGCTGATCAGCGCGTTCTGCTTTTTCCGGGTTTCGAACCGTCACACCTTCGGCGCCATCTTCGGCCGGGATCTGAGCGCACCGGAGCTGCGTGCGCGGCACAAGCGGATGATCGGCGACGCGATCATCCGTCTGCTCAAAGGAGACTGAGTGGGCAAAGAAAGCATTTCCGGCCCGAGCCCGGACGACACCCAAAGCCGCCGGAGCATGAGAACGCTCTTGACTGAACGAACCAGTTAGTACAAGACTGCAGGCACGCCGCGGAACACGATCCGACGAGAGGCTCCGGCGTATCCTCGATGCTCGCGGCCTTCGGTGATGGGATCGGGAATGGCCGCCGAGCCCTGCCGCCCCGGACGGTGGCAGGGCGTGTTATCCTCGAAGCGAACGATAAGCCCATGGCCCGCTCGCAGGCCGTGGCCTCGATCAGGGAGGCATGCGATGGTGGCGAGAATCGTCGACGGCTATTGCCAGCTCCTGAAGCTCCTCATCGCCGTGTTTCTGGCGGTGATGGTGGTGTTGGTGTTCGGCAACGTGCTGCTGCGCTACGCCTTCAACACCGGCATCACCACGTCCGAGGAGCTCTCGCGGCTGCTCTTCGTCTGGCTCACCTTCCTGGGTGCGATCGTCGCCATGCGCGAGCATGGCCATCTCGGCGTCGACGTGCTGGTCAAGCGCCTGCCCGCCGGCGGCAGGAAGCTCTGCCTGGTGCTCGGCCATCTTCTCATGCTCTATGCCACCTGGCTGTTCCTCGCCGGCAGCTGGCAGCAGACCCTGATCAATCTCGACGTCGCCTCGCCCGCGACCGGCTTCTCCATGGGCCTGTTCTACGCGCCGGGCGTGGTGTTCAGCCTCTCCGCCGGCCTGATCCTGCTCTACGACCTCTATCGTGTGCTCGCCGGGCGCCTGAAGGAGTCCGAGCTCGTCATGGTGCGCGAATCCGAGGAGGAGGAGCTCCTGGAGGAGCTTCATCCCGCCGCCACCAGCGCCAGCCCGCCTCCCGGGCGCTGAGGAGCCGCGCCCATGACCATCGTCGTCTTCTTGGGTTCGCTCTTGGGTGCGATGGCCATCGGCATGCCGATCGCGTTCGCGCTCATCCTGTGCGGCGTCGCCCTGATGTATCAGCAGGACCTGTTCGACGCCCAGATCGTCGCGCAGAACATCATCAATGGTGCCGACAGCTTTCCCTTGATGGCGGTGCCGTTCTTCATGCTCGCCGGCGAGATCATGAACGAGGGCGGGCTGTCCCGGCGGATCGTCAATCTCGCCCTGGCCCTCGTCGGGCACATTCGCGGCGGGCTCGGCTTCGTCGCCATCTTCGCGGCCTGCGTGCTGGCGAGTCTCTCGGGCTCGGCCGTGGCCGACGCGGCCGCCCTCTCGGCACTGCTCGTGCCGATGATGATCAAGGCCGGGCACGATCCGGCGCGCTCGGGCGGGCTGATCGCCTCGGGCGCGATCATCGGTCCGATCATCCCGCCCTCGATCGGCTTCATCATCTTCGGCGTCGCCGGCAATCTCTCGATCACCAAGCTGTTCCTGGCCGGCATCGCGCCGGGTATCCTGATCGGGCTGGCCTTGTGCGCGACCTGGTGGTGGATCGCGCGGAAGGAGGGGGCCTCGCTCCCGCCGCGCCAGAGCGGCGAGCAGCGGCGCCGTGCCTTCTTCGAGAGCCTCTGGGCGCTGTTCCTGCCGGTGATCATCATCGTCGGGCTCAAGCTCGGCATCTTCACGCCGACCGAGGCCGCGGTGGTGGCCGCCGTCTACTCGCTGTTCGTCGCCACCTGCATCTATCGCGAGCTCGGCCTGGCTCAGCTCTATGCCGTGCTGGTGAGCGCTGCCAAGGTGACGAGCGTGGTGATGTTCCTGGTGGCGGCCGCCCTGGTCTCGGCCTGGCTGATCACGGTGGCCGACCTGCCGGGGCAGGTCACGGAACTCCTGGCCCCGTTCATGGACAGCCCGAAGCTCCTCATGCTGATGATCATGCTGCTGGTGGTGGCGGTCGGCACGGCCATGGACATGACGCCCACCATCCTGATCCTCACCCCGGTGCTGGTGCCGGTGGTCAAGGAGGCCGGCATCGATCCGATCTATTTCGGCGTCCTGTTCATCATCAACAACGCGATCGGCCTGATAACACCGCCCGTAGGCACCGTGCTGAACGTGGTGTGCGGCTCGGCCAAGCTCAGCATGGACGAGATCATGAAGGGCGTGTGGCCGTTCCTTCTGGCCGAGCTTGCGGTGCTTCTCCTCCTCGTCCTGTTCCCCTCGCTGGTTACGGCACCCGCCGCCTGGCTCGCCGGATGAGCGGGCGCGGCTCTCGGCTCACCATCGTCCATCAGGGAGTGAATTCATGCCCAACCGTCTGCAGAAAGCCCTTCTCAGCCTCGCCCTGCCCGCCATGCTGCTCCTCGCCGGCGCCGGCGAGGCGGCCGAGATCGGCTCGCACCGGATCAAATTCGCGGCCCAGAACCAGAAGGGCCATCCCCAGGTCATGGGGATGGAGAAGTTCGCCGAGCTGGTCGAGCAGAAGAGCGGCGGCAAGATCAGCGTGAAGCTGTTCCCGGGCGGCACGCTCGGCGGCGATGTGCAGACCATCTCGGCGCTGCAGGGCGGCACCATCGAAATGTCGGTGATGAACGCAGGCCTGCTCTCGGGCAACGTCAAGGAGTTCGCGGTCGTCGACCTGCCGTTCCTGTTCGCCAAGCCCGAGGAGGCCGACGCCATCATGGACGGCCCGATCGGCCAGCGCCTGGCCGGGATGCTGCCCGAGAAGGGGCTCGTGGGCCTGGCCTACTGGGAGCTGGGCTTCCGTAATCTCACCAACAACCGCCATCCGGTCACCAAGGCCGCCGACATCGCCGGCCTCAAGATCCGCACGCTGCAGTCGCCGATCTTCATCGACACCTTCAACGCGCTGGGTGCGAACGCCGTGCCGCTGCCGTTCCCCGAGCTCTACACGGCCCTCGAGACCGGGACCGTGGACGGCCAGGAGAACCCGTTCACGCTGATCGAGACCTCGAAGTTCTACGAGGTGCAGAAGTACGCGACCGAGACGCGGCACGTCTACAACCCGCAGATCGTGCTGGTGAGCAAGAAGTTCTGGGACAAGCTCAACGCCGACGAGCAGAAGCTCTTGCAGGACGCGGCCGTGGAAGCGCGCGACTACCAGCGCAAGGTGAGCCGCGAGGCCGCGGCCAAGGCGGTCGAGAACCTGAAGGCCCATGGGATGCAGATCGACACCCTGCCCGAGGCCGAGTTCGAGAAGATCAGGGAGACGCTCGCACCTGTGATCGCGAAGCACAACCAGACCATCGGCGAGCCCCTCGTGCAGGAGGTCCAGGCCGAGCTCAAGAAGCTGCGCGCGCAGAACTGAACCGGCGCCGGAGCGAGGACGGCGGCTGTTGGCGGTCGCCGTCGTCGCGCATCATCCGAGGTAGGCGACATGTACAAGCACATCCTGCTGCCGACCGATGGCTCGGCGCTGTCGCGAAAGGCCATCCGGACCGGGGTCCAGCTCGCCAAGGCGCTGGAGGCGCGGGTGACCGGCCTCAGCGTGGTGGTGGAATCACCGGTGGCCGCCGGTATCGGCAAGGCTGCGAGCAGAGGGATCGAGCCGGTCGCGGCGGCCGAGAGCTTCGTGCAGGTGATCGCCGAAGAGGCGAGGCGACAGCAGGTGCCGCATGAATGCTTCTATGTCCAGGCCGAAGCACCCTACGCGGCGGTCATCCGGACGGCGACCGCTAAAGGCTGTGATCTGATCTGTATGGCCTCGCACGGGCGGCGCGGCATCAGAGGCCTGTCGCTCGGCAGCGAAACCGTGCACGTTCTCACCCATTGCAAGATACCGGTTCTGGTCTGTCACTGACCGAAGGCTAGGAGAGCCGTCGCCGGCCTGATCGCCCCCATCTCCGGGACCACGTCCATGCTCCACGCCATCGCCACCGTCTCCTTGAGCGGCACGCTGCCCGAGAAGCTCGAGGCCGCGGCCAGTGCCCGCTTCGACGGGGTCGAGATCTTCGAGGCCGATCTCCTCTATTTCGGCGGCTCGCCCGAGGACGTACGGCAGCTCGCGGCCGATCTCGGCCTCGAGATCATGCTGTTCCAGCCGTTCCGCGACTTCGAGGCGGTGCCGCGCGACCGGCTGCAGCGCAACCTCGATCGGGCCGAGCACAAGTTCGACCTGATGGAGGAGCTGGGCGTGCGCACGCTGCTCCTGTGCAGCAACGTGGCGCCGGATACCATCCAGGACGATGCGGTCGCGATCGAGGATCTGGCGCGCCTGGCAGAGCGCGCTGCGCGCCGCGGCATCAAGATCGGCTACGAGGCGCTCGCCTGGGGCCGGCACGTGCGTACCTGGAAGCACGCGTGGCGCATCGTCGATACGGTGGCGCAGCCGAATCTGGGCCTGATCCTGGACAGCTTCCACACGCTCGCACTCGGCGACGACACGCGCGAGATCGCGACCATGGTGCCGGGCGATCGCATCGTCTTCGTCCAGATCGCCGACGCGCCCAGGCTCGAGATGGACGTGCTGTCCTGGAGTCGCCATTTCCGCTGTTTTCCCGGCCAGGGCGAGTTCGACGTCGCGGGCTTCCTCGCCCCCGTCCTCGCGGCCGGCTATGGCGGCCCGCTCTCGCTCGAGGTGTTCAACGACGATTTCCGCGCCGCCCCGGCACGACAGACCGCGGTCGACGCCATGCGCTCGCTCCTCTACCTCGAGGAGCGGACGCGCGAGCGCCTGGCGCCCCCTGCATCGGACAAGGTGGCGTTCTCGACGCCACCGGTCGATCTGTTCGCGGCACCGCCGCCGAGCCCGTCCATGAGCTTCGGCTTCGTCGAGTTCGCCGTGGACGAGGCGGCGATGGCCCGGCTCGCGGCCTGGCTCGAGCGCTTGGGCTTCGCCGCGGCTGGCCGGCACCGTTCGAAGAACGTGACGCTCTTTCGTCAGGGCGGGGTGAACCTGGCGCTCAACGCCGAGGGCGAATCCTTCGCGCAGGCCTACTTCCTCGTGCACGGCCCCTCGGCCTGTGCGGTGGGCCTCGAGGTCGAGAACGCGAGCCAGGTCCTGAACCGGGCGCGGCTCTATCGCTGCCAGCCCTACGAAGGCCGGATCGGGCCGAACGAGTTCCTGATCCCGGCGGTGCGGGCACCCGATGGCAGCCTGGTCTATCTCGTCGATCGCAGCCAGATAGCACCCGTGCTCTACGAGCGCGAGTTCGCGCTGGCCTCTGGTGGCGGCGCGAACCCGGCCGGGCTTTCCCGGATCGACCACATTTCCTTGGCGGTGCCCGATGGGCAGTTCGATAGCTGGGTGCTGTTCTTCAAGGCGGTGCTCGGGTTCGAGGCCGAGAGCGTGTTCGACCTGCCCGACCCTTACGGGCTCGTGCGCAGCCGGGCGGTGCGCAGCCCCGACGGCTCGGTCCGCTTTCCGCTCAACATCTCGCAGAGCCGGAACACGGCGACCGCACGCTCGGTCTCGGCCTACAGCGGTGCCGGTGTGCAGCACATAGCGCTCGCGACCGCGGACATCTTCGCGGCCGCGGCCGAACTCAAGCGCCGGGGTGCGGCCGTCTTGCGGATTCCGGCCAACTATTACGACGATCTCGCCGCCAAGTTCGGCCTGGAGCAGGAATTCGTCGACCGGCTCGCGGCCGCGAACATCCTCTACGATCGCGACGCCGGCGGCGGCGAGTTCTTCCAGCTCTATACCGAGCCGTTCGAGGACCGGTTCGCGTTCGAGCTGGTCGAGCGGCGGCACGGCTATGACGGCTTCGGGGCCGCCAACGCGCCGGTCCGGCTGGCGGCGCAGGCACAGATGCAGGCGGGCTCGCGGTTCCGCACGCTGGCAGCGCTGACCTGAGCCGATAGCGACGGGGACGGCGGCTCGCGATAGACCGGTTCGGGGTGCCGCTCGTGGTGCCAGACCAGGAGCGGACCCCTCGAAAGGGGCAGGGAAGCCGTCGCCGGCCATTCGCACCGAACAGACCTCTTGACATATACCTACTAGTAGGTAGCTTATGCGGCAAGCAGTAACAGTCTGCGGGGGAGGCCGATGCATGCACCTGCTCGCCACAGGCGAGACACGGTGCTGATCTCCCTCCTCCGGTCGGTCGCTGCCTTGGTTCAACGGACATTGGGCCGGGTGAGGTGCCCCGGTCATCCGCTACCAGAGCGGCCGTTCACCGGCTTCATCGGTGCCGTGATCTTCGTCTGCCGCTCGACCGCGGCGCCGGCTTTATCCTCGAATGTTTTCTTCCATCTGCCAATGTGACGACGATCACACGTTTGATCTTGGCGCCTCGGGATCGAAGTTGTCGTCCGGCAGACCGTAACGGAAGCAGCGACTTCGCATTCTGCTCGGAGCCGGCCGGCACAGAAGCAACTTTTCCTGCATTGTCACGGATGGTGGCAGCGCCGTGATCGGGCAGGATGAGCCGGAAACACCGGCACGTGGACTCGACCCATCAAGGCCAGAGGAGGCACGAATGGCGACCCTGCTCATGGAGCATGAGCCCCACGGCGTACATCAGACGAAGAAGGCGGCTGCCAGCGGCTGGATCGGCTCGGCGCTGGAGTACTACGACTTCTTCATCTATGCCACGGCGGCGTCCCTGATCTTCCCCCAGATCTTCTTTCCTTCGAGCGATCCTACCGTCGCCATCGTCGCATCTCTGGCGACCTACGGGGTCGGCTACGTCGCCCGGCCCATCGGTGCTTTCGTCCTCGGCCACTGGGGCGACACCCACGGCCGCAAGACGGTGCTGATCTTGTGCATGTTCCTCATGGGCTTCTCGACGATGGCCGTCGGGCTCCTGCCCACCTACCAGCAGGTCGGCATTCTTGCCCCGGTGCTGCTCGTGATCCTGCGTCTCATCCAAGGCTTCGCGGTCGCTGGAGAGATTTCCGGCGCCAGCTCGATGATCCTCGAGCATGCCCCGTTCGGCCGGCGCGGCTTCTACGCCAGCTTCACGCTTCAGGGCGTGCAGGCCGGGCAGATCCTGGCCGCCGCGGTCTTCCTGCCACTCGCGCACTACATGCCCGAGCAGGCGTTCAACAGTTGGGGCTGGCGGATCCCCTTCCTGCTCAGCTTCGTCGTCATCGTCGCGGGCTACATCATCCGCCGCGAGGTCGCGGAGACCCCGGCCTTCGCCGAGGAGAGCGAGCACGGCGAGGTGCCGAAGGCGCCGATCGTCGAGGCCTTCAGAAGCAGCTGGCAGGACATGCTGCGGGTCGTCTGCATGGCCCTGATGAACGTCATCCCGGTGGTGACCTCGATCTTCGGCGCAGCCTATGCGGTCCAGGCGGCATACGGGATCGGCTTTCACAAGGACGTCTATCTCTGGATTCCTATCCTGGGGAACATCGTGGCCGTGGTCGTCATTCCCTATGTCGGCAACCTGTCGGACCTGATCGGTCGTCGGCCTCCGATCATCGTCGGTGCGCTCGCCTCGGGGCTGCTCTCGTTCTTCTATCTCTACGCCATCAGCATCCACAACGTGCCGCTGGCGATCGTCGTCTCGCTCCTGATGTGGGGCATCGTCTATCAGGGCTACAATGCCGTCTTCCCGAGCTTCTACCCCGAGCTGTTCTCGACCCGGACCCGGGTCTCGGCGATGGCCATCGCTCAGAACGTCGGCACGACCATCACGGCCCTGCTTCCGGCCCTCTTCGCGGCCGTAGCACCTCCCGGCTCGACCAACATCCCGCTCACGATCGGGATGCTGACCTTTGGGGTGACGCTCATCGCGGCGGCCGCGGCCTGGAGCGCTCGGGAGACCTACCGGGTCCACATGAACGACCTCGGTCATCCCGACGCCGTTCCGGTCGGCAAGAAGGAATATGATGCGATGCGGGCGCAGAGCCTTGCCCAGGCCAGGCCGGCGCACCGTCAGGCGTGAACGGATGAAGAGAGAAGGCTGCAGTCCAACGCGGACCTGCTCGGTCGTGAACGACCCGTGGGTTCTGACACCGGCGGCGCTCCGCCGGCGCTGCCACGGCCCATGGGCTCGATCTTGCACCGTTGGATGCCCTGATGGGGAGACGGCGGATCGGCAAGCGGCAGCGACCGAGCGAAATATCTGGAGGCGAGGATGATCCGTGGCACGACGACCCTGATCGCGCATCTCGGTTATCCGACCGAGACGTTCAAGGCGCCGATGATCTACAATCCCTATTTCGAGAAGGCCGGGATCGACGCGGTCGTGGTGCCGATGGGCGTCAAGGCCGAGGACTACCCGGACGTGCTCAGGGCGCTGTTCCGGCTGACCAACATCCGCGGTGCGCTAGTGACCATGCCGCACAAGGTAACGACCGTGGCCCTGCTCGACGAGGTCACCACGACCGTCAAGATCGCCGGTGCCTGCAACGCGATCCTGCGTCGCCCGGACGGCTCGCTCCTGGGCGACATGTTCGACGGTGCCGGGTTCGTCCGCGGCATCGAGCGCAAGGGCCGGTCGGTCGCGGGGGCCAGGGCGCTCGTGGTCGGCAGCGGCGGAGTCGGCTCGGCGATCGCCGCCTCGCTGGCCGGAGCAGGACTGGCCTCGATCGGCCTGTTCGACGCCAACCCCGATGCCGCGGCAGCGCTGGGCGAACGGCTGCGCGCGCACTACCCCGAGCTCGAGGTCACGACCGGCTCCAAGGATCCCGCGGGCTACGAGATCGTGGTCAATGCCACGCCCTTGGGCATGAGGGAAGGCGATCCGCTGCCGGTCGACGTGGCGCGGCTCGACTCCGGCACGTTCGTGGGCGAGGTGGTGATGAAGCAGGAGATCACGCCGTTCCTCGCGGCGGCGCGGGCGAAGGGCTGCCCGATCCAGGTCGGCACCGACATGCTGTTCGAGCAGATCCCTGCCTATCTCGAGTTCTTCGGCTTTCCCACCACCACCGCCGACGAGCTGCGCGCCTTGGCCAAGATCAGGTACTGAGCGCGATCCGTCCGACCGGGAGAACCAGCAAGACGGGCTGGTGCACGCCGCTGCCGGACGAGCGCCGGCTCGATCCGGCACAACGTCATCACGGTGCTTCTGGTGCCGGTCGAGCTGAAAGAGGAAAGCGAGGCTCGGCAGGTGCCAGGAGAGTGCTCCGAGCCTCGCTTTCCCGCGGCTCCTCAGATGGCCGCATCCGCGTTCGGCAGCCTGCGCTTCGCGCGCTCCTGGTGGAGCAGGTAGAGACCGGAGGCCATGACGATCGCACCACCCGCGAGGGTCCAGCGGTCGGGCAGCTCGCCGAACACCACGAGGCCCAGCAGCGTCGCCCACAGGAGCTGCAGATAGAAGAAGGGAGCCAGCACCGAGGCCGGGGCGCGTTCATGGGCCAGGATGAGCAGCCAGTGCCCGAGCGCGCCGAAGAGGGCGAGACCCACCATCGCGAGCCAGACCCGAGCTGAGCTCGGCGTCGTCCAGACGAAGGGCAGGCTGGGCAGGAAGACCACGGAGCCGACGAGCCCGGTGTAGAACAGGGTCGTCTCGCTGGCATCGCGCGCCGCCAGGATGCGGGTGGTGACGGCATAGAGCGCGTTGGCGCAGGCCGTGATCACCGCCAGGAGCATGGCCGGGTGAAACCCGCCGCTGCCGGGGCGGGTGATCACGAGCACGCCCAAAAAGCCGACCAGGACGGCCGCGAGCCGCCGGGCGTCGATCCGCTCGCCGAGCAGCGGACCGGCGATCAACGCCACGATCAGCGGCGAGGCGAAGGTGATCGAGGTCGCCTGGGTGAGCCGCAGGTAGCGCAGCGCGAAGAAGGCGCAGATCGTGGCGAGCACCAGGCACGAGGCGCGGGCGCACTGGAGCGCGGGGCTGCGCGAGCGCAGGATCTTGGGCCTGGTCCAAGGATTGAAGCAGGCACCGATCAGAACGAAGCTGCCGAGATAACGGACCGCAGCGGTCTGGATCGGGTCGGTCGTCCGGTTCACCCACTTCGCGGATGCGTCCAGGCAAGCGAAGCACGCGACGGCGGCGATCAGCAGGGCGATGCCGATCAGGCGCTCGCGCTGCTGCGGCATCGGCGGTTTCCGGTTCGTCATCAGGGGCCGCTCGTCCGGCAGGTCATCAGGTGGCACCGAGAGGTAGCATGGCGGTGCCGGCGGCACATCCAGCGCTTCGTGCAGGTGTCGACGGCTCGCTCTTGCCGAGACAGCCCTATCTTCGCCATGTAAGATACCTACCAGACGGTAAGGAACAGTGCATGTCGGACAGGGTAGCGCGGGCAAGGACGGCGGCTCGACGGCGCCCGCGCGACGTCGAGCGGACGCGGGGCGACATCATCGCCGCGGCCACGGCCGAGTTCGCCGAGAAGGGGCTGAGCGGTGCACGCGTGGACGAGATCGCGGCCAGGACCCGCACGACGAAGCCCGCGATCTACTACCATTTCGGCAGCAAGGAGGGCCTCTACACCGCGGTGCTGGAGGCCGCCTATGGTGGAATACGCGATGTCGAGCAGGCGTTGCGGCTGGAGGAGTTGCCGCCTAGGGAAGCCATGCGCCGGCTGGTCGAGGTCACGTTCGACTATCACGCCGCTCACCCGGAGTGGGTGCGTCTGGTCAGCGTGGAGAACATCCACGAAGCGCGCCACATCGCCGGCTCGGCCGCGATCGCCGAGCGCAACGCCGCAGTGATCGCGATCCTGCAGGCGCTCCTCGTGCGTGGCGAGCGGGAAGGTGTGTTCCGCGCCGGGGTGGACCCGGTGAACCTGCACCTGATGATCAGCTCGTTGTGTTTCTACCGGGTCTCGAACCGCCACACCTGGGGCGCCATCTTCGGCCGTGACCTGGCGGCGCCGGAGCATGCTGCCGCGCAGCGGCAGATGGCGGTCGAGGCGGTGCTGCGCTATCTGCAGCCCGATGCCGGCCAAGGCATCGGCAGTTGCGGCTCGTGACCCTTTACCCCCGAAGACGTATGATTCTCGCCGCCAGCCTCGTGACCGCCCGTCTTTTACAGAGCTTGACGCACGCTGCCCCTGCCCGCGACCGCGCCAGGGTGCGAGAAGCTCCATGACCCGTGTCGGTGCCTGTCTCTCTGCTGCCAGCGTCAGTACGCGCTGACGCTTCGCCTAAAGCGCCGCTTTCGCCGCGAACTCGGCCGGGAGCCGGTGACCATTCGTTCGATCGAGCCCGAGGCATCGGCCGAGCTTGCGGCACGAACCCCTCAGCTCAGGCCCTTCTGCCGGTACATCTCGCGGATCAGCTCCTTCATTGCCGTGACGTGGCGCGAGCGGTCCTGCTTGCGGTAGCTCATGATGATCGGCGAGACCGCGGTCTTCTCGTCCAGGCGACGGTAGAGCACGTCGTCGCGGCGGAGCTGCTCGACGCAGGCCGGCACGAGGCATAAGCCCACCCCGGCCGCGACCAGGCCCAGCGCCGTCTGCAGCCCGCTCACCTCGTGCAAGGGACCGGGTTCGACACCACGCCCTCGGTAGATGCCGAGCACCTGGTCGGCATAGGATGGGCGCGGCTCCCTGGGGTAGAGGATCAGCGGCTCTTGCGCCAGGTCCTCGAGCCGGAGCGTGGCGAGCCGGTCGAGGAGCGCATGGCCCATCGGCAGCGCCACCACGAGCGGCTCCTCGCGCAGGACCTCGCGGCGAATCGCCGGATCCTCGAGCCGGCGCAGGCGTCCGAAGCCGACGTCGATGGTGCCGTCCTTCAAGGCTGCGATCTGCTGGAGTGTCGAGAGCTCGAAGAGCACCACCTCCACGCCGGGGAAAGCCACCCGGAAGCGACGGATGAGGTCGGGCAGGGCGCCATAGAGGGTAGAGCCGGCGAAGCCGATGCTGAACCGGCCGCCTTGGAGCGGGTCGAGGCGCCGGATCATGGTCCGGATCATCTCGACCCGCTCGAGCACATCGAGCGCATGGTCGTAGAGGAACTTGCCGGCTTCGGTGAGGTGCAAAGGCCGGCTGCGGCGCTCAAACAGCGGTACGCCCAGCTCCTCCTCGAGCTGCTGGATCTGCCGGCTCAAAGGCGGCTGCGCGATGTGGAGCTTCTCTGCCGCCCGGGTGAAATTCCGCTCGCCGGCCACGGTCACGAAGTAACGCAGCTGGCGCAGATCCATCCGATACCTTCCCGGTATGAAAATCGACCGAGACAGTCTTGGACCGCGGTGCCGACCTAGTCCAGATTGCGCCTCGTTCGGAGGCTAGGGGTTGAAAGGGCAACCCAAGAGCAACGACAATGGGCTACTGCACAGCGAACGGGCAGAGCCCTTCGTTCTGAGGCCCCGGCGGGGCCGATCCCCTTCATCTCTCCCGAGTTCCCGACCCGCCCGAGGCGGCGGGAAGCGCTCGCACCGGCACGACCTTTTCAGGGGGCAGTCATGCTCGACGACATCGGATCACGGATAGAAGCGTCCTTCGAGGAGGACGACGAGCGCGGCGTCTACCGTGTCGCCCGGGACATCTTCACCGATCCCGAGCTGTTCGAGCTCGAAATGAAGCATATCTTCGAGGGCAACTGGATCTATCTCGCCCACGAGAGCCAGATCCCGAACAAGAACGACTACTTCACGACCTGGATGGGGCGGCAGCCGATCGTCATCGCGCGCGATCGGAACGATGGGCTGAACGCTTTCATCAACGCCTGCAGCCATCGCGGCGCCATGCTGTGCCGTCACAAGAAGGGCAACAAGGCAACCTACACCTGCCCCTTTCACGGCTGGACCTTCAGCAACACGGGTAAGCTCCTCAAGGTGAAGGATCCCGACGGGGCCGGTTACCCCGACTGCTTCAACAAGGAAGGCTCGCACGACCTGACCCGAGTGCCACGCTTCGAGTCCTACCGTGGCTTCCTGTTCGGCAGCCTCAACTCCGACGTCCTGCCGCTGAGCGAGCATCTCGGCGGGGCCGCCAAGATCATCGACATGATCGTCGACCAGTCGCCCGAGGGCCTCGAGGTGCTGCGCGGCTCGTCGACCTACTGTTACGATGGCAACTGGAAGCTCCAGACCGAGAACGGTGCGGACGGCTACCACGTCAGCGCCGTGCACTGGAACTACGCCGCCACCACCGGCCGCCGCAAGGAGACCGAAAAGGGCGACGACATCCGCGCCATGAGCGCGGGCGGCTGGGCCAAGCAGGGCGGCGGGTTCTACTCGTTCGAGAACGGCCATCTCCTGCTCTGGACCAACTGGGCCAATCCCGAGGACCGTCCGAACTGGGACCGGCGGGAGGAGCTGGCAGCACGGTACGGCCAGGCGATGGCCGACTGGATGGTCCAGCGCTCACGCAACCTGTGCCTCTACCCCAACGTCTATCTGATGGACCAGTTCGGCTCGCAGATCCGCCACTACCGACCGATCGCGGTCGATAAGACCGAGGTGACGATCTACTGCATAGCGCCCAAGGGCGAATCGCCCGAGGCGCGCGCACACCGCATCCGCCAGTACGAGGATTTCTTCAACGCTTCCGGCATGGCAACCCCGGATGATCTCGAGGAATTCCGGGCCTGCCAGTTCTCCTACCACGCGCGGGCAGCGCGCTGGAACGACCTGTCCCGTGGCGCCAAGCACTGGATCCACGGCCCCGACGAGGCGGCGAAGGCGATCGGTCTGAACGCGCTCATGAGCGGGGTCAAGACCGAGGACGAGGGCCTGTTCGTCCTCCAGCACCGCCACTGGCACGAAACCATGCGGCGGGCGCTGGTCGCCGAAGGCAAGAGCAGGACGGCCTGAGGGGGAGCAAAGACCATGACCACGATGCGCACGACGGTCCAGAACCCGGCGGCCGGAGCCATGCTCTCGATCGAGGACGTCCGGCAGTTCCTCTACCGCGAGGCCCGCTGCCTCGACGACAAGGACTGGGACGGCTGGCTCGCCTGCTACGCGCCCGACGCCGAGTTCTGGATGCCCGCCTGGGACGACGACGACCGGCTCACCCAAGACCCGCAGAGCGAGATCTCGCTGATCTGGTACGGCCACAAAGGCGGGCTCGAGGACCGGGTGTTCCGCATCCGCACCGAGCGCTCCAGCGCCACCAGCCTGCCGGAGCCCAGGACCTCGCACAACATCAGCAATGTCGAGATCCTGGAGCAGAGCGAGGGCGTCTGCAGCTTGCGCTTCAACTGGGTGACCTTCAGCTACCGCTACAAGACGACCGACATCTATTACGGCACCTCCTGCTACACGCTCGACACCACCGGGCCGACACCGCTGATCAAGCGCAAGAAGGTAGTGCTCAAGAACGACTACATCCACCACGTCGTCGACATCTACCACATCTGACGGGCGCAAGAGGAAGGAAAGAAAGATGGGCCATACCGTTGCGCTCAACTTCGAGGACGGCGTCACCCGCTTCATCGAGTGCCGCACCGGCGAGACGGTCGCCGACGCCTCCTACCGGGTCGGGATCAACATCCCGCTCGACTGCCGCGACGGAGCGTGCGGCACCTGCAAGTGTCGGGTCGAGTCCGGCACCTATGACCCGGGCGAGTATATCGAGGATGCGCTGAGCGAGGAGGAGGCGGCCGAGGGCCTGGCGCTCGCCTGCCAGATGCGCCCACAGACCGACCTCGTGATCAGCGTCGCGGCCTCCTCCGAGGTCTGCAAGACCCGGGGTCAGAGCTTCGAGGCACGGCTCAAGTCGGTGGAGCGGCTCTCCGCCACCACGATCGCCTTCTCGCTCGAGGGTGCCGGAGCGGTGACCTTCTTGCCCGGCCAGTACGTGAACGTGCAGGTTCCCGGCACGGATCAGCGACGCTCCTACTCCTTCAGCTCGCCGCCCGGGGCCGAGACGCTGTCCTTCCTGGTCCGCGACATCCCGCCCGGGCTGATGAGCTCCTTCCTGCGCGAGCGGGCCGAGCCCGGCATGCCGATGAGCTTCGTCGGTCCCGCCGGCAGCTTCTATCTGCGCGACATCCGGCGCCCGCTCCTGTTTCTCGCGGGCGGCACCGGCCTCGCACCCTTCCTCTCGATGCTGGGGAAGATCGCCGAGACCGGCAGCGCGCATCCGATCCATCTCGTCTACGGTGTCACCAACGACGAGGACTTGGTCGGTGTCGACCGGCTCGAGGACTGCGCCGCCCGGATCCCCGGCTTCACCTTCGCGACCTGCGTCGCGGCCGAGGGCAGCGCGCACCCGCGCAAGGGCTACGTCATGGCCCACACCGAGCCCGAGCGACTCAACGGCGGCGAGGTCGACGTCTACCTGTGCGGCCCGCCCGCGATGGTGGACGCGGTCCGCGTCTGGCTGGGTCAGCAGGGTGTTTCGCCCGCCAACTTCTACTACGAGAAGTTCTCGCCGAGCGGTGCCGTCACCGCCATCGGCGAGAGTCACCGGCCGGCGGCGTGAGGCGGCGATGAGAACCTACGAGGGACGCTTCGCCGGCAAGGTCGCGCTCGTGACCGGGGCGGCGCAGGGGATCGGCCGGGCGGTGGCGCTGCGGCTGGCGCGCGAAGGCGGCAAGGTGGTCCTGGTCGACCGCTCGGAGCTGGTCCTGGAGGTGCAGGGCGAGATCGGGGCGGGCGGCGGCGAGGCGCTCGCGGTCACCGCCGACCTCGAGGCCTTCACCGGCGCTGCCGATGCGGTTGCGCAGGCGCTGCGCCGGTTCGGCCGGATCGACGTCCTGGTCAACAATGTCGGCGGCACGATCTGGGCCAAGCCTTACGCGCGCTACGAAGAAGCGCAGATCGAGGCCGAGGTGCGGCGCTCGCTGTTCCCCACACTCTGGTGCTGCCGCGCCGTGCTGCCGGCTATGCTCGCGGGAGGCGGCGGCGTCATCGTCAACGTCTCCTCGGTGGCGACCCGCGGCATCAACCGCGTGCCCTACGCCGCGGCGAAGGGCGGGGTGAACGCGATCACCGCCTGCCTCGCCTTCGAGCACGCGAAGGACAACATCCGCGTGTGTGGCGTGGCTCCGGGCGGCACCGAGACGCCGCCGCGGCGCATACCGCGCAACGCGACGCCACGCTCGCCCGAGGAGGAGGGCTGGATGCGCGAGGTCGTGGAGCAGACGGTCTCCTCGAGCCTGATGAAGCGCTACGGCACCACCGACGAGCAGGCGGCAGCGATCCTGTTCCTGGCTTCCGACGAGGCCTCCTACATCACGGGCGTCACCTTGCCCGTGGCCGGTGGCGACCTCGGCTGATCGACGGCGGCCGGGCCGTACCCGGCGAACATCCATACTGCCCGCCAAGAGAAGGGGGCAGCCACGGAGAGGCAAGACGATGGACGAGACTCTGTTGAACACCTCGCATGTCCAGGAGCTGCTGACCAGGGTCAGCGGTCTCGACAACGACAAGGGCGACGCGCGCCTGAAACGGATCGTGCACCGCGTCGTCTCCGACCTGTTCCGGACGATCGAGGACTTCGACGTCCAGCCCGACGAGTTCTGGTCGGCAATGAGTTATCTCACCCGGCTCGGCCAAGCCAACGAGGTCGGCCTCCTGGTGCCGGGGCTCGGCATCGAGCACTTCCTGGACCTGCGGCTCGACGAGGCCGAGAAGAAGGCCGGGCTCGAAGGCGGTACGCCGCGCACCATCGAGGGCCCGCTCTACATTGCCGGCGCCCCGCTCTCGAAGGGTGAGGCACGGCTCGACGACGGCAGCGAAGAAGGCGAGATCCTGTTCATGGAAGGGCAGGTCCGCGACACCGAGGGCCGGCCCGTGACCGGCGCCATCGTCGACGTCTGGCACGCCAACACCAAGGGCGGCTACTCGTTCTTCGACCCGTCGCAGCCCAAGTACAACCTGCGCCGGCGCATCGAGACCGATGCGGAAGGCCGCTACCGCTTCCGCTCGATTCTGCCCTCGGGCTATGCCTGCCCGCCGAACGGCGCCACGCAGCAGCTCCTCGACCAGCTCGGGCGCCACGGCAACCGGCCCGCGCACATCCATTTCTTCGTCTCGGCCCCGGGCTACCGGCAGCTCACCACCCAGATCAACATCGAGGGTGACGAGTACCTGCACGACGATTTCGCCTTTGCCACCCGGGACGGGCTGGTGCCGCCCGTGCGCCGCAGCACGGACCCGGCGGCGATACGGGCGCGCGGCGTCGATGCGCCGTTCGTCGAGATCACCTTCGACTTCGTCCTGAACCGGGCCGTCGAGGGTGCGCCCGACACGGTGGTGCACCGTGCGCACGCCGAGGCGGCCTGACGGCCCGTTCCCATCCAGCACATGAAGGCCAGCATGGACCACAGTCCCATCACCGTTCCGGCCGACCTCGGGCGCGACCTCGCGGTCGCCTCGATCCGCAGCACCATCGTCGACGTGCCGACGGTGCGCCGGCACAAGCTCTCCTCCCTCTCCGTGACGGCGCAGAGCTACGTCGTCCTCGAGGTCCGGCTCGCGAATGGTGTGGTAGGTGTCGGCGAGGCGGCGACGCTAGGCGGCCCCCGCTGGAGCGAGGAGAGCGTGGAGGCCATCAAGGCCAACATCGACGCCTATCTCGCACCGGCCCTCCTGGGGTTGCGGGCCGACTGCCTCGAGGTCGCAGGCGCCAGGATGGATGCGGCCGCCAAGCGCAACAGCGCCGCCAAGGCGGCGCTGGAGACGGCGCTTCTCGATGCCGTCGGCCACGCGCTCGGCGTGCCGGCGGCACTCCTCATGGGCGGGATCGTCCGCGACCGGGTCCCTGTGTTCTGGACCCTGGCCTCGGGCGATCCTTCGCAGGAGATCGAGGAGGCGGAAGGGAAGCTCGCCGCCCGGCTCCACGACCGGTTCAAGATCAAGGTCGGTGCGCAAGCGCCCGAGAAGGACCTCGCCCGCCTGCGCCGCCTCACCGCGGCGCTGGCGGGCCGGGCGACGCTGATCGTGGACGCGAACCAGGCCTGGGACGAGACGATGGCGGTGCGCTGTCTGCCGGTGCTCGCCGAGCTCGGCGTGATCCTGGTCGAGCAGCCGCTCCCGGCCTGGAACGTGGCCGGGATGGCACGGGTGCGGGGGCGCTCGACCGTGCCGCTGATGGCGGACGAGTGCGTGTTCACACCCCACGACATGCTGGCCGTAGCGCAGGCCGCAGCGGCCGACGTCGTCTCTCTGAAGCTCGTGAAGCACGGTGGCCTTCTGGGCCTGCGCAAGGTCGCCGCCGTGGCCGAGGCGGCCGGCGTCGGCCTCTATGGCGGCTGCCTGCTCGAGAGCTCGATCGGGGCGGCCGCACATCTCCAGGCCTTCGCTACCTTGCGCGATCTCGGCTGGGGCTGCGAGCATTTCGGGCCGCAGATCCTGACCGACGACCTCGCCGTGGCGCCGCTGCGCTTCGAGAACTTTCACGTGCATCTGCCCCAAGGACCCGGGATCGGCGTCGAGCTCGACCGGGACAAGCTGCGCCGCTACGCGCGCGCGTGAGGATGCCATGCTCTATTGTGTCGAGATGGACGTGCGCGTGCCGCACGACGTGGATCCGCAAGTGTTCGAGCGCCTGAAGGCCGAGGAGAAGGCCAGGGCGCAGGAGCTGCAGCACCAGGGCAAGTGGCGCCATCTCTGGCGGGTGGCCGGCCGCTACGCCAACATCAGCATCTTCGACGTGGAGAGCCACGACGAGCTCCACGCCATCCTCTCGGGGCTGCCGCTGTTCCCGTTCATGGAGATGCGCGTCACCCCGCTAGCCCGCCATCCCTCCGCCATCGACTGAGGCCGAAGAGCCGCCCCGGTGCAGCACGCCTGCGCCGGGACAAGCAGCGGGATCGAAACGTCACCTTCGCATGAGCCGCGCAGGAGGACGGGCCCGGGCGGCCCGGCGCCTTCCTGCGCCCCGGGCAAGGCAGGGAGAGCCAGCATGGTGACAGAGCCGCACCGTCGACGTCCTCGACTTCATCACCGAGCATACCGGCCGCAGGCTGTCGCCGCTCCAGATCCGAACGCTTCTCTTGTGCTTCGCGATCGTCGCGATCGGCGGCTTCGACACCGGGGCCATCGGCTTCGTCGCTCCGGCGCTCGTTCCTGACCACCGTCATGTTCTGCGGCTTCACGCTGGGCTCGGCCTTCGGCGGCCTCGCCGCGGGCCAGCTCGTGGCCGATTACGGCTGGCGCTCGGTTCTGTTTCTGGGTGGCGTCGCCCCCCTGGCCGTGGTACCGGCCCTGTGGCTCTGGCTGCCGGAATCGGTACGCTGCCTCGTCCTCAAGAACGCCCCGCCCGCGCAGGTCGCGGCGATCCTCTCGAGGATCGCTCCCGTGGCCGACCTCGATGGTGCGACCTTCACCGGGGTCGAGCGCGCGGAAGGCTCGCCGGCCGTCCTTGGCGTTCGCGAACGGCCGGCAGCACGACCTCGATACCCGGGCGGCATGGAAATCCATCAAGACGGTCTTGGATCTGCCGTGCGGCATCGGCCATGGATGGAGCGGGCCGGGGCAGGGGGCGACGACGCCCGTCGGCCCGCGGGCAAGCTGTGAGATCAGGGAAGCGGGTGCGCGATGATCGTTTGCATGTGCAACGGACTCAAGGACAGCGTATGCCGGACGACGGCCGCGGATGGGCGCTGTCGTGGGGTGGGGTGCATCTACCGGTTGAACGGTGCGCGTGTCCGCTGCGGGCGGTGCCTGCCGATGATGCGGACCATCTTCGCCGCCTACGCGCCCGAGGGGCTGCAGGCCGAACGTCGGGCCCGAGCCGGAACGGATGAGATGGTGAGGGCTCGAGCATGAGGAAGGTATACGAGGATGCGCAGGCCGCGCTCTTCTCGGGCCTTTTGCGCAACGGGATGACGATCGTGACCGGCGGCTTCGGCCTGTGCGGCATCCCCGAGTGGGGGTGAGCATCGAGGAGGTCGGGGCCAGGGACCGCCGCCCCGGTCGAGGACGCCCGCCAGGCCGCCTAGGGCACATTCGAGGCCGATTCCGGCTTGGCGGCTGCTGCTTCCCCGCTGCGCGCCCGTGCTAGGCGGCGGCGCGCACGGCGTGGACCGCGATCGCGGTGTCCTGGGCGCCGGTGCCGGTGAGATCGCAGACCGTGATCTCGTCCGCCGAGCGGCGGCCCGGCTTCAGCCCGGCTACGATCTCGCCCAGCTCGTCGATGGGACGATCGGAGGATATGGTGCCGGCGGCGAGCGCGGCCCGAAGTTCGCCCAGGCGCTCGCACTGGCTCCGGCGGTCGACGACCACCCGATCGGCGCGGCTCAGGATCTCGGGATCGAGCTCCTGCTTGCCGGGCGCATCGGAGCCCATGGCCGTGACGTGCAGGCCCGGATGCAGCCAGTCGGCCAGGATCACGGGCTCGCGCGCGGCCGTGGTGGTGACCACGATGTCGGCCTCGCGAACCACCTGCTCGGCCGGGGCTGCGGTGACCGGCAGGCCGAAGCCGGCCTTGAGCTCGCCCGCCAAGGCCGCGGCCTTGGCGGGATCGCGGCCCCAGAGCAGCACCCGCTGAATCGGCCGCACCAGCCGGAGCGCTTCGAGCTGGAGGCGCGCCTGCAGCCCGGTGCCGATGATGCCGGCGATCCGGGCATCGGGACGCGCCAGCCGGTCGGCGGCGATGGCGCCGGCGAGCGCCGTGCGCACGTCGGTGAGATAGCCGTTGTCGAGCAGCACCGCCTCGACCCGGCCGGTCTCGGCCGAGAGCAGGGTCATCATGCCCGAGAGGCTCGGCAGGCCGCGCTTCGGGTTGTCGAAGAAGCCGGTCGAGACCTTGAGTGCCATCGACGGCAGGCCGGGCACGTAGGCGGTCTTGACGTCCATCTCGGCGTGGCGCTCGGGCAGGTCCAGGTGCAGGACCGGTGGCATGACCACGCCGCCTCGCCCCAGGGCCGCGAAGGCCGCTTCGACCACGGCCATCGCCTCGTGGCTGATCTTGACCCGAGCGCGCAGTGCCGCCTCGTCGAGCACGACGATATCCATGCCCGTTCCTCCCGATCCTCAGATGGCCGGCGCCGTCAGGAGCAGCTCGTGGCCCTCGCGCCTGAGCTCGTCCGTCACCTTGTCCACGGCGCGCCTGGCGATCGCCACGATCTCCTCGCATTCCGCCGGTGTCACCACGAGCGGCGGCGAGAAGCCCAGAATGTCGCCGTGCGGCATGGCACGTGCGATCAGGCCCTGCTCGAGGGCGGCCGCCGACACGCGGGCACCGATCTTGAGCGCCGGATCGAAGCGCTGCTTCTTGCCCCTGTCGGCCACGAACTCGAGCGCCGCCATCAGGCCCACGCCGCGCACCTCGCCGACGAGCGGATGATCGGCGAAGGTCTCGCGCAGGCATTGCTGGAAGTGGGCGCCGGTCCGCGCCGCGTTGCCGGGCAGGTCCTCGCGCTCGACGATGTCGAGGACGGCGTTGGCCGCGGCAGCACCCAGGGGATGGCCGGAATAGGTGTAGCCGTGGCTGAAGGCGCCGAGCTTGTCGGTCGCCTGCTCGAGCACGCTGCAGACCTTCTCGCCGACGATCACCGCCGACATCGGCACGTAGGCGCTGGTCAGGCCCTTGGCGAGCGTGACCAGATCGGGCTCGATGCCATAGGTGGTGCAGCCGAACATCTCGCCGGTGCGGCCGAAGCCCGTGACCACCTCGTCGGCGATCAGGAGTACGTCGTACTTCTTCAAGACCGCCTGGATCGCCGGCCAATAGCCCTTGGGCGGCGGGATGATGCCACCGGTGCCGAGCACGGGCTCGCCGATGAAGGCCGCTACCGTGTCGGGGCCCTCCTCGAGGATCATCGCCTCGAGCTCGCGCGCGCGGCGCGCCGAGAAGTCCTCCTCGCTCTCGCCGGGCTCGGCACCCCAGTAATGATGCGGCGCGCCGGTGTGCCGGATCGGGCCGAAGGGCAGGTCGAAGGCGGCGTGGTAGAAGGACAGACCGGTGAGCCCGCCGGACATCACCGAGCTGCCGTGATAGCCGCGCTCGCGCGAGATGATTTTCTTCTTCTGCGGCCGGCCCAGGATGTTGTTGTAGTACCAGACCAGCTTGACCTGGGTCTCGTTGGCATCCGAGCCGGAGAGGCCATAGAACACCTTGGCGGGCGTGCCCGGGGCCATCCGCACCAGCCGGTCGGACAGGCGGATCAGCGCCTCGGTCGAGTGTGCCGCGTAGGTGTGGTAGTAGGCCAGCTTTTTGGCCTGGGCGTAGATCGCCTCGGCCACCTCGTCGCGGCCGTAGCCGATGTTGACGCAGTAGAGCCCGGCGAAGCCGTCGATCAGCTCGCGTCCCTTCCGGTCCCGGATGCGGATCCCTTTCCCGCCCGTGACGATGCGGGGATCGCCGAGAGCACCCGAGGCATAGGTCTCGAGCGGCGTGAAGGGATGCAGGACCGTCTGCCGGTCGAGCTCCTCGAGGGAGGGATTGCGCAAGGTCGTGTCGGTCATGGGTCGTCCTTCCCTCAGGCGAGGCCGCCGAGGCAGAGATATTTGAGCTCGCTGTAGTCATCGAGGCCGTGCCGCGAGCCCTCGCGGCCGAGGCCCGACTGCTTGGTGCCGCCGAACGGGATCGGCGCACCGGTGAACTTCGGGGTGTTGATAGCGACCATGCCGTAGTCGAGAGCGCCGGCCACGCGCATCACGTTGCGCAGGCCCGAGCCGTACACATAGGCGGCAAGGCCATAGATCGTGGCATTGGCGCGGGCGATCACCTCGGCCTCGTCCTCGTAGCGCAGGATCGCCGCGACCGGGCCGAAGGTCTCCTCGTGCGCGATCAGCATGCCGTCGGTGACGTCGGCCAGGACCGTCGGCGTGTAGAACCTGCCGCCGAGCGGATGCCGCGTCCCGCCGACCACCAGCCGGGCACCCTTCGCCACCGCGTCGGCGACATGCGCCTCGCACTTTTTAACCGCCTTCTCGTGCATGAGCGGGCCGATCTCCACACCCGGCTCGAGGCCGGGGCCGACCTCGAGCGCGGCCGTCGCCGCCGCGAAGCGCTCGACGAAGGCATCATAGAGCCGGGCCGGTACGTAGATGCGGTTGGCAGCGAGGCAGTCCTGGCCCGAGGTCGCGAACTTGGCGGCGATGGCACCCTTTACGGCCGCATCGAGGTCGGCATCCTCAAGCACGATGAACGGCGCGTGCCCGCCCAGCTCCATCGACATCTTCTTCACCGTGCCGGCACACTGCTCGAGGAGCTTGCGGCCGATCTCGGTCGAGCCCGTGAAGCTCAAGGCGCGCACCATCGGGCTTTTGGTCAGGACGTCGCCGATGGCGATCGGATCGCCGGTGACGATCGAGAGCACGCCCTTGGGCAGCCCGGCCTCCTCGGCGAGCACCGCCAGCGCCAGGGCCGAGAACGGCGTCTCGGAGGCGGGACGGACCACCATGGTGCAGCCCGCGGCGAGCGCTGCGCCGGCCTTGCGGGTGATCATGGCCGAGGGGAAGTTCCAGGGCGTGATCGCGGCGGCGACCCCCACCGGCTCGCGCACCACCAGGAGCGTGCTGCCGGGCAGGTGCGAAGGGATGGTCTCGCCGTAGGCGCGCTTTGCCTCCTCGCCGAACCAGTCGAGGAAGCTCGCGGCATAGTCGATCTCGCCGCGCGATTCGGCGAGCGGCTTGCCCTGCTCCAGGGTCATGATCCGGGCGAGGTCCTCCTTGTGCCGCAGCATCAGCTCGGCCCAGCGGCGCAGGATGGCGCCCCGCTCCCTGGCGGGCGTCGCACGCCAGCCCGGGAAGGCGCGCTCGGCAACCTCCACCGCACGCTCCGTCTCGCGCGTGCCCATGTCGGGCACCGTGCCGATCAGGCTGCCGTCGGCCGGGTTCTCGACCGCGAGACGTCGGCCGTCCGCGGCATCGCACCAGATGCCGCCGATGAAGGCGCGGTCGCGTAAAAGCTCGGGCCGCTGCAGCCCGTCGATCCGCGGCGTGGCCAAGCCCGCCACGCCCGCCCTGGCATCGATACCCGTGATCTCCATCGTTCCGTACATGTTCCGGCCCTCGCGATTCCTTCCTCGCCTGCATCGGAATCTAAGGGCGCGGCCGCCGCAGTTTCGACGCAATCCGAGGGGTGCGGCCGCAGATCCGACGCATGATCACGAGCCGCCCGCAGGATCTTCGGCCTCGGCCAGGAGCACCGCCGCGAGCCCGGCTGGATCGTTCTTGACCGTCTTGGTGACGACGTAGGTGAAGTAGCGGCTGATGCCGATCTCGGCCTCGAGCAGCCGGTCGATCAGCGCCTGGTAGTCCGCCATGCTGCGGGCGGCGACGGTCACGAGGTAGTCGATGCCGCCGCCGATGGCGTCGCAGCGGATGATTTCGGGGATGGACCGGATCGCCCGCTCGAAGCGGGCGAAGTCGCTGGCCTCGTGCCGCTTCAGGCTGACCTCGACATGGACCAGGAGCGGCATGCCGAGCAGTTCGAGCCCGAGCTCGGCACGGTAGCCCTTGATCACCCCGGCCTGCTCGAGCCGCTTCCAGCGCTCGAGGCAGGCGCTGGGCGAGAGATGAACGCGCTCGGCCAGCGCCTGGTTGGTGATGCGGCCCTCGCGCGCCACCACGCAGAGGAGCCGCCGGTCGCGTGCGTCGAGCGGCATGGCAGGCCTCAGCCCTGGTGCCCATAGTCCCCGAGCACCGCGAGGCAGTCGCCGCGCTTGATCAGCCCGGGGAAGTGCCGGCAGTAGAGGAAGCCGCCGCGCGGTGCCGTGTAGGTCCTGGGCTCGCGGTCGATCTCCTCGAAGAAGTGGACGCGGCCCAGAGGCTGGCCCGTCTCGACCGGCGCCCCGAGCTCGACCAGGGGCTCGAACAGGCCGGCATCGTCCGAGACGACGAAGCCGTCCTCGGGCGTGCGGGCGAAGCGCGACGGGCCCGGCGCCGCCGAAGGCGCCTCGTCGAGCACGCGCAGATGGCAGAGCAGGTTGTGCACCGCGCGGTCGGCGATGGCGACACGCTCGGGCGTGGTCGAGCCGCCGCCGCCGAGCTCGGTCGTGACGAACAGCTTGCCCAGCTCTTCCACGGCGCTGTCGAGCATCCCGGCCGTGTCGAGCTCCTTCAGCACGAGCGCGAGCGGAGCGCCCATGGCCAGAATCGCGGCCCTGGTCCGCTCCATGAGATCCTTGTCGTCGAGCTCGTGCATCACCACGGAGGGTACGAAGTCGAGGGTCTTGCCACCCGAGTGCAGGTCGACCACGACGTCGGCCCGCGCCACGAGGTGGTGATAGACGTAGTGCGCCAGCATCGGCGTCTGCGTGCCGTCGCGCCGGCCCGGGAAGGACCGGTTCATGTTGACCCCGTCGATCGGCGAGACGCGCGTGCCGGCCTGGACCGCCGGATGGTTCATGGTCGGGAGCACGATCACCCGGCCGCGGACGCGCGTAGGATCGAGCCGGCGGGCGAGCTTCAGGAGTGCGATCGGCCCCTCGTACTCGTCGCCGTGGTTGGCGCCGGTGAACAGCACGGTCGGCCCGTCGCCACCGCAGATCACGTGGATCGGGATGCGGATTGCCCCCCAGGCACTGTCGTTGCGCGACCAGGGCACGTTGAGATAGCCCGCACGCTTGCCGGGCGCGTCCAGATCGATGGTGCAGGAGACGCGCGATTCCTCGCTCATTTCGAATGCCTTCCAGCATGGGGCCGCGACGGCGCGGGCCGGTCGATGCGACCTGGTCTTGCGTGCGGCCGGTGACGACGCCTCAGTCCTTGACCAGCAGCCTGCGCGGCACGGCGGCCAGGCACTCGACCCCGGTCTGGGTGATGGCGATGCTCTCGGTGATCTCGAGGCCCCAGTCCTCGAGCCATAAGCCCGTCATGAAGTGGAAGGTCATGCCGGGCTCGAGCACGGTGCGGTCGCCCGGGCGCAGGCTCATGGTGCGCTCGCCCCAGTCCGGCGGGTAGCTCAGCCCGATCGGGTAGCCGGTGCGGTTCTCCTTGACGATACCGTGGCGCGCCAGCACCGCGAAGAAGGCGTTGGCGATATCCTCGCAGGTATTGCCGGGCCTGGCCTGCGCCAGGCCGGCCTCCATGCCCTCCAGCACCGCCTGCTCGGCATCGAGGAACTTCTGCGGCGGCTTGCCCAGGAACACGGTGCGCGAGAGCGGGCAGTGGTAGCGCTTGTAGCAGCCGGCGATCTCGAAGAAGGTGCCCTCGCCCGACTGCATCGGCCGGTCGTCCCAGGTCAGGTGCGGGGCGGCCGCATCCGAGCCCGAGGGAAGCAGCGGCACGATCGCCGGGTAGTCGCCGCCGGCACCGGGCACGCCGCGGATGCCGGCATCGTAGATCTCGGCCACGAGATCGCACTTCCTCATGCCGGGCGCGACCTTCTCGGCGATGCGTTCATGCATCGCCTCGACGATCCGCGCCGCCGTGCGCATGTAGGCCAGCTCCTGCGGCGACTTCACCGCCCGCTGCCAGTTCACGAGCGCCGTCGCATCGACGAAGCGCGCGTTCGGCAGGTGTTTTTGCAGCGAGAGATAGGCGGCGGCGCTGAAATAGTAGTTGTCGAGCTCGACGCCGATCCGGGCATTGCCCCAGCCGCGATCCGTGATGAGCCCCGAGAGATGGTCCATCGGGTGGCGTTCGGGGTTCTGCACGTAGTGGTCGGGATAGCCGATGATCCGCTCGGGCGGCAGCCAGGCAGTCCGCAGGGCGCCGTTCGCGTCCTGACCGCGGCCGTACCAGATCGGGTCCTCGTCCGGGCGCACCAGCACGCACTGGTGCACGTAGAACGACCAGCCGTCATAGCCGGTGAGCCAGGCCATGTTGGAGGGGTCGGTGACGATCAGAAGGTCGATGCCGCGCTGCTCCATGGCGGCGCGGGTCTTGGCGAGCCGCTCTGCGTACTCGGCGCGGGTGAAGTCGAGCTGAGGCTCGGGCATGGCGGTCAATCCTGGAAAGAGAACGTCGAAAATGGGCGAAAGCCGCTGGCCTAGCCGGCCGTGGCGTCGAGCTGCACGTCTTCGCCCGCGATCAGGCGCTGGTGCAGGCTCATGTCGATGTTGCGGCCGGAGAGCACGGCCACGGCCGGGCCATGCGGCCGGACCTTTCCGGCGAGCAGGGCGCCGATGCCGACCGCGGCGGCGCCCTCCACCACCTCCTGCTCCTGCCAGTAGGCGTGGCGCACCGCGGCCGCGATCTCGGCCTCGTCCAGGAGCACGATTTCGTCCACGAGCTCGCGCACCATGCGGAAGGTCCAACGGTTGCCGAGACCGATGCCGCCGCCCAGGCTGTCGGCGAGCGTGGGCAGCTCCTCGACCGCGACCGGCCGACCCGCCATCAGGCTCGCGTGCATGGCAGCACCGCGCGCCATGCTGATGCCGACCACGCGTGCATCGGGCTTGGCGGTCTTGACGGCCAGCGCCACCCCTGCGATCAGCCCGCCGCCCGAGAGCGGCACCAGCACGGTCTCGAGCTCGGGGCAGTCCTCGACGAGCTCGAGGCCGAGAGTGCCCTGGCCGGCGATGATGTCGGGATGATCGAAAGGCGGCAGCATGGTGAGGCTCTCCTCGGCCACCAGCCGATCGACCTCCTTCTGCGCGTCGTCCTGCGAGCGGCCGACGATCCGGATCTCCGCCCCCAGCCGGCGGATACCCTCGACCTTGTTGCCGGGGACGAGCCTGGACATGCAGACCACGCAGCGCACGCCCGCTTTCCTGGCGGCATGGGCGAGGGCACGGCCGTGATTGCCGGTCGAGGCCGCGACCACGCCGCGGGCTCGGGCATCCTCGGACAGCGCCAGGAGCGCGTTGGTAGCACCCCTGAGCTTGAAGCTGCCGGTGATCTGGCGCTGCTCCAGCTTCAGATGGACCGGTACCCCGACCCGCTCGGCCAGGCTCGGCGAAGGCACCAGGGCCGTGCGCGCGATCCGGCCGTCGAGCCGGCGGCGCGCCGCGAAGACATCGGCGAGGGTGAGGCGCGCGTCCGTCATCGGCCCGCCTCCGCCGGCAGGTGCAGCAGCCGGCCGTGGCCGTGGAACGGCCGGTCGATCCGGCAATGGCGCAGGCAGCGCCAGACCGTGGCCTGGTTGCTGGTCACCACCGGCCGACCGATCGCGGCTTCGATCGCCTCCGCGATCTCGGCCGAGCGGAGCGCGGTGCAGGAGACGAACAGCGCTTCCGCCCGAGCGTCGGTCGCGGCCACCGCCGCCTCGACCAGTGCTTGCGGGCGGATGCGCGCCATCTCCCGGTCGTCCTCGAAGCCGAGGCAGGTGACGCTCGCGAGCCCGAGCCCGTGGCCGGCGAAGTAGTCGGCCATGGGTGCGGTGGTCGCGCGCGTGTAGGGGGTGAGAAGGCTGATGCGGCCGACGCCGAGGGCGCGAAAGCCGTCTCGCGCCGCCGCGGGCGGTGTCACCACCGGCACGCCCGGCTTCGCCGCCCGGAGCGCCGCTTCGACCGCATCGTCGCCGATGACGACGGAAGCGGAGGTGCAGGAGAAGCACAAGGCGTCGAGCGGCTCGTCCGGCAGAATGAGCGCGGCGGCCTCGGTGAGGCGTGGCTGCATCGCGCGCAGATTCGCAGGATTCGTCGGGTTGGCGTAGGCGACGCGGGTGGCATAGACCCCGACCTCGTCAAAAGGCGTCATCCGGGCGAAATCGCGCTCGGAGGTGTGGTCGGTCGCGAGCACGATGAGGCCGATCCGGCGCGGCACGGGCCGGGCGTCGAGGGCAGGAGCACGCGTCGTTTGCGCGATCTCGGCAGGATGCATGGCTTGGCTCCTTCTCAGCCGATCCGGCCGAAGCGCCGCTCGAGCCAGCGCAGCAGGACGACGGACGGGATGCTGATGGCGAGGAAGAACACGCCTACCAGCGTCATCGGCTCGAGATAGCGGTAGTTGAAGTTGGCGACGCTGCGCGCCTGGCTCATCAGCTCGAGCACGGTGATGGCCGAGAGCAGCGGCGTCTCCTTGAACATGGCGATGAAATAATTGGCGAGTGCCGGGATCATCGGCGGGATCGCCTGCGGGATGATGATGTGGCGCCAGGTCTGGGCCATGGTCAGGTTGCAGGCCTTGGCCGCCTCCCACTGGCCCTTCGGCACGTTGTCGATGCCGGCCCGGTACACGACCGCGGTATAGGTGGCGTAGTGCAGGCCGAGTCCGATCGTGCCCGCGACCAGCGGCGAGAGGGTGATGCCGAGATCGGGCAGGATGTAGAACAGGAAGTAGAGTTGCACTAGAAGCGGCGTGCCGCGGACGAAGTCGAGGAAGAAGCCCACGGTGCGACGGACGGCGGTGTTTCTCGAGCGTGTCAGGACGGCGAAGACGAGGCCCGCCATCATGGCGAGCGCCGAGCCCAGGAGTGTGGCCTCGATCGTGACCACGACGCCGGCGAGCAGTGTCGGCAGGATCTCGGCGACGAACGACCAGTCCCAATCCACGGCGGCGCTCCTCAGGCCCTGGTGACGTCGAGGCCGGCCGCGAGCCGGCGCTCGAGCCGCCGTACACCGCCCGCGATCACGCTCGCGATCAGAAAGTAGAGGACGAGGATGGTGAGGAACGGCACGGCCGTATTCCCGGTCTGGGCACGCACCACCTGAGCCTGGAAGGTCATGTCGGAGAGCGAGATCAAGGAGACGACCGCGGTCGCCTTCAGAAGCTCGATCGCGTTGTTGCCGAAGGTCGGCAGCATGATGACGAAGGCCTGGGGCAGGATCACGTGGCGCAGGCACTGCCAGCGCGTGAGGTTGAGCGCCGTGCAGGCCTCGTGCTGCTCCTTCGGCACGGACTGGACGGCGCCGCGCACGACCTCGGCACCATAGGCGCCGACATTGAGCCCGAGGGCGAGCACCCCGGCCTGCATCGGCGTGATCGGCACGCCCATGAGCGGCAGGACGAAATAGGCCCAGAAGAGCTGCACGAACACCGACGTGCCGCGGAAGAACTCGATGTAGAGCGTGGCCAGCCAGCGTAAGCCCGCATGCCGCGACAGCCGGCCGAGCCCGGCCAGGAACGCCATGACCAGCGCCAGCGCGCAGCCCAGGAGCGTCAGCTCCAGGGTGACGATGGCCCCCTCGAGGATGAGGGTCAGATAGCCCGACCATTGGCTGAAGAACGCTGTCATGGCAGTCGGGGGATTCCGCGTGCTGGATGAAGGTTGCAGCCGTGGCGCGCCACGGCTGCAGCGGGAGTAGCGGTCTAGTTCGGCCCCTCGCAGAGCTTCTCGCGCGTGGTGAGCGAGGCGGCCTCGGCCGGGAAGCCGTAGGGCGCCACGATCTTCGCGAAGTCGCCCGACTTCTTCATCTCGGCCAGGACCTTGTCGTAGGCGTCGCGCAGCGCCTCATCCTGCTTGTTGAAGGCCGCACCGGCGCAGAAGATCGGCGTGTCCTTGACCGGTGTCACCACCTCGAGCTGCGCGTCGTTCGCCCGCTTGACGAGATCGTTGATCGAGAGTGCGGGCAGCGCGTAGGCGTCGATGCGGCCGTCCTGCAGCATCTTGATGCCGCTCTGGCCGTCCGGCACCACGACGACGCGGTCGCGCGGCACGCCCGCCGCCAGCGCCAGCCGCTCCTCGGTGCCGCCGCCGGGGACACCCACCTTCGCGCCGGAGCTGTTGATGTCGGCGTAGCTCACGAGCTTCTTCGGGTTGCCCTGTTTGACCGCGAATGCCTCGGCGTCGCACAGGTTGGGCTCGGAGAAGATCACCGCCCGGCAGCGCTCCGGCTTGATGAACAGGCCGGCATCCACGATGTCGAAGCGGCGCGCCTGCAGGCCCGGGATCATCGCCCCGTACTCGCTCACCGAGGCCTGGATGTCGGGCACGCCCAGACGCTTGAAGATCTCGCGCGCGAGGTCGGGTGCGGCACCGGCCACCTTGCCGTCCGGCTTGATCTCGGTCCAAGGCGGCTCGTTGGCGATCGCGATTCGGGCGAAGCCCTGCTTTCTGACGCGCTCGAGCGCGTCCTCGGCCTTGGCCGGCGCCGTGCCGGCAACAGCCAGGGTCGCTGCGCCGAGTACGGCGAGCGCAACCGATGCCAGAAGCCGGCGAGGCCGCCGGGTAGCCTGTCCTGATCTCATGATCCGTTGTTCCTTTCTCACGAGGCCTCGGGTCCGGGCCGTGGCCCGCCTCACAGGCGATGGCCGGCGGCGAGGATCTTCTTGAGGAACGCCTGGGTGCGCTCGTGCTGCGGCCGAGTGAAGATCTGGTCCGGCGGGCCTTCCTCGACGATCCGCCCGCGGTCGAAGAACAGCACCCGGTCGGCGAAATCGTGGGCGAAGCTCATCTCGTGGGTGACGAGCAGCATGGTCATGTCGGTCGCGCGCGCGAGACGGTGCATGACGTTGAGCACCTCCTCGACCAGCTCGGGGTCGAGGGCCGAGGTGACCTCGTCGAACAGCATGATCTTGGGCTGGAGCGCCAGGGCACGGGCGATGGCGACGCGCTGCTTCTGCCCGCCCGAGAGCTGCGCCGGCTTCGCATCCGCCTTCTGTGCCATGCCGACCATCTCGAGCAGCTCCATGGCCCGACGCTTGGCCTCGGGCTTGGAGGTCCCCTTGGTCAGCATCGGGGCGAGCGTCACGTTCTCGAGCACGGTCATGTGCGGAAACAGGTTGAAGAGCTGGAACACCATGCCGATCTTGGCGCGCATCTTGTGCAGATGCCGCTCGTCGGCCGGCACCAGCGCGCCGTTTCTCGGCATGTGCCAGAGCTCTTCGCCCTCGATACGGATATGACCACCGCTGATGGTCTCGAGGGTCATCAGGATGCGCAGGATCGTGGTCTTGCCCGAGCCCGATGGCCCGATCAGCGCCAGCTTTTCGCCGGGCTTCACCGTGAAGGAGAGCTCGTTCAGGACCTCCAGGTGTCCGAAGCTCTTCGACACCCGGTCGATCTCGATAATCGGTATCGCCATGCCATCCCTGACCCGCTCGAGGCGTCGGTTCAGACATTGGTATGTTTAATGCCCAAAATCAGGTCAATTCAAAAATAATATCATGACAATTATTGGGCTCTTTGGCTCAGCCCGATGTCAGCCGGTTCAGATGGCGAGCAGCGTCGGCTCCGGCCTGCTGCGGTGGAGGTCGGCGACGATGCCGAGGCCCGTGCGCAGCTCGGCTTCGCTGGTCGCGCCGATCGCGATACGCACTGCCGGCCAGCCTGGTCCGGGGCTGGTGGCGAACGAAACCCCGGGCGCGATCGCGACCCCGTGCAGCCGGGCCTGGGCGACGAACTGGTCCTCGCGCATTCCCGGCGGTAGCGGCAGCCAGACCTGCAGGCCCTCGGGGTGCGCGCTGTAGGGCAGGTCGCGGAGGATATCGGCGGCGATCTTCTGTCGTTGCCGCAGGGCCGTGCGCTGCCAGCCGACCAACGAGAGCGCCGTGCCGTTTTCGATCCAGCGCGCGGCGATCTCGGCCAGGAGCGCCGTCGCCATCCAGTTCGTGACGAGATGGCGGTTGGCGGCGGCCGGGATCAGTTGGTCGGGAACGACCAGAAAGCCGGTGCGAAGGCCGGGCATCACGCATTTGGTGAGACTCGTGAGGTAGAGCGTGCGCTCCGGCGCCAGTGCCGCCAGCGGCGGCAGGTCGCTCTCGATCAGCGGTCCCCAGGCGTCGTTCTCGATGATCTGCACCTGGTGGCGTCGCGCCAGCTCGACCAGCTCGGCCCGGCGAGCGGCGCCCATCAGCGCCGAGGTGGGGCTGGCCGCATTGGGGTGAACAAAAAGCGCGTTCACCTCGCCCTCGCGACACGCCCGTTCGAAGGCCTCGGGCAGCACACCTTCGCGATCGATCGCCAAGCCCGCGAGCCGCAGACCGAGATAGGAGCACAAAGGGACCAGCGTGTGATGGCCAATCTCCTCGGTGACCACCATGCCGCCCGGACGAGCGACCGTCATCAGCGCCATGGTCATGGCCGAGGTGGCGCCGTTGGTGACGATCACGTTCTTGGCCGCGGTCTCGAGCCGGCAGTGACAGAGCCAGTCCACCGCCAGGGCTCGGTGGCGGGCCAGCGCGATGTTGGGCCGGAACGCGAGCGCCACGCTGGCTGGCAAGTCGGCGGCGAGTTCCGCAAGTGCCGCCTGCATCCGCTCACGGTGCATCGCCTCGCTCACCGGCTTCAGGATCGAGAGATCGACGATCTCGCGGATCCGCTCGGGAATGAAGGGCGGCTCGGGTTCGGCCTTGAGCGGACGCACGAAGGTGCCACGGCCGACCTCGCCTACCAGCAGGCCCTGGCGGATCAGCTCCGCATAGGCCCGGCTCACCGTCTGTACGCTGATGCCGAGCCGATCCGCCAGGGCGCGATGCGTCGGCATTGGGCTGCCCGCCTGCAGCGTGCCATCGGCGATGGCCCGGCTGATCTGGCCGGCCAGTGAGAGATAGACCGGGCGATGGAGGTCGGCAGGATTGGGCATCCATTTTGTCATGAGAGTTGCATGAGCAAAATCACGCCAATTGACAACAATTTTTCCGCCTCCCGCCGACCAGGCGAAGCTGCCACGAAGGGGAAGGCTGCCAACCTCTCGATCCGTAGAGGCCGCGAAACAGTGCCGCCGGCCGGCAGTAGGTTTGAACCATGCCGGGATTTCCGGAGGCTCCAAGATTGGGAAGGATGGAGCCGTGGGAACGAGGGAGCCAGCAAGACCGAGCTCGGTGGAGCGGCGCGAGTGCCGGGAAGGGCGACCGTCATCCGGTGGCATCGCGGCATGTTCGACGGGTGCACCGGGCCGCCCCGGGACGAGCGGGAGCGCCCGAAGGCGGGCGCACACGAGGTTCGGTGCAGCTGCTGTGGAGGGTATCGGCGTCAGCCAGACCGGCAGTCCGCGAGCGCACTCCCACCGAGAGCAGCGTGACCTGCCGGATGAACCGCTAAGCCTGCAGCCCGGTGCGGAAGGTTCGCAACAGCCAATCGCGGAGCAGCAGCACGTCGGCCGATGGGTGTCGGCCGCGGCGCGGCGTCAGCAGGAAATGGCGCTGGTCGTGGCGCAGCGCGATACCCGGCGGAACCATCACCCGGCCCGCGGCGGCATGGAGCAGCGTGAGATCGCGCGAGATCATGGCCGAGCCGATCCCGGCCGCCACCATCTCGAGCGCGATCACGGAGGTGTCGACCGAGACCCCGCCATCGATGCTGCCTTCCGGCCAGCCCAGCTTGCGCGACAGGTCGATCCACAGGTTCTCGCAGCCGAGGATGTGGATCGGCCGCCGCGCGACGATCGGCAGGAGGTCGGATGCCGGGTCGTCGCCGAACCGGGTGTCCGGCGGACAGACCGGCACCGAGACGGGTGCGGACAGCGGCTCGACGTCGAAGCCGTCCCATCTTCCGTCGCCGTAACGGATGTCGAGGTCGATCCGATCGTCGTCGAGATCGTCGCTCCAGATCGAGGAATAGACCCTCAAGCCGATGTCGGGGTGCGCCGTACGGAAGGCCTCGAGCCTGGGCGACAGGCATAGCGCCGCGAAGCTGACCGAGCAGCGGATCGTCAGGCTGCGCCTGCCGCTCGAGCCGAACAGCCCGACGGTGGCGACCGACAGCTCGTCGAGCGCCTTGCGCACCGCGGGGGCATAAGCCCGCCCGACCGTCGTCAGGCGTACGCCACGCGGCAGCCGTTCGAACAGCGCGAACCCGAGATGGGACTCGAGCGCCTTGATCTGCTGGCTCACCGTTGCGGGGGTGAGCCCCAGCTCCTGCGCCGCCTGGGCGAAGCTCAGATGGCGCGCGGATGCCTCGAAGGTGCGCAGCCAGACGAGAAGGGCAAGCGGGTAAGCCATGGCCCATGGCTAAAGCAGAATACCCCCTTTGGCTACTTTGATATTGATTGTCTGCAACGATCCCGGGCGGCAGCCTGCTCGACGCGAAGGCCGCGGCGGCGGTTCCGGGGAGGCAACCCGGTGGGCGAGTTCGACTACATCATCGTCGGTGCGGGGTCGGCGGGCTGCGTGCTCGCGGAGCGGCTCAGCGCCGACCGCTCGAAGCGGGTGCTCCTGCTCGAGGCCGGCGGCAGCGACCGCCGTTTCCGGATCCGGATGCCGATCGGCTACGGCAGGACCTTCCACGATCCCGCCGTCAACTGGCGCTACACGACCGAACCCGACCCCGGCCTCGGCGGCCGGGCCGCCTACTGGCCGCGTGGCAAGGTGGTCGGCGGCTCGAGCTCGATCAATGCCATGGTCTATTGCCGCGGACTGCCCGGCGATTACGACGACTGGCGCGACGCCGGCAATCCGGGCTGGGGCTGGACCGACGTCGAGCCCGTGTTCCGCTCCTTCGAGCGCCGCATCCGCCGCGACGGGTCGCAGCACGGCGACGGCCCTTTGTGGGTGTCCGATCGCGAGCCCGAATACCATCCGATCAAGCGCCACTTCTATGCTGCCGCACGGGAGCTCGGCCTGCCCGTCGTCGACGACCTCGACGGCAGCGCACCCGAGGGGGGCATCGGCGCTTACGCGGTCAACACACGCAAGGGGCTGCGCTGCTCGGCCGCAGACGCGTTCCTGCGCCCGGCTCTGGCCCGATCCAACCTCGTGCTGGCGATCCACGCCCGGGTCGAGCGCGTGGCCATCCGTGGCTGCCGGGCGGTCGGGGTCGACTACGTCCAGGGCGGCCGGCGCCGCCAGGCCACGGCGCGGGGAGAGGTCGTGCTCTGCGCCGGTGCCGTCAACACGCCGCAGCTCCTCCAGCTCTCCGGCATCGGGCCGGGCGACCTGCTCCAGCGGCTGGGCATTCCCGTGGTCCACGCCAATGCCGCGGTCGGTGGAGGGCTGCAGGATCATCTCGGCATCAGCTACTTCTATCGGGCAACCGAACCCACCTTGAACCAGGTGCTCGGGACCTGGCCCGGCCGGCTCGCCGCCGGCCTGCGCTATCTGCTGACGCGCTCCGGTCCGCTCAGCCTCGGTGTCAACCAGCTCGGCGGCCTGGTCCGCACCTCGCCCGGGGCGAGCCGGCCGAACACCCAGCTCTATTTCAACCCGGTCAGCTATTCGATCGAGCATGCCGGCAAGCGGCCGCTCCTGAAGCCCGACCCTTACCCGGGCTTCATCATCGGTTTCAACACCTGCCGGCCGACCAGCGTCGGCCGGATCGACATCGCGTCGCCCGAGCCCGAGCGGCCGCCCCGCATCACGCCGAACTATCTCTCGACCGACCGGGACATCGAGGACGTGATCGCGTCGGCACGCCTGATCGGGCGCATCCAGGAAACCGAGGCCATGCGGGCCCTGGTCGCCGACCGGCCGGTATTCGACCCGGCGCGGGCGAGCGACGAGGAGATCCTCGCGGATTTCCGCGCCCGCAGCGGGAGCGTGTTCCACGCCTGCGGTACCTGCCGGATGGCCCCCGAGTCGGCCGGCGGCGTGGTCGACGGCGAGCTGCGCGTGCACGGTATTCGGGCCTTGCGTGTCGTGGACGCGTCCGTGTTCCCGAACATCACTTCCGCCAACACCCACGCGCCGACCCTCATGGTCGCCCACAAGGCGGCCCGGCTCATCGCGGCCGGATGACGGGAGAACGAAGCCGATGATGCGGATCGCCAGGCTCGAGACATTCTCCAACGAGTTCGTCTGCTTCGTCCGGCTGACCACCGACACCGGTGCCGTCGGCTGGGGCCAGACCTCGACCTACAACGCCGACATCACGGCGACCATCTTCCATCGCCAGGTGGCGCCCTGGGCGCTCGGCGCCGACGTGTCCGACGTCGACGCGCTGGTCGATCGCATCGAGGAGCGCGAGCACAAGTTCCCGGGCAGCTATCGTTGCCGCGCCATCGCCGGCCTCGACACGGCGCTGTGGGATCTGCGCGGCAAGCTCGAGGGCAAGCCGGTGGTCGAGCTTCTGGGCGGCACGCCCCGGCGGCTCCGGGCCTATGCCTCGTCGATGAAGCGCGACATCACCCCGGCCGAGGAGGCGGCACGCTTCGTCCGCCTGCGCGACGAGCAGGGGTTCGATGCCTTCAAGTGGCGGATCGGTGCCGAATGCGGCCGCGATGTCGACGAATGGCCCGGGCGCACGGAGGCGATCGTGCCGATCGTGGCGCGAGCGCTCGGCCCGAACGTCGCGAAGCTGGTCGACGCCAACAGCGGCTTCTCGCCGAAGCGTGCGATCGAGGTAGGCCGGCTCCTGGAGGCCGAAGGCATCGGCCACTTCGAGGAGCCCTGCCCCTACTGGAAGCTCGAGGAGACCAGGCAGGTCGCGGACGCGCTCGCGATCGACGTCACCGGCGGCGAGCAGGACTGGGATCTCGGGACCTGGGCACGGATGATCGAGATGCGGGCGGTCGACGTCGTGCAGCCCGACATCATGTACATGGGCGGGCTCGCGCGCACGCTCCGCGTCGTGCGGATGGCCGCTGCCGCCGGACTGCCCTGCACCCCGCACAGCGCCAACCTCTCGCTCGTGACGATCTGCACGATGCACCTCCTCGGCGCCATCCCGAACGCGGGCAGGTATCTCGAGCTTTCGATCGAGGGTCCCGACTATTATCCCTGGCAGCAGGGGCTGTTCCTGGGCGACCCCTTCGCGGTTCGCGACGGGCAGGTCGAGATCCCGTCGGGGCCGGGCTGGGGGGTGGAAATCTCGCCGGTCTGGCTCGACCGGGCAGCCTACCAGGTCAGCGAGCTGACCTCGTGACGAGCGCTGCCGCCTTCGCTGCCGCCCATGTCGAGGACGGGTCGGTGCCGCGGCTGGTCGTCCGGGGATCGGCTCGCGACCCGCTGATCGGCCCGCTCACCTCGCAGGCCGAACGGCGCCGCGTCGGCCATCTTACGAATCTGGCGCCGATCGATGCCGATCTGGCACGGCCGGCTCCGGTCGGATAGACTGACCTCTTGGGCCGGTCCGAGACGAAGGCTGCCTGCGCAGCCCGTGACCTCGGTGAGGAGCTCCGGCCATAGCTCCCTGGGGGCGGCGCATGACCATCGGCACGGCCGGACGGGGCAGGATCGCTTCATGAGCCCGCAGCCCGAGCCTTTCACGCTTCGCGTGCCCGAGGATGCGATCACCGATCTGCGCGAGCGCCTCGCGCGCACGCGCTTCCCCGACCAGACGCCGGGACCGCCCTGGACCTACGGCACGGACGTCGGCTACATGCGCGGGCTGGTCGCGTACTGGCGGGATGGCTTCGACTGGCGGGGCCAGGAGGCGCGGCTGAACGCCTTCCCCCAGTTCAAGGTTCCCCTGCACGGCATCGACCTCCATTTCCTCCACGTTCCCGGCAACGGGCCGGCACCTTTGCCGCTCCTGCTTCTGCATGGCTGGCCGGGCTCGGTGTTCGAGTTCCTCGAGCTGATCCCGCGCCTTGCCGACCCGGCCCGCTTCGGCGGCGATCCGGCCGATACGTTCACGGTGGTGGCACCCTCGTTGCCCGGCTTCGGCCTGTCGTTCGCGCCCGGACAGCCGCGCTTCTCGGTGGAGGCGATGGCGGACTGCCTCATCGGGCTGATGACCGACGTCCTGGGCTACCGGCGCTTCGGCGCACAGGGCGGCGACTGGGGCTCGTTCGTCGCATCGCGGCTCGGCTGGGCCTATCCCGCGCACCTCGTCGGCATCCACCTCAACCTCCTCCCTTTGCGCCGCGATCCCGCGATGGTCGCGGACCCTGCACCCGAGGAGCATCGCTATCTCGGCGAGCTCGCGATCTGGCTCAAGGAGGAGACGGGCTATCAGTGGATCCAGGGCACCCGACCGCAGACCCTCGCCTTTGCCCTCACCGATTCGCCGGCGGGGCTCGCCGCCTGGATCGTCGAGAAATTCCGCGCCTGGTCCGACTGCGGCGGCAATGTGGAGGCGGTGTTCACGAGGGACCAGCTTCTGGCCAACATCGGCCTCTATTGGTTCACAGGAGCGATCGGCTCCTCGTTCTGGCCTTACTACGCGCGCCTGCATGGGCCGTGGCCGATCCCGGAGGGGGCTGCGATCGGCGTGCCGACCGGCTACGCCGAATTCCCGCGCGAGATCCTGCGTCCGCCACGCTCGCTGGCAGCGCGCACCTTCATCGACATCCGCCGCTGGAGCGCCATGCCGCGCGGCGGGCATTTCGCGGCGATGGAGCAGCCCGAAGCACTGGCGGACGAGATCCGGGCGTTCTTCCGCCCGCTGCGCGGTCAGGGCTGAGCCCGGTGCGCCGAAGCGATCCGGAAAGGGAAGTCGTCATGAAAGACACACCAGCGCGACCGGTGCGGGAAGCGTGGGCTGCCGGCCGGCCGGCGCGCAATGCGTGGCTGACCATTCCCGACGCACATCTCGCCGAGATGGTCGCTGCGCGCGGCAGCGTCGAGGCCGTCACCCTCGACCTCCAGCACGGTCTTTTCGACCTCGGCACCGCGGTCCATGCGCTCCGTGCCGTCGCGGCCCATGGCAGGGCCCCTCTGGTCCGTCTGCCGGACATCGATGCGGCCGTGACCGGGTACGTGCTCGACGCGGGGGCCGCCGGTGTCATCGCCCCCATGGTCGAGAGCCCCGCCGAGGCCGAGGCGCTGGTGGCGGCCTGCCGCTATCCGCCCCGTGGCCGGCGCTCGCACGGGCCGACCCGTGCCGCGCTGCGCCCCGATGCGGATGTATTCGCTGCGGCCGAGCAGGTGGTGGCGTTTGCGATGATCGAGACGCGGACGGGACTCGAGCGTTGCGAGGAACTCGCCGCGGTGGACGGCCTCGACGGCCTGTTCGTCGGCCCCGGAGACCTCGGCCTGTTGCTCGGGCTCGGGGCCGGCCAGGACCGCGATGAGCCCGAGCTCCAAGAAGCCTTCGCCCGCGTCCTCGCCGCCTGCCGCCGGGCCGGGAAACGGATCGGGATTCATGCCGCTAGTGCGCGCTATGCGGCGCGGATGGCCGCCTCGGGCTTCGATCTCGTGACCCTGTGGGTCGATGCCGTCGCGATCTCCGCGACGCTCGCCGCGGCAGCCGAGACCTGGGCGCAGCAGGCCCGATCGTCGTCGGGCAGCGGCAGCTAGCGCGGCGCGTGGGCGGCGGGGCGGCGGCCGGTGAGCCAGCCGGTCCAGCGGTCGAACGTGGAGCGGGCGCGGCCGATGCGCATGACGTCCTCGATGCGGCGGTCGAGGAACGCCCAGGTGTCGGCGCTACCCTCCGAGTGGTCCTCGAGCCAGTAGAGGAAGGTCGCGATCAGCACGGCCGCGAGGCTCGCCCGGCGCGAGTAGTAACTGAAGCCCTCCGCGGGCTCGCCGCCCAGGCCCGCCGCCTGCCACATGCGATCCACCGTCCGCCACAAGGCTCGCCCGGCCTCGGCGACGTTGGTCGGAAAGCCGTGTGCCACCGCGGCGCGACGCATGGCCTCGCGGTGCGGAGCCAGGAGCTCGAGCCTCGTGCGCACGAGAAGGGCGATGCGCCGGCGCACGGGCAGCCGCTCCAGCTCTTGCGCCGATACCGCCTCCAGCATCCGGCGATCGGCCCAGTCGTCGAGCCAGGCGAGCAGGCTGTCGCCGCCCTGCGGGAACAGACGCCGGGCGGTCGCCGGATCGAGGCCGGCATCGGCCGCCGCGTTGATCAGCGTCCGCCGGCTCCAGCCATCGAAGGCGGCATGCAGGAGCGCCGCCTCCAGAACACGATCCTTGAGCGCGCGGCGCTCGGCGACGGCGTCGGTCATCTCCGGTCTCCACCGCGTTCCAGCCACTCGGAGAGATGGGGAACCTCGTCCGTGAAGGCGAGGGCCCGCAGGTCCGTCATGCGCATGGGATAGAGAATGCCGTCGAGGTGATCGACCTCATGCTGCAGGACCCGGGCGAAGAGCCCTTCCGCCTCGCCGGCGACGGGAGCGCCGTGCCGGTCGAGCGCCCGATAGGCGACGCGACGCCAGCGCGGGACGAGGCCGCGCAGATCCGGAATGGAGAGGCAGCCCTCGAAGGCGAGTTCGCGCTCCTCGCCCAAGGGGGTGAGTTCCGGGTTGATCAGGACATGGGCGCGAGCGCTGCCGCGCTCGCTGCGGTCGAGGATCTCGAGTGCTGTGATGACCCGGACGCTCTCGTGGACCTGGGGGGCAGCGAGGCCGATCCCATCGGCGTCCGCCATGGTCTCGAGCATGTCCTCGATCAGGGTCTGCAGCTCGGGCCTGTCGACCTCGAGCACGGGTTCGGCCCTGGTCAGCAGCACGGGCTGGCCGAGGCGGGCGATCTTGCGCAGCGTCATGCCGCTCTGATAGCCCAGAGCAGCGGAAAGGAACAGGTGCGCGGTCCCGCTTGGCGAGCCGCCGCGGCCGTGCTATATCCGCGCTCAGCCCTCGGCCGAGGGAACAGTTTTTGTCGTCCTGTTGTCATCAGCTTGGGAGTACGAGCCATCGTCGAGGTTCAGGTTCGCGACAACAATGTCGATCAGGCGCTGCGCGCGCTGAAGAAGAAGATGCAGCGCGAAGGCCTCTACCGCGAGATGCGTATGCGGCGGCACTACGAGAAGCCGTCCGAGCGCCGGGCGCGCGAGAAGGCGGAAGCCGTGCGACGGTACCGCAAGCTCCTGCGCAAGCGGGCCGAGCGCGACGAGCTTTAGGCTCCTCGCGCAGGTGGCAAGCGATGACAACGACGCCCGGGTCGCTTCGGCCCGGGCGTTGCTGTTATTCGGGGTCGTCCAGCGCAGGCCACTCCACCTCGTCCTCACTCACGAGGCAGCCGCGCATCGAGGGGCCCACCGTGTGGACCCGTTCGGGATCGCCGCAGACGAGATGGTGCCAGCGCGGCAGATCGTGGCCGAAGGCGACGAGTCGGTAGGCGCAGGTGTGCGGCAGCCAATTCAGCGAGCGGACGTTCTCGGGCGTCACCTTGACGCAGTCGGGCACGCGCTCCTGACGGTGCTCGTAGTCCTTGCAGCGGTGCGTGCAGAGGTCGAGCAGCCGGCAGGCGGCGTCCGACAGCGCTATCTCGCCGGTATCCACGTCCTCGACCCGGATCTGGCAGCACAGCCCGCAACCGTCGCAAAGCGACTCCCATTCGGCCTCGGTCATCTGCTCGATCGGCTTCTCGCGCCAGAAATAGGAACGCTGCTTGCGATTCGTCCGGCAGGTCAAGGGTAGTCTCTCGACGGTCAGGTGTGCCCCGAGACGGGGCGGGGCCGGTAGGGTTCTTCGAGGAAGGCGCGGGTCTCGGCGTCGAGCGTGATCTCGAGCGCTCCCAAGGCGTCCTTCAGATGGTGCGGCTTGGAGGCGCCGACGATCGGCGCGGTGACGCCCGGAACACCCAGAACCCAGGCGAGCGCCACCTGGGCCGGCTTGACGCCGAGTCGGCGCGCGATCTCCTCGACACGCTCCAGGATCGTGTAGTCCTGCTCGGAGCCGAGGCCAAGCGCTTGCTGGTAGGAATCGGTGCGGGCACGGGTGGTGGAAGCTCCCTCCCTGGGCTTGCTGCCGGCGAGAAAGCCGCGGGCCAGAGGGCTCCAGGGTGTGACCGCGATCCCCTCGGACCGGCAGAGAGGAAGCATCTCGCGCTCCTCCTCGCGGTAGACGAGGTTCAGATAGTTCTGCATCGAGACGAAGGGGGCGAGGCCTCTGGCGCGCTGCAGGCCCAGCATCTTCATGAACTGCCAGGCCCACATCGAGGAGGCGCCGAGATAGAGCGCCTTGCCGGCCTTCACCACGTCCGAGAGCGCTTCCACCGTCTCCTCGACCGGGGTCGCGTAGTCGAAGCGGTGGATGATCCAGAGATCGACATAATCGGTGCCGAGGCGCTTCAAGGACGCGTCGATCGCCTCCATGACGTGCTTGCGCGAGAGCCCTCTTTGCGTCGGCTTCGGGCCCATCGGGTTGTAGAGCTTGGTCGCGATCACCACCTCGTCGCGCCGCGCCATGTCTTTGAGCGCTCGGCCCAGGATCTCCTCGCTGCGCCCGAGGCTGTACATGTCGGCCGTGTCGAAGAAGTTGATGCCGGCCTCCAGCGCCTCCTTGATGAAGGGACGGCTCGCCGCCTCGTCCAGGACCCACTCGCGCCAGCCCGGATCGCCGTAGGTCATGCAGCCGAGGCACAGCCGCGATACCTGCAGGCCCGTATTGCCGAGACGGACATACTCCATGGCCTATCCCTCCTCCTCGCTGTCCGGCCGCATCGGCCGTTCCGGCCGACAGCGCTGAGATAGGCCGACGGCGGGACGGGAGAAACCCTCATTCGTGCAGCGAAGCCTCGCGAAGAGCGCTCATGCTCACCATCCGAGGCACGGCAGAGGTGCCGGCGGGGACTGCATCTCGCAAGGTGACGGCTCGAGCAATGGATAACGCGCCAGTTGAGGGAATCGGGTGCGACAATTACCATGACAACGAGGTGATACCCCGAGATGGATTTGAAATAATTCCAAGAAGAATATCTCTCTGAAATTGTTCCAAATTGACTGCGGCAAAGTTTCGTTTGCCCCGGATGCATCCGGATGCTACAGGCTGGCCGGACCGCGAGAGTGAGTGCCTGATGATCGTCTGCGTGTGCAACGGCTTGCGCGACAAGGTCTGCCGCGAGACCGCCGCGAGCGGGGAGGCTCGCAACGTCGGTTGCATCTACCGGCTGAACGGCTGTCAGGTCCGCTGCGGCCGCTGCGTGCCGATGATGCGCGAGATCTTCGCGGCCCACGCCCCACAGCCGCCGGTCTCCGGAAGCTGCGCCGCCTGTGCTCGCGAGGAGACCGTCGCCGTCCCGACCGCGGCTGCCGCTTGACAGACCGGAACTTCGGGTTAGCTCCTAGCTTCCTCAGCGCAGCAGCCAGGGAAGCTCGGCATGGTAAGAAAAGCGCTCACCGGTGACCCGAAGGTGCTGGCCGCCCTGAACGAGGGCCTCAAGGGCGAGCTGACCGCGATCAACCAGTACTTTCTGCATGCGCGCATGCTCCAGGACTGGGGCTTCCACAAGCGCGGCAAGGCCGAGTACGAGGAATCGATCGAGGAGATGCGGCACGCCGACCGGCTGATCCAGCGCATCCTGCTCCTGGGCGGCCTGCCGAACCTCCAGGACCTGGGCAAGCTCTACATCGGCGAGAATCTCAAGGAGGTCATCGAGTGCGATCTCCGCCTCGAGCTCGAGGGGATCGCCCAATATCGAGCCGCGATCAAGATTTGCGAGGACGCCAACGATTTCGTCACGCGCGATCTCCTGATCGACATCCTCGAGGACGAGGAGAGGCACCAGGACAACTACCGCACCGACCTCGACCTCATCGATCAGATCGGCATCGAGAACTTCGGCCAGAGCCAGGTCTGAGCCGGTCCGGCGTTGCGTCGCCTGCGGAGCTTCTGCGCGTTCGGTGGCCTTGAGCGACCCCTCATCCTGGTTCAGCCTAGCCCGGATCCGAGGAGGAGTTGAGGCATGCACAAGGTCAACGGCAACGGCGCTCCGATTCCCGCGCTCGGCTTCGGCACCTGGGAGCTGCGCGACGCTCAGGCGCGGCACATGGTCGAGGCGGCGCTCGAGATCGGCTATCGCCACATCGACACGGCGCAGATGTACGGCAACGAGGCCGAGGTCGGGGCAGCGCTCCGCGCTTCGGGGTTGAAGCGGGACGAGCTGTTCGTCACCACCAAGATCTGGCCCGACCGCTTTCGGAGCGGTGATCTGCAGCGCTCGGTCGTAGAAAGCCTCGAGAAGCTTCAGCTCGACGCGGTCGATCTCCTGCTTCTCCACTGGCCCAACCCCGATGTGCCGCTGCCCGAGACCATGGTGGCGCTGAACGATTGCGCCGAGCGCGGCTGGGCCCGGCACATCGGCGTCAGCAACTTCACCGCCGCCATGCTCGTCGAGGCGATGCGGCTCAGCAGCCACCCGCTCGCGACCAACCAGGTCGAATACCATCCTTTCCTGAGCCAGCGCACGGTGCTCGAGGCCTGCCGGACGAACGGCATGGCGCTCACCGCCTATTGTCCCCTCGCCCGAGGCCGGGTGTTCGAGGACCCGACCCTCGCCCGGATCGCGCAGCGTCATGGCAAGACGGCGGGGCAGGTGGCGCTGCGCTGGCTCGTGCAGCAGGAGGGAGTCGTGGCGATCCCGCGCTCCTCGCGCGTCGAGCACGCCCGTGCGAACTTCCAGATCTTCGACTTCAGCTTGAGCGAGCCCGAGATGGTCGAGATCGCGGCTTTGGGCAAGCCGGAGGGCCGGATCGTCGCCGTCGGCGGTTCCGTGCCGGCATGGGATCCCACCTGAGCGGATCCACCGGCTGGGTGCTCCAGACGGCGGCACGGCTTGCTGCGCCGTTCCGGAGCGCTCGCCCCGGAGGCATACGGCATCTTCTCAACCTTTGGGCGATTGAGGCGCCCAAGCCACAGATTCGAACCGGCACGATCGGCGGAATGGCTAGGTGTTCACCTCTAGCGTGGTCACAGCGACACAATATCCGTGTTGATTAAGCAACGAAAAATGCAAGAGCCTCTGCCTGAGGCAAGTTGACGCAGGTCGGCGATATACCGGTCGTCCCGGGTTGTGCATGTGGCTGCTGTGGTTAACGTCCCGCGCACGTCGGAGAACGACAACAACCACAGGAGACCCTCTGCATGCGACGGCCTCTCGCCGCTGCTCTGGCCTGCGTGTTCGCGATCGTCGCCCCGATGGCCGCCCGCGCCGGCGCTGACGAGCCCGATCCTCGCGCGGTTCAGGCTCTTGCATTGACCATGTACCACGAGGCCAAAGGGGAGGGGCGCAAGGGCATGCTCGCCGTCGGCTGGGTGGTTCTCAATCGCATGGCCGACGAGAGCTTTCCCAAGACGGTGCAGGAGATCGTCTACCAGGGCTGCCAGTTCAGCTGGGTGTGCAACGGCGAGGCCGGACCGCCGACCGAGCGCGGAGCCTGGCGGCAGGCTCTGGCACTCGCGGAGCGGCTCCTGAAGGAGCCGCCGGCCGATCCGACGCATGGGGCGTTGTGGTTCAACGGCGCCGATGTCGGCCACACCGTTCTCGGCGACAAGATCGCCGCCTCGACGCAGATCGGCCGTCACCTCTTCTATGCCCGGGCCGATCGGCTGCCCAGGCCGCAGCGCAAGCCCTATGGCGCCGTCATGTGGGCCAGTCGCTGATACGGAGCCGGCGGCACCCGGACCCCGTGCTGCGTCGGCGACGACCGACGCAGCAGAAGCGCCGACCCCTCGGAGTCCGGACGCGAGAGATCAGCTCGTGGGTCCCCAAAGGGCCTTGTACCGGGCCGAGGACAGCGGGTTCGCATCCGCCGGGTAGAGCTGATACGAGCCCGTCGGCGACGTCCCGTTGAAGTAGGCCTCGTAGGCGATCGAGGCGGCATTGGCCCGGAAGAACCGGAACATGTTCTCGACGAACAGCGGATTGTCGACGCCGGGCCTGGCGCAGGCGGTGCTGGGACCACCGATACCCCACTCGGGCACGGAGAGCCTCTTGCCCTTGGACCTGGCGTAGGCCAGCCACTTGCCGAGCCCGTACGGGCTGCCGGTCGTGGTGTTGTACGAGTTGTAGCGCTTGTCCCAGTCGGCCTGGGTCAAAGCCGGCGGGCAGCGGTCGTAGTACTGCACGCCGATGATGTCGACGTAGTCGTTGCCGGGATAGATCTGGTCGACGTGGTAGGGCAGGTTGCCCTGTGCTCCCATGTTCCAGTCGAAGCTGAAGGACTGCCCCGGCACCGTGCGCAGGACTTGGACCCAGCGGCGGAAGCAGCCCTTGAAGGGACCAGCATCGCCCGCGACTCGAATCGCCCAGGGGAAGTCGCCCATGCGGTTGGCCTCCCAGCCCAGCCGCAGGATGGCGTTGCCGGCCCCTTCCATGACGATATCCTGGCCGATCTCGCGGATGTGGGCGTCGAAGGCGCCGTTGGCGCACTGGGCGAGCTGGCCGCGCGCGCTCTCGGGCAGGAGGCCGACCGCGAGCACCGGCTGGGCACCGGCGGCCACATAGCCGCTGACCCAGGCGAGCTGGGTCATCTCGGTCCAGCCGTAGCGGATGGTGAGATAGCCCGTGCGCACGTCGAGGCGGCGGCCGCGATAGGCCTCGAAGGCGTCGGGGCTGCCGGTGCCGCCCGAGGCCCACGGCAGGCCGGAGAGGCTGCCCTTGTAGGCGAACTTCGGTAGGGTGGATACTTTCGTCGCGGACGCGACCGCCGCCATGATCACTGTCGGGCCGTTAGCCTCCGACGAGCTGCTGCCGGCCAATTCGGGCAGCGCGAGGGTAGATGAGGCCGGCGGTCTCGGGTCGAGGAGCGCCGGAGCCGTCGGCTGGCCGCCGGTTGCCGCCAGAGCAGCCGTGGCAGTACTGGCCAACAGCAAGGTCGAGAGCAGGGCCGACACGCGTGTGCGACTGCCCTCGCTGGGGAGTTTTCTCCCCCGCAGCATGCATGGCATTGTTTCTTTTCCTTGAGGCGTTTCTTCGCTTGCGCCCGGTTTCTTTCAGGCGAACACGCGCGATTCATACATCAACCAAAAGGCGCTGACGAGTCGAAATTCGCATCGAGGTAGAATAACATCTAACGTCTTGCTCGTTTCGAGAGGGGCGGGACGGGAGAGCCCATCACCTCGAGCGGCTGTGGCGGCTCTGGCAGCCGCGGATGCGCGAGCACGTTACGCACGCGCGTGCCCTGCCCCGAATCGCGGGGGAGGCCAGACTCCGGGGTTGACAAAAGGTCGGGCCGGCGTGCTTGAGCGCGCATGACCTTGCTCGTCCTCACCGTCTTCGTCGCCGTGTATCTCGGCATGGCGCTCGGTCGCTGGCCTGGGCTCATGATCGACCGCACCGGCATCGCGCTCCTCGGCGCCATCGTGCTCGTCCTCGCTGGCGCCATCAGCCCGGAGGAGGCGCGAAACGCGATCGACGTGCCCACGCTCGTCGTCCTGTTCGGGCTCATGGTGCTCTCCTCGCAGTTCGCGGCCTGCGGCTTCTATGCCTGGTGCTCGCGACGGCTGGCGCTGAGCCCTGCTGGCCCGAAACAGCTGCTCCTGCTCACCGTGACAACAGCAGGCCTGCTATCGGCCGTGCTCGCGAACGACGTGGTCGTGTTCGCCATGACGCCGATGCTGGCCACGGGCCTGCTCAGGCGTGGGCTCGATCCGCGACCGTTCCTGATAGCGCTCGCCGCGGCCGCCAATGCCGGCTCGGCCGCCACGATCATCGGCAATCCGCAGAACATCCTGATCGGCCAGCGCGGCCATCTCGACTTCTGGGCATTCCTCGCCGCCTGCGGTCCGCCCGCAGCGGTCGGCATGGCCGTCAGCTACCTCGTGGTGCTCGCGGTCTGGCGCAGGCGCTTCGTCCTCCAGGACCCGCGCTCGCGCCACGGCCTGCCGGAGCAGGTGCCCGCTCCCGACCGTGGCGGGCTCCTGAAGGCGCTCGTCGCCACGGCAGCGCTTCTCGTTCTGTTCGCGACGCCATTGCCGCAGGCGGAAGGGGTGCTGCTGGTCGCCGGCGTGCTCCTGGTGAGCCGCCGCCTCTCGACCAAGCGTATCTTGGCCCTGGTCGACTGGCACCTCCTGATCCTGTTCGGCGGCCTGTTCGTGGTGACGCACGCCCTGCAAGCGACCGGCCTGCCGGCATGGCTGGTCGAGATGCTGGCGCGCGCCGGAGCTCCACTCGCCGAGCCCTGGCTGCTCGGCCCGCTCACGGTGCTGGGCTCGAACACGATCGGCAACGTACCGCTCGTGGTGCTGCTCTTGAAGGTGCTGCCGGCCCCGACCCCCGACCTGCTCCATTTCCTCGCCGTGGTCTCCACGCTCGCCGGCAACCTGCTCGTGGTCGGCAGCCTCGCCAACATCATCACGGTCGAGCGGGCGAAGGAGGTCGGCGTCGAGCTGGGCTTTCTCGAGCATGCGCGCTGCGGCGTGCCGATCACCCTCCTCTCGCTGATCGCGGCCTCGGGGTGGCTGGCGCTGATCGCGAGCGGCTGAGGTCCGGATCCCGCTCCGTGCTCATTTCCAGCGCGCCGGCCAGCGCCGCTTGGCGCACAGCCACTGCTCGGGCGTCTCCCTGATCCAGCGCTCGAACATCCGGTTGACCTTGAGGATCATGTCCCGCGCCGTCTCGTCCGGAGGAAGGTCGGGCTCGGGCCGGATCGGCTGGAAAAAGGTGATGACGAACCGGGCCCCCTGCAGCCGCTGCACCCGGACCGGGATCAGCGGCAGACCCAGATGCAGCGCCAGCTTCGCGGGTCCCACGCTCGTCGTCGCCGGTATGCCGAAGAACGGGATCTCCTCGCCCCTGTCGTAGCGCTGGTCCATGAGGATGCCGAGGCTCCGGCCCCGCTGCAGCTCGCGCAGCATCTGCCGTCCCGCCTGCCGGACCTCGAGGAAGCTGCAGCCGATCGCGGCGCGCCACTGCTCGATCTTGGCCTCGAGCGTGGTGTTCTTCTGCCTGGCGTAGATGACGGTGAGCGGCAGGCCGGACCAGGCCAGGGCCACGGGCGACACGTTCCAGTTGGCGAGGTGCGCCGAGACGAAGATGCCGGGCTTTCCTGTGCGGCGGACCAGATCGAGGCCGCCCAGGTCGACGACCCGGATCCGCCCTTCGGCAGGGTCGCAGATCCGTGGCAGGTATGGGTACTCGGCGATGGTCCGGCCAATCTGCCTCCAGGTGTGCAGCGCCATATCCTCGATCCGGTGCGGCAGCCAATGCGGGAAGGCGATGCGGAGGTTGCGCGTGATCTGCTTGTGCTTGACCGTGTGCGGCCCGATCAGCCGGCCGATCTGGGCACCCAGGTCCGATGCCTTGTCCGGATCGCGCGCCTCGGCCAGGCGCCAGATCCGCTCGAGCAGGCCGGCTTCGATGCCCCAGAGCGCATCGCGCAGCGCCGGCACGTGGCCGAGTGGCCGGGAGAGCGCCTTCATGAGAAAGAGCTGCGTCACACGCAACCTCCATCGACGATGCTGGAAGGCAGCCGACCGGTCGGGAACTGGCTGGCCCTCCGGCTAGATAAGGATCGCGCACCCGCCCGAGGATGCGACGGAAGTCACACGCCCGTGTACGAACCGTGCCCCGTCAGGCCGCGGCCGTCGCGAACCGCGGCGCTGGCTCCTCGATGATCGGCATGTGGACCAGAGCCGCGAACAGGCCGAGCGCCACGCCCATCCACCAGACCGCGTCGTAGGAGCCGTAGCGCTCGTAGAACAGACCGCCCAGCCAGATGCCGAGGAACGAGCCGATCTGATGGCTGAAGAACACGATTCCGAACAGCATCGCCATGTAGCGGGTGCCGAACATGACCGCGACCAGACCCGAAGTGGGCGGCACGGTCGAGAGCCACAAGAGCCCCATGGCGACCGCGAACAGGATCACACTTGCGGGTGTCACCGGCAGGAGCACGAACAGCACTATCACGAGCGCGCGCAGCCCGTAGATTCCGGTGAGCAGCCAGCGCTTGCTGAAGCGGCCGCCGAGCACGCCCGAGACATAAGAGCCCATGATATTGCCGAGCCCGATGATCGCGATCGACCAGGCCGCGAGTTGCGGGCTGACGCCGGCGTCGGTAAGGTAGGGCGGCAGGTGGACGGTGATGAAGGCGACGTGGAAGCCGCAGACGAAGAAGCCCGCGACCAGGAGCTGGTAACTCCTGTGGCCGAAAGCGTGTGCGAGCGTTCTTTTGAAGCCGAGATCGACCTCGCCCCTGGCGGTCCCTTGGGCCGGACCCGACGCCATGGCAGTCGCGAGGAGCGGCACCACCACCACGCCGGCCGCGAGCAGGAAGAGAGCGGTCTGCCAGCCGTAGGCCAGGATGAAGGCCTGTCCCAGGGGCGCCATCAGGAACTGACCGAGGCTGCCGGACGCCGTGGCGATGCCCGTAGCCCAGGAGCGCTGCTCGGGCGGGACACGGCGAGCCAAGGCCGCTATGACGATGGTGAAGGAGGCACCAGCGAGCCCGAGGCCGATCAGCACGCCGGCCGAGAGATGCATCGCGAGCGGCGTGCCGGCCACCGCCATCAGCGCCACGCCTGCGGCATAGAGCAGGCTGCCCGCGGCCAGCACGCGAGCGCTGCCGAACCGGTCGGCCAAGGCACCGGCGAAGGGCTGGCCCGCACCCCAGAGCAGGTTCTGAATCGCGATCGCGAGCGCGAACACCTCCCGGCCCCAGCCATGAGCTGCGGAGATCGGGGCTGTGAACAAGCCGAAGCTCGCCCGGATGCCGAAGGTGAGCAGTGCGATGAGGCAGCCGCAGACGACCACGACGGCAGGTGTGCGCCAGCCCGCTCCGGAACCGATCACAGAAGACGACGACGGCATACCAACCTCTCTCCTCACTGCGCCGCGACAGGCACCAGCGTGGCGGAACCTAGCCCACCCGCGGGTGCAAGGCGATGCCGATTACCGCATGACCTCGCGCGGCCGCCTGCAACGATCGGGGGGCGGCGCGAGGCGGCCGGGGCAGGAAGCAGCGAGCGATCTCGAGGGGAGAGATGATGGTCCCGCTCGATCCTATCCTGCGCGCCGCCGTGATGACCCGTGCCGCTGCCTGTCGGGCACGCATCCCCGCCTTCACGGCCCGGCATTTCGGCCTCGCCGGCGCGTGGCGGCTGCATCGGGAGGCGCTGGGGCTCGATCTCCTGCGGGCCCCGCTCAACGTGCTCCTGGTCGGTCCGGCCCTGTTCCTGCGCATCGCCGCCATGCTCCTGCGGCGGCTCGGTTTCGCCCGGTCGGGCACTCGGCTCGAGCGCCGCAACCCGTTTCTCGAGACGCGCCTCGCGCGCCGGATCGCGGACCTCGTGCTGAGCGAGCTCCTGCGGATCGACGAGGCGACCGTGGACGCGCCCGCTTCGCGGGAGCGTGCGCATCATCTGATCGCCGAGTACGTCGCGGCGCGTCACGCCGTGGCGGAGTTCGCGGCAGCACTCGTGGCGCTGGCGGCGGGGCTCGTCCTCGTGCAGGCGCTCACACCCGGCGCCATCTCGCTCGGGCCAATACTGGCCAAGGAGATGGCGCAGCGCGAGGCGGTCGAAGGTTTCTGGCTCGGATCTGCCTTGGGCGGCCTCTATCATGCCTGGTTTCCAGCAGATGTGAGCTGGACCCGGACCGTGGCGACGACGTTCGCGGTCATGATCGGCTTCGCGCTCCTCGCCACCTTCACGGGCCTCGTCACCGACCCGCTGCAGGAGCTCTTGGGTCTGCATCGACGGCGGCTCCGGCGGCTGGTCGACACGCTCGAGCGCGTGGCGCTGGGCGAGAGCGAAGCCAGCCTCGCTCTGCCCGATCCCTGGGTCGCCCGCCTCGTCGACCTCGCCGACGCGGTGCTGATGGCGATGCGTCTCACGCGCTAGACCTGTCGGGCGCGATCTGCTCATCTCTCGGTAGCGAGACGCGAGGAGGGAGGAGCGGATGGCCGAGGATGTGCCCGGCGCACTTCGGCGCTGCGGGCGATGCACGGCCCGGTCCATTCCTCGGCGATGGACGAAATCATGCCGCGGCTCGACCGGCACTGCCGCGCCTTCGTCGAGCTGTCGCCCTTCCTGGTGCCGGGCACCTCGGCGGGACGAGCAGCCAGGACGTCTCGACACGCGGAACCCCTATCGAGTAGCCGCCCATGCTCACCGTCTATTCCGAGGATCACGCGCTCCAGGACGGCAAGGCCGAGCTGATCGATGGTCAGCTCCTGCCTTGCTTCGAGATGCCCCGCCGCGCCTTTTTGATCCGCGACCGCGTGCGCGAGGTGGGCCTGGGCGAGATCGTTCCGCCCGAGGATTTCGGTCGGGCGCCCATCGAGCGCGTGCACGACCCGGATTTCGTCGCGTTCCTTGCCGGAGCTTGGGACGAGTGGGCCGCGACGGGACGCACCTGCGACGCGCTTCCCTGGACCTGGCCCATGCGCACGCTGCGGCAGATCCGACCCCGGCGGATCGATGGCCTGATGGGCTATTACAGCTTCGATGCCGGCACGCCGATCACGGCCGGCACCTGGCGCGCGGCCTATGCCAGCGCGCAAACGGCGCTTACGGGTGCGAGGCTGATCGCCACCGGCGAGCAGCGGGCCGTGTTCGCCTTGTGCCGCCCGCCCGGTCACCATGCCGCCGCCGATCTCTATGGCGGCTACTGCTTCCTCAACAACGCCGCGATCGCGGCGCAATTCCTGATCGACGGCGGGGCCGAGCGGGTCGCGATCCTGGACGTGGACTATCACCACGGCAACGGCACCCAGGCCATCTTCTACGACCGGCCCGACGTGCTGTTCCTCTCGCTCCACGGCGACCCCGCCCAGGAGTTCCCCTATTATCTCGGCTGGGGCGACGAGCGCGGGGCGGGAGCCGGCGAGGGCTTCAACGTCAACTATCCGCTGCCTTGGGGCACCGGTTTTCCGGCCTGGGGCGAAGCATTCGAGGATGCGTGCCGGAAGGTGGCCGCTTATGCGCCCGACGTGCTTCTGGTTTCTCTCGGTGTGGACACCTACAAGGACGACCCGATCTCGAAGTTCAGGCTCGAGAGCGAAGATTTCGCCACCTACGGCGCCAGGATCGCGCGGCTGGGCCTGCCGACGCTGTTCGTCATGGAGGGCGGCTACGCCGTCGAGCAGATCGGCATCAACGTCGTCAACGTGCTGACCGGCTTCGAGGAGGCCCGAGCCCGCTAGCCCTCGAGATCGAGGACCCGCCCCCGCCACGCCTCGCCCGAGAGGATCCGCGGCCGCCTGCGGCGGTCGCCGCCCATGGCCGGCAGCCCGCGCTGCAGGCGGGTGAGCACCGGCGCGTAGCTCGTCGGGCGCATGGTTGCGAACCGGCCGGCGAGCAGACGGTCGATCAGCCACTGGGGCAAGACGGAGAGCGGATCATGGGTCGGTGCCATGGCAACCCTCGAGAGCTGCGGTCGGCGCTGTCCTGAGGGCAGTCTGCCCACACCGGCGGCAGACGCCAAGGTGACCCTGCTGGCGAGCGTAGCCAGCTATGTGTTGCCGCCATCGATCCTCGCGACCATCCAACATCTGCCGCGAGCCGGAAAAGCCTTCTATGTTGGGTCGAGAACGCTATCGGGCTGGGGCAAGGGTTCGCCCGAGACATTCGCGACGTTAGGAGATTTCGCAGCATGGAACGCCGGCTTTTCGGCACCGACGGCATTCGCGGCCTCGCCAATACCCATCCGATGACCGCCGAGGTGGCGCTTGCGCTGGGCAAGGCGGCCGGGCGGCTGTTCCAGCGCGGGGATCACCGCCATCGCGTGGTGATCGGCAAGGATACCCGCCTTTCGGGCTACATGCTGGAGCCGGCGCTCACCGCGGGTTTCATCTCGGCCGGCATGGACGTGATGCTGGTGGGGCCGATGCCCACGCCGGGCGTGGCATTCCTCACCCGCTCCTTGCGCGCCGATCTGGGCGTGGTGATCTCGGCCTCGCACAATCCCTACCACGACAACGGCATCAAGCTGTTCGGGCCGGACGGCTTCAAGCTCTCCGACGAGGCCGAGCTCGAGATCGAGCGGCTCGTGGACTCCGGCTCGACCGAAGGTCTCGCCGCACCGGCCGATCTCGGCCGAGCCAAGCGGATCGACGATGCGCGCGGCCGTTACATCGAGAACCTGAAGAGCAGCTTCCCCAAGGGCCTCACACTCGCGGGCCTCAAGATCGTGGTCGACAGCGCCCATGGCGCCGCCTACCAGCTCGCCGGCACGCTCCTGTTCGAGCTCGGGGCGGAGGTGATCCGCCTGGGCGTGCAGCCCAACGGGCTCAACATCAACGAGAATTGCGGCTCGAACCACCCCGAATCCCTGCGCGAGGCCGTGCTGCGCGAGAGGGCCGATCTCGGCGTGGCCCTGGATGGCGATGCCGACCGGGTGGTTCTGGTCGACAACGAGGGCAGCCTGATCGACGGCGATCAGGTACTGGCGCTCATCGCCCGGAGCTGGCACGGTGAGGGGCGGCTCAAGGGCAGAGGCGTCGTCGCCACCGTGATGTCCAATCTCGGCCTCGAGAAGCACGTCCGGAGCCTCGGCCTCGAGCTTCTGCGCACCAAGGTCGGCGACCGCTACGTCGTCGAACGGATGCGGGCCGAGGGCTGCAACGTGGGCGGCGAGCAGTCCGGCCACATCATCCTCTCGGACTTCGCCACCACCGGCGACGGCCTCCTCGCCGCGCTCCAGGTCCTAGCCGTGATCCGCCAGCAGGACCGCCCCGCTGCCGAGGTCGGTCGCGTCTTCACGCCGCTGCCGCAGCAGCTCAAGAACATCCGCGTCGCGCGGCGGATTGATCTCACCGCACCCGAAATCGCCGGCTTTCTCGACCGCGAGCAGGCGCGCCTCGACGGCATCGGCCGACTCCTCGTGCGTGCGTCCGGCACCGAGCCCGTGATCCGCGTCATGGTGGAAGCCGAGGACGAAGCGCTTCTGAAGGACGTGCTCGAGACCGTGAGCGAGCGGATCGCCGCTTACTCGCAAGAGGCCGCCTGAGCCGTCTCCCCGATCCGGCGGAAATGTGCCCGTGCAGGCGAGACGCTGCAGGTCTCGCCTGCTGCGGCGCTTTTTCGTTGCAGGTCACCCGGTTGTAGGTGCTTGGGCCGGTTCTTATATGAGCGGCACGCTGGGCGCCTCCGCTGCCTCTGACCGGTCCGAGTTCTCTCGCCGGCTGCGCCCTCCCCAAGACGAGGTTCATTCGCGTCTCACGCGAGAGGTTGGTTGGAATGAGCAAGATAATCGGTATCGATCTCGGCACGACGAACAGTTGCGTTGCCATCATGGAAGGCAAGAATGTTCGCGTGATCGAGAACGAGGAGGGCATGCGGACGACCCCCTCGATGGTGGCCTACACCGAGGATGGCGAGATCCTGGTTGGCATGCCCGCCAAGCGTCAGGCGGTGACCAATCCCGAGAACACGCTCTTCGCCGTCAAGCGCCTGATCGGTCGTCGCTTCGACGACCCCATCGTCCGCAAGGACATGGACATGGTCCCCTACAAGATCGTGCGCGCCGACAACGGCGACGCCTGGGTCGAGGTCCGGGGCGAGAAGAAAGCACCCTCGCAGATCTCGGCCGAGGTGCTGAAGAAGATGAAGCAGACGGCGGAGCGCTATCTCGGCCAGCCGGTCGAGAAGGCGGTCATCACCGTTCCGGCCTACTTCAACGACAGCCAGCGCCAGGCGACCAAGGACGCAGGCAAGATCGCGGGCCTCGACGTGGTCCGGATCATCAACGAGCCCACGGCGGCGGCGCTCGCCTATGGCCTGGAGAAGGGCCACAATCAGACGATCGCGGTCTACGACCTCGGCGGCGGCACGTTCGACATCTCGATCCTCGAGATCGGCGACGGCGTGTTCGAGGTGAAGTCCACGAATGGTGACACCTTCCTGGGCGGTGAGGACTTCGACAAGCGCCTCATCGACTACATGGCCGACGAGTTCAAGAAGGAGCACGGCATCGATCTCAGGAACGACCGTCTGGCGCTCCAGCGCCTGAAGGAGGCGGCCGAGAAGGCGAAGATCGAGCTGTCCTCGACGATGCAGACCGAGGTCAACTTGCCGTTCATCACGGCCGATGCCTCGGGCCCGAAGCATTTGACGATGAAGATCACCCGGGCGAAGCTCGAACAGCTCGTCGACGACCTGATCCAGCGCACGATCGAGCCCTGCAAGAAGGCGCTTGCCGATGCAGGCCTCAAGCCCGGCGACGTCAACGAGGTGATCCTCGTCGGTGGCATGACCCGCATGCCCAAGGTCATCGAGACCGTGAGGCAGTTTTTCGGCAAGGAGCCGCACAAGGGTGTGAACCCCGACGAAGTCGTGGCGATCGGTGCCGCGATCCAGGGTGCGGTGCTGGCCGGCGAGGTGAAGGACGTCCTGCTGCTCGACGTCACCCCGCTCTCGCTCGGCATCGAGACCCTGGGCGGTGTGTTCACCCGGATCATCGACCGCAACACCACGATTCCGACCAAGAAGAGCCAGGTGTTCTCGACCGCCGAGGACAACCAGTCGGCCGTGACCATCCGGGTCTTCCAGGGCGAGCGCGAGATCGCGGCGCAGAACAAGCTTCTGGGCCAGTTCGATCTCGTGGGCATTCCGCCCGCACCCCGCGGCGTGCCGCAGATCGAGGTCACCTTCGACATCGACGCCAACGGCATCGTCAACGTCTCGGCCAAGGACAAGGCCACGGGCAAGGAGCAGCAGATCCGTATCCAGGCCTCGGGCGGCCTCAGCGAGGCCGAGATCGAGCGCATGGTGAAGGAGGCGGCCGAGCACGCCGAGGAGGACAAGAAGCGCAAGGCGGCGATCGAGGCCAAGAACCACGCCGACAGCCTGATCTACTCCACCGAGAAGAGCCTCAAGGAGTATGGCGACAAGGTGTCGGCTGCGGACAAGGCTGCGATCGAGCAGGCGATCGCCGACCTCAAGAGTGTCCTCGACAGCGAGGACGCCGAGCGCATCCGCGGCAAGACCGATGCGCTGGCGCAGGCCGCGATGAAGCTGGGCGAGGCCATGTACAAGGCGCAGGCCGCCGGGGGCGGAGGTGCGGGGCAGCAGGCCCAGCAGGGCGGCTCCGAGGGCGTGGTCGATGCCGACTTCGAGGAGGTCGACGACGACCGCAAGCGGTCGGCCTGATCGCGCGCCGATCGGTCGATGTGAAAAAGGCGAGCGTGGGCCGGTCGGGCGGGAACCCGGCCGGCCCCGCCTTGTAGCGAGACGAGATAGCGGCCTCGAGGGTAGCGGGTTCCCGGCATGGCGAAGCGTGACTTCTATGATGTTCTGGGCGTGAGCCGCTCCGCCAGCGAAGCGGAGATCAAGCGCGCCTACCGGACGTTGGCCATGAAGTATCACCCGGACCGCAACCCGGGCGATGCTTCTGCCGAGGCCAAGTTCAAGGAGATCAACGAAGCCTACGAGGTCCTCAAGGATCCGCAGAAGAAAGCGGCCTACGATCAGTTCGGCCATCAGGCCTTCGAGGCGGGCATGGGCCGTGGCGGCGCGGGCGCCGCGGGCTTCGACTTTACGAGCTTCGCCGACGTGTTCGACGACCTGTTCGGCGATTTCATGGGTGGGGCCGGACGGCGGCGCTCGGCCGCCACGCGCGGTGCCGATCTCCGCTACAACCTCACCATCACTCTCGAGGAGGCGTTCAGCGGCAAGCGTGCCCAGATCCGCGTGCCCACCACCGTGGCCTGCGAGGCCTGCAGCGGCTCGGGCAGCGAGGGCGGCAGCGAGCCTGCCGTGTGCCCCGGCTGCCGGGGGGCCGGGCGGATTCGCGCCCAGCAAGGCTTCTTCACCGTCGAACGCACCTGCCCGACATGCCAGGGCACTGGCCGGGTGATCAAGAACCCGTGCAAGGTCTGCGCCGGCAGCGGCGTGCAGCAGCGCGAGAAGACGCTCGCGGTCAACATTCCTGCCGGCGTCGAGGACGGCACGCGCATCCGCCTCTCGGGCGAGGGCGAGGCCGGCATTCGCGGTGGGCAGCCGGGCGACCTCTACATCTTCGTAAGCGTGGCCCCGCATCGCCTGTTCCGGCGCGAAGGCGCCAACATCTTCTGCCGGGTGCCGATCCCGATGACGACGGCAGCCTTGGGTGGCCAGGTCGAGGTGCCGACGATCGAGGGCCGGCGCGTGCGGATCGCGGTGCCAGCCGGAACCCAGACCGGTAAGCAGATCCGGCTCCGGGGCAAGGGCATGACCGAGCTCCACGGTCACAATCGTGGCGACATGTTCGTCGAGATCGTGGTCGAGACCCCGGTGAATCTCACCAAACGGCAGCAGGAGCTCTTGCGCGAGTTCGAGAAGGCGGGTGGTGACAGCCAGGAGCATCAGCCGGAATCAGAGGGCTTCTTCGCCAAGGTGAAGGAGCTCTGGGACGATCTGCGCGACTGACGGGCCGGCGGGCCGCGGAGGCGAATGGACGATGAGCGACCCGATTCTGGCACGTCTGCAAGCGCTGCTCGAGGAAGCGCGCCGCGAGGCCTACGAGCGCGGCTATGCCGACGCCATCAAGCGCGTGCTCTCGGTCGCGGCTGAGCTGCCGCCCCATGCGCGGACTTTCGGGGAACTGCCGCAGGCGCTGGCCCCGAGCACGGCTGCTTCGGCTGCTCCAAGGGAGAACGGTGCAGCCGGCCGGCGGTCGCGAGCGCCACGCGGCTCGGTCGAGCGGCGGGTCCTGACCCTGCTGCAGTCGGCCCCGGCGGGCCTTACCGTGCCCGAGATCGAGAATCTGGCGAGCGCCAACGACGAGCCGATCAAGGCCGCGTCGATCCGGGTGACGCTGCAGCGGCTGCTCGCTGGCGGTCAGGTCGAACATGTCGGGCGGCGCTGGCTCGTGCGCTCCACTGTAGGCGAGATGGCTGTGGCTGCGCCATCGGCCGACGGCGACCTGCAGACGGAAGCGGACGAGACAGAGGAAAAGGCCATGGAGCAAGCAGCCGATTGAACTGAATGGCCCGGGACGTCATCATCCGCCGGAGCATCCGGCCGAAGGCTCGGGCAGACGACGGGCGGAGCGAACGCCGCAGCGAGACAGCGGCGCAGGAACGAGGTCGGGAGAGGTGGATCGATGGCATCGGTCGAGATCAGGAGCGTCGACAAGTATTTCGGCAGCGTGCACGTGCTGCACGGGGTCAGCATCGACATCCGCGACGGCGAGTTCGTGGTCCTCGTAGGCCCTTCGGGCTGCGGCAAGTCCACGCTGCTCCGGATGATCGCCGGGCTCGAGGAGATCACGAAGGGGGAGATCCTGATCGGCGGCCGGGTGGTGAACCAGGTTCCACCGAAGGACCGGGACATCGCCATGGTGTTCCAGAACTACGCGCTCTATCCGCACATGACCGTGCGCCAGAACATGGCGTTCTCGCTCAAGCTCGCGAAGGCGCCGCAGAGCATGATCGACGAGCGGGTCGGGCGCGCCGCCGCCATCCTGGGTCTCGAGAGCCTGCTCGACCGCTATCCGCGCCAGCTCTCGGGCGGCCAACGCCAGCGCGTCGCCATGGGCCGCGCCATCGTCCGCAATCCACAGGTGTTCCTGTTCGACGAGCCTCTCTCCAATCTCGACGCCAAGCTGCGCGTGCAGATGCGCACCGAGATCAAGGAGCTGCACCAGCGGCTCAAGACCACGGCGATCTACGTCACCCACGACCAGATCGAGGCCATGACCATGGCCGATCGGATCGTGGTCATGCAGGGCGGCAACATCGAGCAGATCGGCGCCCCGCTCGAGCTCTACGACCGGCCGGCCAACCTGTTCGTCGCGGGCTTCATCGGCTCGCCGGCCATGAACTTCATCGACGCCACGGTGCGGCGCGACGGCAGCGCTCCCGTCGCCGTGACCAGGGACGGCACGCGCCTGCCGCTGCCGGCCGAAGCGCCTGTGCGCGAGGGCAGCGAGATCGTCTACGGCATCCGGCCCGAGCATCTGCATCTGCGGACCAACGGCAGCGCGCTTCCGGCCGAGGTCGTGGTGGTCGAGCCCACCGGGGCCGAGACCCTGGTCGTGACCCAGCTCGCCGGCATGGAGTGCAAGGCCGTGTTCCGCGAGCGTCATCCGCTCCGGCCGGGCGAGCGGATTCCACTCGAGCCGCAGCTCGATCAGGTGCACCTGTTCGACCGCGTTACGGGCCGTCGGCTGCAATAGTGTATGGCTGGCTTCCACTTCGGAATAATGTGAGTTTTCTCACGATCGAAGGTATCGCAGCGTTCTAGCGTGTCCGTGGATCTCTCGATGCCGAGCGGAGAAGCCATGGCGGAGACGGGTGAAACGCGCGCTGCGGTGCTGAAACGTCTGCGGGCGAGGATCGACCGACTCGAAGGTCTCCTCGCCGGCAGCTTCTCCTTGCCTTCGCCATCGACATACAAGGAGGAGCGCGGCGGCAAGGATAAGAAGGACACGCCCTCGCGCCCACAGACATGCGAGAGCAGAGGCATTCTGGCCGGCCTGCTGCTCGGGATTCTCGCGGACCTCCTCCTCTAGAGGCTGCTATGGACTGAAAATCGAGGCGTTCCAGGGTAGCGGGGTGACGACCCGCAAGCCCTACCCCTCCGACGTCCTCGGACGCTGGTCGCGCCCTATCCGACACTCCCGGCCGGGAGCGCCGGCCCACCGCCGCCATCCTCGACCGTCGCGCCCGCTCGAGCGTCGGCATCGCTGCTCGCCATCGCAAGCTGTGGCCGACCGTCGCCGATAACTTTGCCGCCGTCCGCCGGCAGTTCTGGCGCGAGCATGGGTTGCTTCCGTCGGGGCGGCAGGCCGAGGCGAGGAAACTCCGCCCCGCGCTCCGCCGGACGGCCAAAGTCGAGCTGAGAGCGGGCTGGACAGATCTCGTGATGTAACCCTACGCTCGACCCCAAATTCAAAGATACGGCTGGGAGGGGTCTATGCGAGCGCCGCTCAAGGAGCAGCTCTTCTCCGTTCCCGAGAACGATCGGACGATCATGTCCTATTGGGAGAAATTCATGGCGGGTGGCGGCGAAAGGCCGCCCCTCGTCCGCAGCATCATCGATCAGTCCTGGCAGCGCTGCCAACGCGGCAAGGTCGATCACGGCCGCCACCAGGCGCCGCCGCCAATGCCCGAGGAAAGGCTGCGCGAGCTGCAGAACCAGTGCCGGGACCTGATCGACGCCAGCACGCCCGTGATGGCGCTGGCGCGCGACTTTCTGCTCGAGACTGGCACCGTCATGGTTCTGACGGATGCGAATGGCATCGTCCTGAGCATGGAAGGCGACAGGTCCCTCTCGCTCAGCAACGCGATCGAGGCGATTCACCTGCTTCCGGGTGCGGACTGGAGCGAGCTCACGTGCGGCACGAACGCGATCGGAACGGCGCTCCAGACCAATCTGCCCATCCAGGTCCATTCTACCGAGCATTTCTGCTTCGGCATCAAGCAATGGTCCTGCTCGGCCAGTATCATTCGGGACCCATTCGACCAATCCATTCTGGGCGTCATCGACATTTCCGGTCTTCGCGGCTCCTACAGCCGGCACAGCATGGCGCTCGTCGTGGCGGCGGCCTCGCGCATCGAGAACCATTTCGCCCAGATCGAGATGGAGTATCGCTACCGGCTGCTCGAACGCTGTCTCTGGGAGGCCCCGAGGGGCATGGGCGATCACGTCGTCGTCCTCGATCGCCATGGCCGCGCCATCAAGGCCAACGGCGACATCGACGCGGTGCTGCGCGATCTCGCCGCCGCGGCGAGCGAGCATGGCCTGCTCGCGCCTTGCGCGAGTGGGCGCGCGCGAGGCCGCCGCCTCGACCGGATCGACTGGGCACCCGAGGAGTGGCTCACGCCGGTCTTCGACGGCAGCGAGCGGCTCGGCGCCATCCTGGTTGCCCCGAAGAGAGGCGCTGCCGCCCGGCCGAGACCACGGCCGGCGTCGCCACTTGCCGACGCTGCACCGTCCCAGCCCTTCGCCGAGATCATCGGCGACGATCCGCAACTACGGCAGACCGTGAGCAAGGCACGGCGCGTCGCGGCGACCACCGCGCCGGTCCTGCTGCTCGGCGAGACCGGGGTCGGCAAGGAGCTGTTCGCCCGCAGCATCCATGAGGCGTCCGATCACGCGAGCGGGCCGTTCATCGCCCTCAACTGCGGCGGCCTGCCTCGCGATCTGCTGGCGAGCGAGCTGTTCGGCTATGCGGAGGGTTCCTTCACCGGGGCCCGCAAGGGCGGGATGATCGGGAAGATAGAGGCGGCCGACGGCGGCACGCTCTTTCTGGACGAGATCGGCGAGATGCCGATCGATCTTCAGCCCTTGTTCCTGCGCGTGCTCGAGCAGCGCGAGGTCTGCCGGATCGGCGAGGTCAAGGCGCGCCGCGTGAACTTCCGCCTCGTTGCGGCGACCAACCGCGACCTGCGTGCGGAGGTCGAGAAGCACCGCTTCCGCGCCGATTTGTTCTACCGGATCTCGGTCGTGTCGATCACCATCCCCTCTCTGCGGGAGCGGGCCGCCGAGATCCCGCGGCTCGTGGAGCATTTCTCTCGTCAGATATCACAGCGATACGGCCTGCGTCCCGCGAGGTTCTCCACGAGCGCCTTGCAGCGCCTGATGGCGCACGACTGGCCGGGAAACGTGCGCGAGCTGCGCAACGTGGTCGAGAGCGTGCTCCTCACCGCCACGGACGATCCGATAACCGAAGCCGACCTTCCGCCCGAGCTCTCGGGGGCGTTCGAGCACCGCAGTGCGCTCGACAGGTCGAACGCGGGATTGACGCCGATCGAGGTAGCCGAGCGTGAGGAGATCAGGCGCGCCCTCCAGGATTGCCGGGGAAACGTCACGGCCGCCGCACGAGAGCTCGGCATCGCCAAGAGCACCGTCTACGCCAAGATGAAGCGCTACGGGCTCGGCCGTCGCATGCTCGAGCCGACCGCGTGACGGCGCGCGGTCGCAGGCAGGACGATGCCGGCCGGTCGAGCGTTCGTTTTTCGAACCGTACCGGACCAGCTCCGACCGATTTTCGTCCGCTCTCGTGGCACCAACCAGGCATCGCGGTAAAAAAACATTTCGTATCAATAGCTTGATGCCTTGCGCGTCGGCGCTGCGCGACTGGCGCGTCCCTTGCTAGTCGGCCTTCGTGCCGCCGCTCGGCATTGGCAGGAGCGCTCGGCTCGCATGTCCGGCAGGAGGCTGCGGCGGCTGCGAAACGAAGAGATTTCCCTGCCATGCCGGGCCAGGATCGCCTTTCGGGCAAGACAGGGCTCAATCAGGGAGAGAATCATGACGATCAAGGCTGCAGATGGCGAAGGAAAGCCAGGGTCGCAAGCGACGAGAAAGCTGGATGCGCTGATCATCGGCGCCGGCGTGGCCGGGCTCTACCAGCTCTACCTGCTCCGGAACCAGGGACTCGAGGTGAGAGCCTACGACACCGCGTCGAATGTCGGCGGGACCTGGTACTGGAACCGCTATCCGGGCGCCAAGTTCGATTCCGAGGCCTACATCTACCAGTATCTCTTTTCCGAGGATCTCTACAAAGGCTGGAGCTGGAGCGAGAAGTTCCCCGGCCAGCCGGAGATCGAGCGCTGGCTGAACTACGTCGCCGACCGTCTCGACCTGCGCAAGGACATCCAGTTCAACACCACGATCACCAGCGCGCACTACAATGAGGCGACGGGGCGCTGGTCGATCGCGACCGATGGCGGCGAGATCATCGATGCGCAGTTTCTGATCACCTGCTGCGGGATGCTCTCCGCGCCCCTGGCCGATGTGTTCCCCGGCCAGGAAACGTTCAAGGGGAGGATCTTTCACACGGCGCGTTGGCCGAAGGAGCCGATCGATCTCGCCGGGAAGCGGGTCGGCGTCGTCGGCATCGGCGCCACGGGCATCCAGGTCATCCAGACCATCGCCAGCCAAGTCGGGCATCTGAAGGTGTTCGTCCGCACACCACAATACGTGCTGCCGATGAAGAGCCCGAAATACGGCCAGAAGGAGGTGGAGGCCTATAAGGCACGGTTCGACGAGCTGAGGCGCACGCTTCCCCACACGTTCAGCGGGTTCGAGTACGACTTCGAGCACAAGTGGGCCGACCTCACGCCAGAGCAGCGCCGCGAGGTGCTGGAGGAGATCTACAACGACGGCTCGCTGAAGCTGTGGCTCGCCTCGTTCGTCGAGATGTTCTTCGACGAGAAGGTCAACGAGGAGATCTCCGAGTTCGTGCGCGAGAAGATGCGTGCGCGCCTCAAGGACCCCCGCTTGTGCGAGATGCTGATCCCGACCGACTACGGATTCGGCACGCATCGCGTGCCCTTGGAGAGCAGCTACCTCGAGGTCTATCACCGGTCGAACGTCGAGGCCGTCAGCGTCAAGAACAACCCGATCGAGCGCGTGACGCCGGAGGGTATCCAGACGGCCGACGGCACGGTTCACGAGCTCGACATCATCATTCTCGCTACCGGCTTCGACGCCGGGACGGGCGCGCTCACGCGCATCGACATCCGTGGCAGAGGCGGGCGGTCGCTGAAGGAGGACTGGGGCAAGGACATCCGCACCACCATGGGCCTGCAGGTGCACGGCTATCCGAACCTGTTCACGACGGCGGTACCGCTGGCGCCCTCGGCGGCGCTTTGCAACATGACCACCTGCCTGCAGCAGCAGGTCGAGTGGATCAGCAACTGCATCAGGTACATGCGGAGTGCCGGCAAGACGGTCTGCGAGCCCACAAAGGAGGCGGAAGACCGCTGGGTGGCGCATCACGACGAGATCGCCGAGGCGACCCTCATCGCCAGGACCAATTCCTGGTATCTGGGCTCGAACGTGAAGGGCAAGCCGCGCCGGGTTCTGTCCTATACGGGTGGTGTCGGCACGTATCGCAGGAAATGCGACGAGGTCGCGGCGAGCGGCTATCAGGGTTTCGCGATACGGTAGTCGCGGCGCTCACGAGCGTTGCGTCGCCGGCCCGGCTGCACGAGGCTTCGAACGGTCACGTGCGGCAGGTGGCGGCCGGGGCGATCGCCCCGGCCGCCGCTCCGGGCCGGCATGTCCGAGAAACTGGGAGGGAAAAGCATGAGCACCGATTTCAAGGCGGCGGCCGATGCCATCCTGAACCGCGTCGTCACGGCCGATCCGCGCGTTCCGGGCGTCGTCGCGATGGTAACGGATCGTCACCACAACATCTACGAGGGCGCTGGTGGCGTGCGTCGGCTCGACCGGGGCGACGTCATGACGACCGATACCGTCTTCGCCATCTTCTCGACCACCAAGGCCATCACCGGCACGGCGGTACTGCAGCTCGTCGAGGAGGGCAGACTCGATCTCGATGCGCCGGCCAAGACTTACGCCCCCGACATCGGCAGGCTCCAGGTCATCGAAGGGTTCGACGAGAAAGGCGAGCCGAAGCTGCGCCCGCCCAAGCGCGACGTCACCACGCGCATGCTGCTGCTGCACACCGCCGGGTTCGGTTACGACTTCTTCAACGAGACCTACAACCGCCTGGCGCAGGAGAAGGGCCAGCCGAGCGTCGTCACCTCCTCCAAGGCCTCGCTGATGACGCCTCTGCTCTTCGACCCCGGCGACCGGTGGGAGTACGGGTCGAACATCGACTGGTGTGGCCTGGTGGTCGAGGGGATCACCGGCAAGCGGCTGGGCGAGGTCTTCGAGACGCGCATCTTCGAGCCGCTCGGCATGACCGACACGACGTTCGAGCTCACCGATGCGCTGCGCGGCCGGCTCGCCGGCATGCACGCCCGGAACGCAGACGGCTCGCTGACGCCGATGGACTTCGAGTTGCCCGCGAAGCCGGAGGTCCACATGGGCGGCCACGGCCTCTACAGTACCGTCGGCGACTACATGAAGTTCATCCGGATGTGGCTGAACGACGGCGCGGGCGAGCACGGTCGCGTCCTCCGGGTCGAGACCGTGCGGATGGCCGAGAAGAACCATCTCGGGGAGAAGAAGATCACGATGCTTCCCGGGGTCATCAAGGCCCTGTCCAACGACGCCGAGTTCTTCCCCGGCCTGTCGAAGTCCTGGTCCTTCACCTTCATGGTGAACGACGAGGAGGCCCCGACCGGGCGCCCGGCCGGGGCCCTCGGCTGGGCGGGGCTGGCGAACCTGTTCTACTGGATCGATCGCCGGAACGGCTTCGGTGGGTTCTGGGCGACGCAGATCCTGCCGTTCGGCGACCCGGTCTCCTTCGGGGGCTATCTCGACTTCGAGACGGCGTTCTACCGGAACCTGAAGCAGAGCAAGGCCGCCTGAGCAACGCGGCCCGGGCTTCTTGGGAGCCCGGGCCACATCGGCCGCCCCGGATGCTTGTCCTCGCGGCACGGCTGGGTCGGCCTCTTGCGCTCGATCGCAGGAAGCGGGGGCTGCATCGCCTGCCGACCGCCTCGGCGACCTGTCGAGGACGGCATCGTCGACCGGATGGCCTGGACGGAATACTAGGGCATCCTCCGCGGCGGTCTTTGTGCGAAGGGAGCCGGGGCGCATCTGACCGGGATGCGCCCGCCCATCTTCGTTCGTGAGCCGCGCGCGGCCAGCCGGCGCAGCGAGAGCGCGTTCACCATGCGCCGAGCCCAGATCGTGCTGTGGAGCGTGTCGGGGCAGCCGCCGCGGGCGATCGCCGCCGGCCTGGGCTGCGCCCGCCAGACCGTGGGCGACAACGCCTCCTGGCACGTCAGCCAGAAGGTCCGTTCCTGGCGGAGCGCGAGCGCGCCGCGGTCGAGCGCAGCAGCGCCTGTGCGAGCACGACCGCGTGCCGCTCCTCCAGCCCCTCGCACCCTCGGTCGCCGGAAGATGCACGAGGGCGTCCGAGTGCGGACGATCGAGTACCGGCTGGCGGGCGTCGCCGATGCCGAGCCACTCTACCGGCTGGTAACGACGATCTTGGATCCTGCGCAGGCACCGGCCACCGACTTGGCCGCCCTTCATCACGAGCGGTGAAAGATCGAAGGGGCGCTGGACGCGTTGAAGACGCACCTGCGCGGTGTGCGCATCGTCCTGCGCCGCAAGACGCCCGAGCCGGTGCGGCAGGAGTTCTGGGGCCTGCTCCCAGGCCGTGTCCCGCGTCGTGGTGTAGCTCGGTAGAGCGAAGCCGCTCGCGAAGCGCGCGCCCATGGCGCTGTAGCGAGCGAGCGGCTTCGCGGGTGGTCATCGATGATTCGCCGGTAGGGTCGGGTTGCCGAACCAACCTGATTCGAGGAACCACCGATGGCCGACGAGAGATGACCCTTCGCGCGCTTGTCGAGAAGAGCCCCGACGCCGATCTGCTGCGCGAGATGATCGGCTTTGCCGCCCAGCGGCTCATGGAGCTGGAGGTCGAGGGGCTGACCGGGGCGGCTTACGGCGAGAAGAGCCCCGAGCGCCGTGTTCAGCGCAACGGCTGCCGTGACCGTGATTGGGAGACCGCGCGGGCACGGTCGAGCTGCGCAGCCCCAAGCTGCGCCAGGGCAGCTGCTTCCCAGCCTTTCTGGAGCCGCGCCGCATGGCCGGGAAGGCGCTCCCCGCGGTGGTGCAGGAAGCCTGTGTTCAGGGCGTCTCCACCCGTGCGGTCGACGATCTCGTCCAGGCGATGGCGATGAGCGGCATCTCCAAGAGCCAGGTCAGCCGGCTGTGCGCGGAGATCGACGAGAAGGGCAAAGCCTTCCTCGGCCGCCCGATCGAGGGCGACTGGCCCTACCTGTGGATCGACGCCACCTATGTGAAGGTGCGCCAGAACGGCCGCATCGTCTCGGTGGCGGTGATCGTCGCGGTCGGCGTCAACAGCGACGGCCGGCGCGAGGTTCTCGGCATGGACATCGGCCCTTCCGAGGCCGAGACGTTCTGGACCGCCTTCCTGCGCAAGCTGGCGCGGCGTCAAGCTGGTCGTCTCCGACGCCCCTGAGGGCATCAAGGCCGCCGTCACCAAGGTGCTCAACGCCACTTGGCAGCGCTGTCGTGTGCACTTCATGCGCAACGCGCTGGCGCATGCCGGCAAGAGCGGGCGCCGCGTCGTCTCGGCCTTCATCGGCACCGCGTTCGCGCAGGATGATGCTGAAGCGCCAGGCTGCAGTGGCGGCGCGTTGCCGATCAGTTGCGGCCCAAGCTGCCGAAGCTCGCCAGCTTCCTCGACGAGGCCGAGACGGACGCGCTCGCCTACATGAGCTTCCCGGCTGCGCACCGGGCCAAGCTGCACTCGACCAATCCGCTCGAACGCCTCACCGGCGAGAGCAAGCGCCGCACCGAGGGGGGCGGCATCTTCCCGAATGAGGATGCCATCGTCCGCCTCGTCGGTGCGATCCTGCTCGAGCAGAACGACGAGTGGGCCGTCCCGCGCGCCCGTTACATGACCCTGGAAACCATCGCCCCTTGAGCGATGATCCCGCCGCCAGCCTTCCGGCGATCGCCGGCTGACCTGCCCGGCCCAGGCCGGTGAACGCGCTGCCCCGACGCCAGTTACACCACGCTCAGGGACACGATCCTGCTGCCTGGCGCACTTCGCTGTGCGCGGGCTGATGCACGCGGCGGCGCTGCGGGCCGGCGAGGATCCGGACCGGCTCTCCTTCCTGCATCCGGTGCGGGTGGTCCGGCGGCAAGCTGCCGCAGTTCGCCGCGCCTTTCCCCTCGGGCCAGGCGCGCCCTGCATGAGGCGGTCTTGGCCGAGATCCTGGAGGAGCGCGTGGAGAGCCGCCGCGGCTGGTGGGTACCACGCGGGGTCAAGCGCAAGACGAGTGGCTACAAGCTGCGGTCCCGAACCCCGCAGCCGACCGTCCGGATCGACTTCGCCGCTGTCATCAAGATCATCGTAAAGTGAACGGTATTGGGGCTCATACCGACCGGACGAATTGGTGACGGATCAACCGGGCGCCCGAGGCGTTGCGGCGGCATTGTCCTCGGAGAGGCTGCCGTGCCCGCACCCTCGTCGATCCGCACCGACCATGACGCGGCCGAGCTGCGCCGCCTTGCCCGCCGCGAGCACGACGGGCGCGTCAGCGCTCGCCTGCTGGCGCTCGCCGACGCGCTCGACGGCCTGCCGCGGGAAGAGGCCGCACGGCTCGCCGGCCTGACCGGCCAGACGCTCGGCGACCGGGTC